>DATFLZ010000035.1:0-17995 GCA_035267205.1 Solirubrobacterales bacterium | reverse complement strand
CATTCGGAGTCGGACTTGGAGAACTGCTCGAACAGCTTGTTCCGCCACTCGGGCGTTGGCACCAGGCCGCTGGCCTCACCGGGCAGATCGATCCCGGTCGGCGAGCCGAAGCCCAGCTTCGAGGCCCAGTCCTGGAAGACGTTCTTCTCGCTCTCGTTGTAGACCTGCTGCGCCTCCTGTCCCTGGCGGTAGAAGTAGATGTCGGAGGAGACGCGCAGCGCGTCGACCATGTTGACGGGCCCGTAGGCGGCGCCGCCCGCGTTGGTCCAGGTGCGGCCCCCGTACTCGAAGGTGCCGCCGTCGGTGATCACGGTCGACGGCGTCGCCAGCTCCTCCTCGAGGGTGGCGGTGCCGGTGATCGCCTTGAAGGTCGAGCCGGTCGGGTACTCCGACGAGATCGCCTTGTTGAAGAGCGGGTCGTTTTCCGCATTGGTCAGCGCCTCGATCTTCTCCTGGGAGACCGGCGGCGTGTAGATCCCCGGGTCGAAGCTCGGCTGCGAACCCATGCCGAGGATCGCGCCGTCGTTGACGTTCATGACCACGAATGCGGCCGGCTTGCCCGCGCCCCAGTTCGCGAGCGCGGCCTCACCGGCGGCCTGGACCTCGGCGTCGATCGTCAACACCAGGTTGTTGCCGACCTCCGGCGTGACCTCCGAGAGCTGGCGCCCGCGTGGATTACCGGAGGCATCCACGGGCACCTGGACCGCTCCGTTGCGACCGCGCAGCGCGCTGTCGTAGGTGAGCTCGATGCCCTCGGCGCCGATCTGATCGCCGGGATTGAGACCCTCGTACTGCGGAACATCGAGCTGGTCCTCGCCGATCTCGGCGACGAAGCCGAACAGGTGCGCGGCGAGCGTCTCCTTCGGATAGTCGCGGACCGTGACCTCCTTGGCGGTGATTCCCGGGAACTCGTCCTGGCGCTCGCGCAGGAAGAAGACGAGCTCCTGGTCGACGTCTCGGGCAAGCGTCACGGGGCTCGCCGGCAGCAGCGTGTTCTGCTGCTTGATCTCACGCTTGATCTTCGCGTAGGAGATCGGCGCGACCTTGGCGAGGTCCTTGAGCAGGTCGTTCTGCTTCTTGGTGTTCTGAGGCAGCTGATCGGGCCGCACCTGCAGCGCGAGCGCCGTCCGGTTCTCGACGAGGACCTTGCCGTTGCGGTCGAGGATCTCGCCGCGCGGGGCCTGGACCGTGAACTCGCGGATCCGGTTGTTCTCGGCCTGGGCGCGGTACTCCTCGCCGCTCAGGACCTCCACGTACCAGAGCCGGAAGAAGATCACCGTGAAGGCGACGAGCGCGATCCCGCTGACGACGGCCACCCTGACCGCGAACTGGGAGGTCATCGGGCGCTGTTCCTCGGGTCTGAACATCAGGCGGTCACTCCCAGCATGCCACGCGAGGGGCGCCGGCGCGAGGGACGCGCGTCATCGACGAGCGCGGAGCGGAGAACCCGCCTGATGAGCGGGAAAGTCGGCACCGCGAGCAGAGTGCCGAGGAACGCCTGAACGACGATCTCGCGGAGGACGAGCAGGCTGACGGGTGCGTCGACGCCGAGCATCAGCTGTATTGCCGCATACGTGGCGGCGGCGACGCCGGTCAGCGCCCCGGTGAGTAGCGGCGGGACCAGGGAGCTGACGATGTCGTAGCTCTCCCGCCAGCGTCCGGCCAGGTACCCGGCAGCCATCAGCGAGAGCGAGGTAACGCCGATCGTCGTCCCCAGGGCGGAGTCGATCAAGAGGCCGGCGATGAACCCGCAGACGACGCCCGGGAGGGCGCCGCCGAGCAGGCCGAGGGCAACCACCACGACCGGGACGAAGTTCGCGACCGAGCCGAGCAGCGGCACCTGCGAGAAGAACGCGAGCTGCAGGAGCACGGCGGCGAGGATGATCAGGCCGACCGCGGCGGTGATGCGGGGCGTAAAGATCATCCGGAGTCCCCCGAACCACGGCCGAGCACCGCCACGTGCACGATGCGGTCGAGGTCGGCGAACGGCTTGACGTGCACGCGCTGCTGGAGCGCCTGCTCGCCCGGATCGGACTCGCGGATCTCGCCGATCGGGATGCCGGCCGGGTAGCGCGAGCGCAGTCCCTCTTCGTTGGCGAAGCCGGAGGTCACGAGCTCGGAGCCCGGATCGACCTCCTCCCCACCCTCGATCAGCTCGAGGATCAGATCATCGGGATCGCCGACCTCGGCGCCGACGACGCCGAGCGGGCCGCGCTTCAAGACCCGGGCGGTGACCGCGGTCTCCTGGTCCGTGAGCAGCGCGACGCGGGAGCTGCCGCCGGTGACCGAGGCCACACGGCCGACCAGCCCGTCACCGGTGACCACCGCATCGTCCACGGATACCCCGTCCCGGCGGCCCTTGTCGACCTGCAGCGTCTGGGTCCAAGCGCTGGCCGAGCGCCCGATCACGGTCGCGTCGATGCGCTCGAGCGACGCCAGCTCCTCGGCTGCGGTCACGTCGGTGATCTTCTTGCGCTCGAGGCCCTCCTCGTAGCGCTCCTGGGCCTTCGTCAGCTCGTCGCGGAGCTCCTGGTTCTCCTCCTTGAGCTGCTCGTTCTCGCCGCGGGCGTCGAAGGTCTCGTCGAACCAGTTGACCAGGTCCCGGAAGGGCTTGAGGGCACGATCGGCGCCCTCCTGCAGAGGCGTCAGGATCGACCCGACGCCGTTCTGGGCGCTGTGCAGGGGCCCGTCATCCCCCTCGCTGAACGAGGTGCTGATCATCACCAGGCAGGCGACGACCAGCAGAACGAGGGTCGCGCGCCGCCGGCGTACCTGCTTGCGGTACATCGGCCAACCGCCCTAACGCCGCTTGCGTCCGCCGTTGCCGGAGCTGACCCGGTGGATGACCTCGAACTCCTCGAGCGAGCGGCCGGAGCCGACCGCGACGCAGGTGAGCGGCGAGTCGGCGAGTTGGGCCGGCATCTGGCACTCCTCGCGGAGCCGCTGATCGAAGCCCTGCAGCAGCGAGCCGCCGCCGGCGAGGGTGATCCCGCGGTCCATGATGTCGCCGGCGAGCTCGGGCGGCGTCCGGTCGAGCGTCTCCTTGACCGCCCCGACGATCGCGTTGACCGGCTCGGCGAGCGCTGCGCGGACCTCTTCCGAGCTGAGCATCACCGTGTTCGGCAGGCCGCTGACGATGTCGCGGCCGCGGATCTCGGTCTTGATCTCCTCGTTGAGCGCAGTGGCGGAGCCCGCCTCGAGCTTGATCTCCTCGGCCGTCTGCTGGCCGATCATCAGCTTGTGGTGGGTCTTGCAGTGGTTGACGATCGCGTCATCCATCTCGTCGCCGCCCACGCGGATCGACTGGCTGACGACGATGCCGCCGAGCGAGATCACCGCGACCTCGCTGGTGCCGCCGCCGATGTCGACGACCATCGAGCCGGTCGGCTCGCCGACGGGCAGGCCGGCGCCGATCGCGGCGGCCATCGGCTCCTCGATCAGGTAGGCCTGGCGCGCGCCCGCGGCCAGGCAGGCCTCCTCGACGGCGCGCTTCTCGACGCCGGTCACGCCGGACGGAACGCAGACGACGACGCGCGGGTGCGCAAAGCGGTTCTGGTGGACCTGCTGGATGAAGTACCGCAGCATCTCCTCGGTCACGTCGAAGTCGGCGATGACGCCGTCCTTGAGGGGCCTGATCGCCTGGATCGTGCCGGGCGTGCGGCCGAGCATCCGCTTCGCCTCCATGCCGACGGCATGGACCTCCCCGTTGCGGGAGTCGACCGCGACCACGGACGGCTCGGAGAGCACGATTCCGCGCCCGCGGACGTAGACGAGGGTGTTCGCGGTGCCCAGGTCGACGGCCATGTCGCGGCCGCCGAAGCCGGTCATGTAGCTGAAGATGCCCATCTTGGAATAAAAGCCTCGGAGGTAGGGGAAAGGTTGCTGGGTTCGCTGCGGCCGCCCGGCCCCGCGTCAGGGGCCTGCGCGTCAGCGGGACCCGGTTGGCCCGACTGCTGCCGCACGCCGCGCCTTCCCGCCCGCAGCAGGCGTGGGGACGCCCCCTGGCGGCCGGCGAGCCGCGGTCGCGCAGTCTAGCGGAGTGCAGGAGAAAAGGGCAAACTGTGAGCAGACGCACATGGAAGCCTAACGATCTGTCAACTGGTCTGCAAGTCCCCGACCAAGCGGGCGACGAGCGGCAGCGGCAGTCCGATCACGTTCGAGAGATCGCCGTCGACCGAGGCGATCAGGCTCGAGCCGTATCCCTGCACCGCGTAGCCCCCGGCCCGGCCCCGCCACTCCCCGGTCGCGACGTAGGCGTCGATCTCATCGTCTCCGAGCCGGCGGAAGCGGACCGTGGTGGCCTCCGTCCCGCTGCGCGCGCCCGCGGGGCCGACGACGTAGACGCCGCTGTGAACCTCGTGATCCCTGCCGGCGAGGCTCCGCAGACGGGCGCGCGCCTCCGCCTCGTCCGCAGGCTTGCCGAGCACCAGCCCGTTTAGGACGACATCGGTGTCGGCGCCGAGCACTGTCGCCCCCGGCCCTGCCAACCCCGCTCCGGCCCGCGCCTTCAACTCGGCGTTCGCCGCGACGACCTCGCGCGGGTCGCCGGTCGTCAGCTCCTCGACCTCTGGCTCGATGACCTCGAACGGGAGCCCCAGCAGCGGCAGCAGCTCGCGCCGCCTCGGCGAGGAGGAGGCGAGAACGAGCTTCATCGGATGCGGGAGGCGGCGCCGGTGGGGCTCGCGACCGGCTAGCTGCCGAACCAGATTCCGATCTCGCGCTCGGCGGACTCGTCCGAATCGGAGCCGTGGACGAGGTTGAACGTGACCTCGGTGCCGAAGTCCCCGCGGATCGAGCCGGTTTCCGCCTCGACCGGGTTCGTCGCGCCGATCAGCTGGCGGGCAGCCTTGACGGCCTCGACCCCCTCGAGCACCAGGGCGACCAGGGGGCCGCCCGTGATGAAGGAGACGAGCTCGCCGAAGAAGGGCTTGTCGGTGTGCTCGGCGTAGTGCTCGTTGGCGATCGCCTCGTCGGCGGTCATCAGCTTCATCTCGGCGAGCTTCAGGCCCTTGCTCTCGAAGCGACTGATGACCTCGCCGGTGAGGCCGCGCTCGAAGGCGTCGGGCTTGATCAGAATGAGCGTACGGGTGGTATCGGGCATCGGTGGGCTCCCTCTCAGGTCGGGGTTCTAGGTTCGCTTCGTGGGCTTGCGCCGGGGACGGCGCTCGGGGTCCGAGCCGCTGCCGGACGGCTGCTCGGAGCGACGGCTCCCGTCGCTGCGGCCCTCGCTCGACGGCGCGCGGCGCTTGCCGCTCTCCGCCTGCTTGGTCTGCGCGGTCCGCGCCTCCGAGGACTGCGCCGGCCGCTTCGCGGCGGGGCGCTGGCGCTGCTGGGAAGAGCGGGCGGGACGCTTGCGCTGCTGCCTCGCCTGGCCCGAGCCCGAGCCACCGGAGACGGCGGTCTCGCAGTGCGGGCAGATCGACCAGCGCGGATCGACCGGGCGTCCGCAGGAGCGGCAGGGGTCCTTGAGGTGGTGCTGGCACTCCGGGCAGCGCAGCCAGGAGAGCTCGACCGGGTGCTCACAGCGAGGGCACGAGGTCTCGGCGAGGCGCCGGAGACGAAGCTCCGCGGCCTTCGTCTCGAGCTCGCGCTCGCGCGCATCCTCGATGAACTCGGGCGGCCTGAGGATCGTGTAGACGATCGTCCCGATGAACGGGAACAGGGACGCGGCGGTCGCGGTCGTGACCAGAACCGAATCGTCGATCCGGCGGCGGGCGTCGGCATACGTCCACCAGATGAGCGAGATCCAGATGACCACGAGAACCAGGATCAGAAGATTGACCGCGAGGTTCAGCGAGCCATCGCTGATTCCAAAGAGCGCTGTAAGCATGGCTTGAAGCGCGTCAGTCTAGTGGTCCTAGAGGAGGAACCGGCCGAACAGGTAGCCGAGCACGAAGAACACCAGGATGACGCCGGCCACCACGGCGGCGACCAACCCCATCATGTGGAGGAGCTCTGATCTCGCTTCCCTGTCCATAGGTGACGCAAAAGGTAGTGCGACCCGGCGCAGATCGCCACCCCATCGAGATCGAGCGCCAGCCGGCGGGCACGATCGAGCGCCATGAGCGGATCCCCGACGGCCTCGGCCTCGACGCCAAACCGGGCGAAGCGCTCGGCGAGCGTGGCGGCGGGCATCGGCTCGGCGCCGGGGCGCCCCATCGCAGGGCCGGGGCGGGCCTCGCTGCAGACGACCCTGTCCAGCGCCGGCGCGAGCGCGGCGGCGATCCCATCGGCGTCCTTGTCCGAGAGCAGCGCGATGCAGGCAACGCGCGGGCGCCCCGGCGCGATCTGCTCGAGCGCCTCGGCCAGCGCTTCGGCGCCCTCGGTGTTGTGCGCGGCATCGGCGATGATCGGGGGACGCCCGTCGATCAACTCCGCTCGGCCCCGGATTCCGAGCCCCGCGAGAGCGGCGTGGACCTGCTTCAGGCTTGGCTTCGCCACGACCGAAGCGAGCTCGTGGGCGACGGCGGCGTTCCGCCGCATGTACGGGACCAGGTCCTCTCCCCCCGCGCCCTCGGGCAGCTCACCGGCGACGCGAAGCTCGGCATCGAGCTGATCGGCGTGCTCAGCGGCGAGCCGGGCGATCTCGGGCTCGAGCCGGCCGGTGACCAGCGTCGTCCCCGGCTCGAGCACCGCGAGCTTCTCGCCTGCGATCTCCTCCGCGCTCTCGCCCAGCCACTCGGTGTGGTCAAGCGCGACCGAGGTCAGCGCGGTCGCCGTCGACGAGATCACGTTGGTGGCGTCGAGCCGTCCTCCGAGTCCTGCCTCGATGACGGCGGCGTCGACGCCCGCATCCCGGAAGGCGACGAACGAGGCAGCGACCGCCGCCTCGAACTGGGTAACGCGCTCATCATCCGCCCAGCTCCGCTCGAGCTCGCGGACCGCGACGGCAACGTCGGCGACCGCGGCCTCGAACTCAGCCCGGCCGATCATCCCGCCCCCGATCCGGGTGCGCTCCCGCCACTCCCATAGATGGGGGGAGACGCAGACACCGGTGCGCAACCCGGTGCTCTCGAGGATCGCCTCGCAGGCGAGCGCCACCGAGCCCTTCCCGTTGGTCCCCACGACGTGCAGCGTCCGGTACTCGAGCTGCGGGTCGCCGAGCGCGGCGCAGAGCGCGCGCATCCGCTCGAGCCCCAGCTTCCAGCCGACCGGCTCGAGCTCCGCCAGATAGCCCTCGGGATCTCGGCCCGTTATCCGCTCAGCTCCTCCAGCTCGGCCCGGTAGGCGGCGAGCTTGGCGCGCTCCTCCTCGACGACCTCGGCCGGGGCCTTGGCCACGAATCCGTCGTTGGCGAGCTTGCGCTCACCGCGCTCGACCTCGGAGCGCAGCTTCTCGCGGCGCTCCTCGAGCCGGGCCTCGACGGCGTCCGGGTCGAGCTCGTCCGAGGGCAGGATCTCGATCGGGCCGACGGTCGCGATCGCTTCGCTGCCCGTGTCGCCCTCCGCGGCGAACTCGAAGCGGGCGAGCGCGCCGACGAGCGGGTGCGGGGCCGGATCCGCCCCGGCGCGTCCGCTGAGCACCTTCCCGGGGGCGACGTCGGCCAGCTCGCGCCAGCGCCGGAGCGACCTGGTCAGCTCGATCGCGGCGCCGATCTCCTCCTCCGCGGCCTCGTCGACCCGCTCCGGATCCGCCGCGGGGAACGCGGAGACCACGAGCTGGGCCTCTCGGTCCGGCAGGTACGACCAGATCTCCTCGCTGACGAACGGCATGATCGGATGGGCGAGCGCCAGCGTGCGCTCCAGCACGTGCAGCAGGTTCGCGGCGGCAGCGTCGTCGTCCTCGTAGAGCCGCGGCTTGACGATCTCGAGATACCAGTCGCAGAGCTCGGACCAGACGAAGCGATAGAGCTCGAGCGCGGCGTGTGAGAAGTCGTAGCCGTCGAGGCAGTCGCCGATGGTCTCCGTCGCACGCTCAAGGCGCGAGAGGATCCAGCGGTCCTCGACCCGCTCGCCGGCCGGCGCGGGCTCGGCGTCGCCGGCGTTGAGCAGGATCAGCCGCGACGCGTTCCAGAGCTTGTTGGCGAGGTCCCGTCCCTGCTCGACCTTGGCCTGGCTGAAGCGCACATCCTGGCTGGAGGACATCGCCAGCAGGCCGAAGCGCAGCGCGTCGGCGCCGTGCTCGGAGATCTCGTCGAGCGGGTCGATGCCGGTGCCGAGGCTCTTCGACATCCGCCGCCCGTCGGGCGCCTGGATCACCGAGTGGATGTAGACGTCGTGGAAGGGGACATCGCCGGCGAACTCGAGCCCGCTCATGATCATCCGCGCGACCCAGAGATAGATGATGTCGCGGGCGGTCGAGAGCAGATCGGTCGGGTAGAAGGCCCGGAGCTCGGGGGTATCGTCCGGCCAGCCGAGGGTCGCGAAGGGCCACAGCGCCGAGCTGAACCAGGTGTCGAGCACGTCGGGATCGCGCCGCAGCTCACCGCCGCAGGCACCGCAGCTCTCCGGCTCCGACTCGGCGACGTAGGTCTCCTCGCAGGCGTCGCAGTACCAGACCGGTAGCTGGTGACCCCACCACAGCTGGCGGCTCACGCACCAGGGACGGATGCCCTCCATCCAGTCGAGGTACACCTTCTTCCAGCGGTCCGGATGGATCCGCACGCGGTCGTCTCGCACCACGTCGATCGCCGGCTTGGCGAGCTCGTCCATCGCGCAGAACCACTGCAGCGAGATCAGCGGCTCGATCCGCTCGCCGGAGCGGTGGGAGAAGGGGACCGAGTGGGTGTAGGCCTCCTCGGCCGAGATCAGGCCCAGATCACGCAGCTCAGCGACGACGGCCTCCTGAGCCGCGGCAGCCTCCATACCGACGAAGCGCTCGGGCGCCGGGTCGATGATCCGCCCGTCCGGGCCGATCGCCGAGATCTCCTCGAGCCCGTGCTTGCGGCCGAGGTCGAAGTCGTTGGGGTCGTGGCCGGGGGTGATCTTGAGCGCCCCGGTGCCGAACTCGGGATCGACGTAGGGATCGGCGATGATCGGCAGCCGGCGGCCGACGAGCGGCAGCTCGCAGTGGCCGCCGACCAGGTCCCGGTAGCGGGCGTCGTCGGGGTTGACCGCAACCGCGGTGTCGGCGAGCATCGTCTCGGGACGCACCGTGGCGACGGTCAGCACGCGATCGGAGCCCTCGACCGGGTAGTCGATCGAGTACAGCGTGTCGGTGACCTCCCGGTTCTCGACCTCCAGGTCGCTGATCGCCGAGTGCGAGCCCGGGTCCCAGTTGACCATGTAGTTGTCGCGGTAGATGTAGCCCTTCTCGAAGAGCTGCTTGAAGACGCGGTACACAGCCTTCACGTAGCCGTCGTCGAGGGTGAAGCGCTCGTCGGAGTAGTCGAGGGAGGCGCCCAGCGCCTTGAACTGCTCGATGATCCGGGCGCCATAGGTCTCGCGCCATTCCCAGACCCGCTCGACGAAGGCCTCCCGGCCGAGGTCCGTGCGCGAGGTTCCCTCCTCGGTGCGCAGCTTCTTCTCGACCACCGACTGGGTGGCGATCCCCGCGTGGTCGGTCCCGAGGATCCACTTGACGCGGCGTCCCTCCATCCGCCGCTTGCGCGCCATCGCGTCCTGGATCGTCCCGTTCAGGGCGTGGCCCATGTGCAGCGAGCCGGTCACGTTCGGGGGCGGCACGGCGATCGAGTAGTTGTCCTCCGGCGCTCCCTCCGGGTCGGGGTGGAAGTAGCCCGCGTCCATCCACGACGCGAAGATGCGCGTCTCGACCTCGCCCGCGTCGTAGCGGGTCTTGGCCTCCAGGGTCTTGCGGCGATCGGCGTCCACGAAGGCCGCGAGTTTACGCGGCGAGTGGCGCATCCCCCTTGGCGCCGCGCGGCGCGGCCCGCGGCGAAAACCGGATAGCCCCCCGCTTGTGGCGGGCTATCCGGATCTCACTGGCGACCGGGCCCCCTCGGGGCCAGCTCCGCGCGGCGGATCCAAGGGGGCGGCTGAGCGGCGAAGAGCAGGTCGAGATCGGCCCGCAGCCTCGCCGGCTCCCGCATCTGCCGATCGGTGACGCGAACCGGCCGCCACCCATGTGCCACGAGCCTCCGATCCCGCTCCCGGTCGGTCTCGAATCGCTCCGGGTTGTCGTGGGCCGCCCGCCCATCGACCTCGATCACGATCCCCAGCTCGGGCCAGACGTAGTCGGCCTCATAGACGTCAGTGCCGATGCGAACGATCATGTTGCGGCGCCCGATGGGGTACCAGCCGCCCTCGAGCAGTGCCGCGAAGCGGAGCTCGAGCCGGCTGCGCGCCCGATCGCGGTATCCGCCGCCTCCGGCGCCGGAGATGCTGCGCAGGAGCAGGGTGCCACGGGCCCCGGGATTCGCATCCAGGATCGCTTCGATCGCCGGAACCGCCACGAGGCCCTGGACGAGAGCCTCGGTGTAGATCCGCCGCATCCTCGGCTCGGGAGTGATCGCGCAGAGCTCCAGCATCATCCGCGCCGGCGTCGCGACTCGCATGCCGTCTCGCACCACCAATTGCGGCGCCGGCACAACCCCGCGGTGAAACACGATGCTGCCGCGCGATGAACGGGTCGTGGGCGTGGTCAGATCGATCTGCGCGAAGTGCTCCAGACCCCAGTAGCGACAGGCCCCCCGGTGGGTGAGCACCGCGCGATCCCCGCCGTACAACCATGCGGCGACGAGCGCGTGCCGCTCTCCTTCCCCTCGGTGCCCGACCGCGTAGACGCCCGGATATACGGCATGCAGCCCACCTCGGCGCAGGCGCCTGTCGATCGCGCGCCCATCGACGCCATGCGCGAGCAGGTCGCGGCGGGCAACGATCCCGTCCCGCTCCGCAGCCACGTCAGCGATGACCCGGTCAGCAGTCGCGACCTCGTGGCCACCGATCCGCCGGCGAGATCCGGATAGCCGTCGCCCAGCGAGGCCTATCCGGTGTTCACGCGATGCTCCACGCCCCATTCCGGCGATCTTGACCGGGGAGATCGGACGGGTGGGGGTCGCCGTGTGACTTCCCCGAAACGAAAGCGCGCCGCGTCGGCAGCTACGACCGGTCTACGCCGACTCCTCCACGTCAGGCAGGCTCTGGGGCAGGCCCTCCGGCGGTGCTGCCTGGGTGACCAGCGTCGGCTTGAGTCCCTTCTCGATCGTCTCCCGAGTGACGACGCACTTCTTGACGTCGCGCCGCGAGGGCAGCTCGAACTGGACCTCCTGCAGCGTGTCCTCGATGATCGACCGCAGACCACGTGCGCCAGTCTCCCGCTCGATCGCCTTGTTGGCGATTGCCTCGAGCGAGTCGGGCGCGAAGACGAGCTCGATCTCGTCGAAGTCGAACAGGCGCTGGAACTGCTTGGTCAGCGCATTGCGCGGCTCGGTCAGAATCGTGATCAGGTCCTCGCGGGCAAGTTGGTCGATCGAGGCGACGACCGGCATCCGCCCGATGAACTCGGGGATCAGCCCGTACTCCATCAGGTCCTCGGGGAGCACCTCCGCGAACAGCTCGGAGACGTCCTTGTCCTCGCGCTCTTCCATCGCCGCGCCGAACCCGATGCCCTGCTGGCCGACGCGCTTTTCGATCACGTCGTCGAGACCGGCGAACGAGCCGCCGCAGATGAACAGGATGTTGGTCGTGTCGACGGTGAGGAATTCCTGGTGGGGATGCTTGCGCCCACCCTGTGGCGGGACCGACGCGGTCGTCCCCTCGAGGATCTTCAGCAGCGCCTGCTGCACGCCCTCGCCGGAGACATCACGGGTGATCGATGGGTTGTCGGCCTTGCGGGTGATCTTGTCGATCTCGTCGATGTAGATGATCCCCGTCTCCGCCTTCTTGACGTCGTAGTCGGCGGCCTGGATCAGCTTCAGCAGGATGTTCTCGACGTCCTCCCCGACGTAGCCGGCCTCGGTGAGGGCGGTCGCGTCGGCGATCGCGAACGGCACGTTGAGGATCCGGGCGAGCGTCTGGGCGAGCAGCGTCTTGCCGCAGCCGGTCGGGCCGAGCATCAGGATGTTCGACTTCTGCAGCTCCACACCCTCCTCCGAGGAACCGGGCTCCTCGCCGGACATCTGGACGCGCTTGTAGTGGTTGTAGACCGCGACCGAGAGGGCGCGCTTCGCGGCGTCCTGACCGACCACGTAGTCGTTGAGAATCTCGTTGATCTCCTGGGGCCTGGGCAGCGACTCGAGCTCGAAGCTGGGCGAGACGGTGAGCTCCTCGTCGATGATCTCGTTGCAGAGGTCGATGCACTCGTCGCAGATGTAGACGCCCGGGCCGGCGATCAGCTTCTTGACCTGGCGCTGGGACTTGCCGCAGAAGCTGCAGAGCAGCTGCTCGTTGGAGTCGGTTGGGCGTGCCAAGGTGAGGTTCTCCCTTCGAGTTGCGGCGCCCGGCCGCCGCGACCCCAAAGGGTACGGAACGGGCCAAGCCGGGATGACGATGACTTGTTACTCGGCGCGCCCGCCCTTCCCTGCATCACCGGCGGCCTGCAAGCGAGCGCGCAGTCCCGGCCCCGAAGCTAGCTCTCGCCGACCCGCGCCCGGAACTCGTCCTGGATCTCCTCGAGCGGCTTACCTTTGGTCTCAGGGACGAGCTTCCAGCAGAACAGCCAAGTCACCACGCCGATCCCGGCATACAGCCAGAAGGCGCCGCTCTGCCCGAGCTCGGCGATCAGCGTGAGGAACGTGAGCGAGACGATGAAGTTGAACACCCAGTTCGCGGTGGTGCCCAGCGAAGCGGCCTTGCTCCGCACCCGCAGCGGGTAGATCTCGGAGTTGATCAGCCAGAAGATCGGCCCGAGGCTGATCGCGAACGCCGCGACGAATGTCATCAGGGAGCCGACCGCGAGCACCGAGCTGAACGTGTCCTGATCGTCTCCGGCGAAGGCGACGCCGAGCAGGAACAGGGAGATAGCCATCACGGCGACTCCGCCAAGCAGGAGGGCCCGACGGCCGGCGCGGTCGAGGAGGCGAATCGCCACGATCGTCATCGCGACGTTGACGATCCCGACGCCGATCGTCGCCAGGATCGCCGAGGAGTCGGAGTCGATGCCGGTGAACTGGACGATCTGCGGCGCGTAGTAGATGACCGTGTTGATGCCGGTGATCTGCTGAAGGATTGCCAGCCCGACCCCGACGGTCAGCGCGGCCCGCATGAGCGGGGTCCGCAGCTCCGACCAGCCGCCGGGCTCCTGGCTTATCTCCCCCTCGATCTCCTTGATCTCGAGCTCGATGTCCTCCTCCTTGCCGGACCGGATCCTGGCCAGGGTCGCCCGGGCGTCGTAGTCGCGGCCGACCATCACCAACCAGCGCGGGCTCCGCGGCATCCGGAGGATCCCCACGAACAGCAGGAGGGCGGGCAGAGCGCCCAGGGCCAGCATCGCTCGCCAACCCTCGCTCGGCTCGAGCGCGAGGCCGACGAGGTAGGCGACCAGGATCCCGACCGTGACCGAGAGTTGGAAGAAGGTGACGAGGCGACCGCGGACCGAGGGGGGCGCCATCTCCGAGATGTACACGGGCGCGGTCGTCGAGGCGAAGCCGATCGCGACGCCGATCAAAAGGCGCGAGAGCGCCAGTGCGAGGGTGTCGGGCGCCGCCGCACTGGCGCCGGAGCCGACGATGAAGACGACTGCCGCCAGCATGATCGTCGTGCGTCGCCCGAAGCGGTCGGCGAGCCTGCCGCCGCCGAGAGCGCCGAAGGCGGCCCCGATCGGCACGGCGCTGACCACCAGCCCCTGCTCGAAGTTGCCCAGGCCGAAGTCCCCCTTGATGAAGAGCATCGCGCTGGCGATGATCCCCGTGTCGTAGCCGAAGAGCAGTCCCCCGAGGCCCGCGATCGCTGCGGTGAGGACGACCGCGCGCCGCGCGGACTTCTCGCTCTGCGGTTCCCGATCCGTCACCCGCCGGGAAACCTACTCCTCAGCGCGGACCCTGTCGAGCGCGCCGCTAGCGGTTCTCGATGACCCTGTCGATGAGGCCGTACTCGACGGCCTCCTCGGAGCTCATGAAGTAGTCGCGGTCGGTGTCCGTCGAGACCTTCTCGAGGTCCTGGCCGGTGTGCTCGGCGATGATCTCGTCGAGCCGCTTGCGGGTCTCGATGATCTCCTTGGCGTGGATCTCGATGTCGGAGGCCTGGCCGCCGATGCCCGTCGAGGAGACCTGGTGGATCAGGATCTTCGAGTTGGGCGTCGCCATCCGCTTGCCCTTCTCGCCGCCGCTGAGCAGCAGGGCGCCCATGCTCATCGCGATGCCGACGCAGATCGTCTGCACCTGCGGCTTGATGTACTGCATCGTGTCGTAGATCGCCAGCCCCGCGTAGACGGATCCGCCCGGCGAGTTGATGTACATCGAGATGTCCTTGTCCGGGTCCTCGGACTCGAGGTGGATGAGCTGGGCGACGATCAGGTTCGCGATGTCCTCGGTAACCGGCGTGCCCAGGAAGATGATGCGCTCGTTGAGCAGGCGCGAGTAGATGTCGAAGGCGCGCTCGCCGCGCGAGGTCTGCTCGACCACCATTGGAACCATCGGGCTCATCGGCGAGGCAGTGTATAGAAGCGCGCTGGCGGCAAGCTGCGCGCGGCACCGCGACACCCCCGAACAAGGGAACATGCGAAACTTCCTTCCCCAATGGCATTCGCCGCAGGGAGTCCCCGATGAACAAGTTCCTGACCGCGCTCACGCTCACCCTCGCGGTCCTCGTGCTGGGATCCCCGGCGATCGCCGAGGCGAAGAAGATCCGCCATCGGGGGACGCTCGTGGGGGTCGAGGAATCCAGGGTCACGCTCAGGGTCACCGTCAAGAAGGGCAAGGTGCGCAAGGTCAGCGCCTTCAAGGCGGTGGGCGTCCAGACCCGCTGCGACAAGGGCCTGTTCGGCTCGACGTTTCAGGCGCTGAATCCGACGAAGGTGACGAGGAAAGGGAACTTCAAGGAGGTCCTCAAGAACCCTGATGGCGCGAAGCTGACCATCTCGGGAACGGTGCGCAAGCGGGGCAAGCGGGTGAGGGGCTTCGTGAAGTCGAACAGGTTCGACGGTGGCGAGGCCACCGGCACCTGCAAAGCGCCGAGGGCGAAGTTCAAGACCTCAAAGGCCTAGAGCCCCAGGGCCCGGCCGGGGCCGCTACTCCTTCTTGCCGCCGTCCTCCGCCTTCGGGCTTGGGCCCTCGTCCGAGCCCTCGGGCGTCCAGATCTCAGCCTTCTCGCCGCCGCCCTGCTCATCCTCCGGGGTCCAGATCTGCTCGCGAGCCTCGGCCTGGGCCGCGGGGACCGCCTTCGCTGAGTCGACCACGACATCAGCGGCCTTGCGGAGGCGAATCTCCTCGACGAGGAGCACGTCGCGCCCCTCCTTGCGGAGCCGCTTGAGCAGCTTCTCGGGCTTGCCCTTCTCGCCGGCGGGCGGCTGCAGTGCCTCGAGCATCTCCTCCTCGGTGGCCTCGACCTCCTCCGCATCGGCAACGGCCTCGAGGAGCGACTCACGCCGGAGGCCCTGCTCGGCGTCGGGCCGGGCTTCGGCAATCGCCTCCTCGCGGGACTTGCCCTGCATCTGCAGGTACATCTCGGGCTCCATGCCGCTCTGGCGGATCTGACGCTCGATTCGCTCCCAGACCTCCTCGGCCCGGGCGTCGATCAGCTCCTCGGAGAGGTCGATCGTGGCGTTGGCGACGGCCGCGTCGAGCGCCGCTTCCCGGAACGCGTCCTCGACCTGATGCTCCTGAGCGTGGAGGATGCGGTGCTCGATGTCGGCGCGCAGCTCCTCCATCGTGTCGAAGTCCGAGTTGTCGGCCGCGAAATCGTCGTCGGGCTCGGGGAGGGTCTTCTCGCGGACCTCCTTGACCGTGACCTGGAAGACCGCGTCCTTGCCCGCGAGGTGCTCGGCACCGTACTCGTCGGGAAAGGTGACCTCGACGGCGCGCTCGTCGCCGGCCTCGGCACCGATCAGGCCCTCCTCGAAGCCCGGGATCAGCGACTCCGACCCGAGCTCGAGCAGATAATCGCTCGCCTGGCCGCCCTCGAACTCCTCGCCGTCCACCGATCCGGCGAAGTCGATCAGCAGGTGGTCGCCGTCGGCCGCGGCCCTCTCCACGGGCGCCAGCGAGGCGAAGCTCTCGCGCATGCGGTCGATCTCCTCATCGACCGCCCCCTCCGGCACCTCGGGCTCCGCCTTGCCGACCTCGAGGCCCTTGTATTCGCCGAGCTCGGCGGGCGGGCGAACCGAGATCTCGATCGAAAAGCTGAGCGCCTCGCCTTCGCCGGGCACATCGGAGACATCGAGCTGTGGCTCGCCGATCGGGCTCACGCCGGAGTCGAGGATCGCCCGCTCGTACCACTCGGGGAGCGACTCGCGGAGAGCGTGCTCGAAGACCGCCTCGCGTCCGACGCGCTGGATCACGAGCTGAGCCGGGACCTTGCCCTTGCGGAATCCCGGCAGCTTGACCTCCCTGCCCAGGTCCCGCGCTGCGCGATCGAGCCGCTGGGCGACGTCCACCGCCTCGACCTCCGCGTTGATCTTGACACGGGCCGGATTGAGGTTCTCGACTGTTGTGTTCACCGGCGGCAGCTTAGGGAGGTGGCCAACTACGGAGCGGCGACCTCGGGCGCCATCTAGGCTGCCGGTCGATGGAACCCGGACGTGTTGCGATCGGAACCTGGAGCGGTGGCCGCTTCATGCACTTCGGCGAGCCCGTCGACGAGGAGCGCCTCGCCGCACTGCTCCGCCCGGGCGATGGAGTGGACACCGTGATCACCGCCGATACCTACGGGCAGGGCGATGCCGACCGCCTGCTGGGCCGCGCGCTCGACGGTGTGGAGCGCGACAGCTACGCCCTCGTCGGCGCTGTCGGCCACGACTTCTACGAGGGCGAGCGCGACGGGCCGAAGGGGTTCCCGCGGTTCACCGACCCGCGCCTGCGCGGTCCCGAGGAGTACGGCGGCTACCTTCGGATGGCCACCGAGCGCAGCCTCGAACGACTCGGTGTCTCGCAGCTCGACCTCCTTCTCCTCCACAACCCCGATCGCATCGGATACAGCTCCGAGACCGTCTGGGACGCGATGGCCGGCCTTCGTGAGGAGGGGCTCACGCGGCGCATCGGCGTCGCCCCGGGGCCGGCCAACGGCTTCACCCTCGACCTGCTCGGCTGCTTCGAGCGCTTCGGCGAGACGATCGACTGGGGGATGGTGATCCTCAACCCGCTCGAGCCCTGGCCCGGCGAGCTGGTTCTCGATGCCGCCGCAAAGAACGGGATCGAGCTGATCACGCGGGTCGTCGACTACGGCGGCCTGCTCTGGGGCGACGTCCGCCCCGGTCACGCCTTCGCCGAGCGGGACCACCGCAAGTTCAGACCCGAGGGCTGGGTCGAGGAGGGAGCGCGGAAGCTCGAGGAGCTCGCGCCGATCCTCGAGCGCACCGGCCTCGCGCCGATCCAGCTCGCCTCACTCTGGAACCTCTCCCAGCCGGCGGTGGAGTGCGTCGCACCGACCTTGATCCAGGAGGTCGGCGATCAGGCCCGGTCGATCGAGGAGAAGCGGGCGGAGCTGGCCGCGCTTCCGGCGGCGAGCCCGCTCACCGCCGAGGAGATCGAGACGATTCGGCGCGTAGGCGACAACACGGGCTGCATGGCGCTGAAGGGCGCCAGCCCCGAGCACGAGGGCGAGGAGCGCCCCGATCGCTGGCCGGTGGGTGGCGAACTGCTCGCCGTGGCGGACCGCTGGGGGATCGAGCCCGAGCGCGATCTCGTCAAAACCCATGGATGAGCGGGCCTCCGGCCGCGGACCTTCGGGCCCGGCGCGCCTCGGCGCGCGGCTGGCAACCGGCCCGCTCGGCCGCGGCGCGGCGTTCGCCATCGACTTCTGCGCCGCGCTGATCCGCGCCGCACGCGGGCATCCCGAGCATCCCGAGGAGCGCGGCGCCCGCAGGTAACCTGCAGCCGAGCGACGCGAAACCGACCGCATGCGGTGGTTTGGCGTCGCTCGGCAGCGGAGGAGCGCCGCGCTTTGGAGGGAAGTGGCCCTTCAGGCCGCCGGACTAATACCTGTAGTGGTTGGGCTTGTAGGGG
>DATFLZ010000034.1:0-8739 GCA_035267205.1 Solirubrobacterales bacterium | reverse complement strand
CCACGATCCGACCAACCCCGACTGGCAGGAGCGCGACCGCTTCGTCCTCTCGAAGGGCCACGCGGCCCCGATCCAGTACGCGGCCCTCGCCCGCTACGGCTACTTCCCGCTCGAGGACCTGATGGGCCTCCGCAAGATCGGCGCCCAGCTCCAGGGGCATCCCGACATGAACCGCACGCCCGGCGTCGAGGTCTCGACGGGCTCCCTCGGCCAGGGTCTGTCGATGGCGCTCGGCATCGCGCTCGCCCTGCAGCTCGACGGCATGGAGGATCCCCGTGTGTGGGCGCTGCTCTCTGACGGCGACTGCCAGGAGGGTCAGACCTGGGAGGCGGCGACCGCCGCTCCGCACTTCGCCGACCGCGGCGGCTCGCGGCTGTGCGCGATCGTGGACTACAACCACCTGCAGACCGACGGCACGACCGAGGAGGTCATGGACATCGGCGACATGGCGGCCAAGTTCTCCGGTTTCGGCTGGGACACGGTCGAGATCGACGGCCACGACATGGTCGCCGTCGTCGAGGCGCTCGAGCGTACCCGCGGGCTCGACCGCCCGGCCGCAATCGTCTGCCAGACGAAGAAGGGCCGCGGTGTCTCCAGCATGGAGGGTCGCTTCGGCTTCCACGGCAAGCCGCCGAGCCCCGAGCAGGCCGAGGAGGCGCTGACCGAGCTCGAGGAGCTCTTCGAGCGCCAGACCGAGGAGTTGGAGAAGGCCACCGGCGAGCTCGCGGCAATCACCGACGACGGCGACGGGGACGAGAGCTGATGGCCGCCGTCGCTGAGCCAACCGCCACCCGCCAGGCCTACGGCAAGGCGCTCGTCGAGCTCGGGGCCGAGCACTCCGACGTGGTCGCGCTCGACGCCGACCTCAGCGTCTCGACCCAGGCCGCCAAGTTCGGCAAGGAGTACCCCGACCGCTTCTTCAACGTCGGCGCCGCAGAGGCGAACATGATGTCGATGGCCTGCGGGCTCGCCGCCACCGGGAAGGTGCCCTACTGCTCGACCTTCGCGATCTTCGCCTCCGGCCGCGCCTACGACCAGGTTCGGCTCGGGATCGCCCACAACGAGCTCAAGGTCCGGATCGGCGCCTCCCACGGCGGCGTGTCGCTCGGCGAGGACGGCGCCTCCCACCAGATGATCGAGGACATCGCGCTGATGCGGGCGATGCCGCGGATGCAGGTGATCGTCCCCGCCGACTACAACCAGGCCTATCGCGCGGTGCTGCACTCCTACGAGCACGACGAGCCGATGTATCTCCGCTTCGGCCGGCCGGCGACACCGGTGGTCTACGACGACGTCCCCGAGCAGCTCAACTCGGTCGACGTGCTGCGCGAGGGCAGGGACATCACGCTGATCGCCACCGGCCACATGGTCTGGCGGGCGCTCGAGGCCGCCGAGTCGCTCGAGAAGGAGGACGGCGTCGAGGCGGAGGTCCTCAACGTCGCGATCATCAAGCCGATCGACTCTCAGGTCGTCATCGAGTCTCTGGCCAAGACCGGTGTCGCGGTCACCGCCGAGGAACATCGCACGGTCGGCGGCCTCGCCGACGCCGTGCGCGAGGTCACCGCCGAGCAGCACCCCGTCCCGGTCTTCGCGGTCGGCATGGGCGACGAGTTCGGCGTCTCGGGAACGGGCGAGGCCTGCATGGAGCACTTCGGGCTGACCAGCCGAGGCATCGCCGACCGCGCCCGCGAGGCCCTGGTCCTGAAGCCGATCGTGAGCCACCCGCCGCTCCACGGCCCCGAGTGGACCTGATCTGACCGTCGGATTGGCGACGCCTTGCGGCGGGTAGGTTCTTCCCTGTGGGCGCTGAGATCGAGCGAAGCTTTCTCCTCACGGAGCACCCCGCCTGGCTGGCGGACTGCGAGAGCCGCCTGATCGAGCAGGGGTATCTGGCGCTCGAGGACGAAGCCGAGGTCCGGGTGCGGATCGTCGACGAGGGCAAGGAGGCCCTGCTGACTGTGAAGAGCGGCCGGGGTCTCAGCCGCGAGGAGGTCACGGTCGAGCTCGATCCCGAGCAGGCGGAGGCCCTGTGGCCGCTGACCGAGGGCCGCCGGGTCCGCAAGCGTCGCCACCTGGCCGAGCGGGATGGGGCGCGCTGGGAGATCGACATCTACGGCGGTGGCCTCGAGGGCCTGGCGACCGCCGAGGCCGAGTTCCCCTCCGAGGAAGAGGCCGCAGCTCTGGAGCCGCCGGATTGGCTAGGGCGCGAGCTCACCGACGACCGGCGCTTCGACAACCGCTCGCTGGCGACGGACGGGCTCCCCGGCGGCTAGTCCAGCTGCTTGGGGCGCACGAAGCCCTCGAGCTCGGCGACCCCGGGGCGCAGGTCGATCCAGGGGACCGCGAAGCTCAGGGTCGCCAGCGCAGCGGTCGGGAACTTCCGGTGGAGCGTGGAGAGCTCGGCGCCGTCGGTCGCCAGCCGCGTGGCCAGTCCCTGGATCGACGGGTTGTGGCCGATCAGCATCGCTGAGCGGAATGCGGAGGGCAGCTCCCTGAGCAGCTCGAGCAACTGGTCCGAGTCGGCGCTGTAGATCCTGTCGTCGGTCCAGCTCGCCGTGCCCTCGGGGAGGCCCGCGGCGATCCGGTCCCAGGTCTGCGCCGCCCGCGCCGCCGGGGAGACGAGTACGGCGGCGGGTGCCACGTCCAGCTCGCCGAGATGCTGCGCCATCCGCTTCGCGGCCTTGCGGCCACGCTTGTTGAGCGGCCGCTCGCGGTCGGACAGGGCGGGGTCGTCCCAGCTCGACTTCGCGTGGCGCAGCAGATATAGGCGACGGACCGCCATCAGAACGCCTCCGGCTCCGAGCCCGTCCGGGACTTCGCGCGGCGGCTGGCGCCCACTGGGAGGCCGGCGCGGGCCCTCGCGCCCGCGCTCAGGTGTCGGCGGCGCCGCCTGATGTAGTCGAGTCGCTGGACATAGAGCGTCGCGAGTCCGGCGGCGAAGATCGCCGCGAGGTTGATCGCGAGCTGGGCGGTGGCGCTTCCGAAGATGCTCCAGTCACCATACGCGGCGGCGACCCCCATGTTCGCTGCGGCCGGGATCGTCGCCACCGAGATCAGCACGCCGACGAGGGCGCTCGACTTCGCCGTCGTGAGGCTCAACATGCCGACTACCCCGGCCAGCACCGCGACGTAGACGCTGAAGAAGTTGGGCTCGGCGATGAACCTGGTCAGCGTGTGGGCATCGAAGTCGATCTCGCGGGGAATCTCGCCGAAGGCCTCGAGCACGAGCGTGGCCAGCAGCGTGACCACGATCCCGAGCGGGAAGCCGATCGCGAGTGCGGTCAGCGAGCGGCCGACCAGCCCCGGCTGCCGATTGACGATCGCCACGCACGCTCCCGCGATCGGCCCGAACTCCGGGCCGACGACCATCGCTCCGACGATCAGGATCGGCAGGTCGAAGTAGATCCCGACCGCAGCGATCAGCATCGCCAGGACCATGTAGATCAGGAACGCGGGCGTCAGGGCCACGCTGTCGGAGGTCCGGGCGCTCAGCTCCTCCCAGATCACCGGGTCGCTCCGGTCCCCCTGGCGCGCGGCGCTCTCGGCCGCCGCGGCAGCGGCCGAGATCTGGCTGTCGATCTCCTCGATCGAGATCGAGCCCTCGCGATCGATGTCGAGCTCGCGGAGGTCGGCGATGACGACGCTCGCGTCCTGGCGAGCGACATCGCAGAGGATCACGTCGCCGACCGGCCGGCGCGCGGCGCGCTCGAGGAAGACGAGATTGCAGACGCTCTCGGTTCCGTCCAGGAGGTCCAGGGCATGTTCGGACTGGTAGGAGGGAACGACGATCCGCAGGTGGACCATGCCCGAATCGTAGAGCGGTCCCCAGCCGCCTCCGCAGGCCGGCGCCAATATAGGGGGTACGCAAGCAACGCGTGAGCAGTTCTTTACAATGCACGGACCTGACCAGGGGAGCGCTGCGCAGGAACGCGCCCGCCCCCGGAGAAAGACCCCCCGATGGCTACCGCTCGCAGACGCACACGCTCCCGCACACGCCGATCCCGGATCGACGCCTCACCCGACGTCCACGCCCGCCGGGAGCGCCCGCCGATCGTGCAGCTCCGCGAGAGCACCGTGGTCTACCCCGGTGGCCACGTCGGCCTCGAGCGAGTCTCGCTCTCGATCGACCGGGGTGAGTTCATCTTCATCGTCGGCTCGACCGGATGCGGCAAGTCGACGCTCTTCAAGCTCCTGATTCGCGAGCTGGAGCCGGCGAGTGGCTCCGTCCACATCGCGGGCAAGGACATCAACGCGATCCCGAAGAACAGGGTCCCGCAGCTGCGGCGCCGGATCGGGACCGTCTTCCAGGACTTCAAGCTGCTCCCGAACCGCACCGTCTACGACAACGTTGCCTATGCGCTGCAGGTCACCGGCACGCCGCGCGGGCAGATCAAGCACCAGGTCCGCGACATCCTTCGCATGGTCGGTCTCGGCGCCAAGCTCCACAGCTACCCGGACCAGCTCTCCGGCGGCGAGCAGCAGCGCGTCTCGATCGCGCGAGCCTTCGTCAACCACCCGCCGCTCCTGCTCGCCGACGAGCCGACCGGCAACCTCGATCCCGAGACCTCGATCGGGATCATGCAGCTGCTTTACCGGATCAATCGCTCCGGTACGACCCTCGTGGTCGTTACCCACGATCGCGAGATGGTCGACAAGATGAAGCGCCGGGTCGTGCAGCTCCACGAGGGCCGCGTGATCCGCGACCAGGCTGCCGGCATGTACGCGTCCGAGGAGGACACGACCGAGTTCGGCGCGCGCATGCGCGAGGAGCTCGACGTCGGCGGCGAGGGGACCGTCTGACCCATGGGCCGCCTGCTCTTCTTCTTCGGCGAGGCCTACCGCGCGCTGCGGCGCAACGCCGCACCGTCGATCGCCGCGATCGTCACGATCGCGATCACGGTGCTGCTCGTTGGAGTCCTCGTGCCGGTCCTCAAGGCCTCCGGGTCGAAGACCGACGATGTCCGCGACCAGATCTCGCTCAAGGTCTTCCTGTTCAAGAGCGCGGAGAAGAGCGAGATCAAGCAGTTGCGCGAGACGATCGAGGCGACCCCGGACGTCGCCGCGGTTGAGTACATCTCACCCGCGAAGGCGCTGAAGACCCTCGAGCGGGATCTCGACGAGAAGAACATCCTCGACGCGATCAACAACAAGAACCCACTTCCCCCGTCCTTCAACGTCCGCCTCGACAACCCGGACAACCTCGAGTCGGTCCAGTCGGCGCTCGCGCCTCCCGACCCCTCAGGCAGCCCGCAGCCGATCAGCCCGGCAATCGAGGAGATCGTCACCGCCGAGCAGACCGATCAGATCCGCGAGGTAACCGGTGCCGTCAAGATCCTGCTCGCGGTGATCGCCGTGCTGTTGGGCATCGCCTCCCTCTTTCTCGTAGGCAACACGATTCGCCTCTCGATCTACGCACGCCGCCGCGAGGTCGAGGTCATGCGACTGGTCGGAGCGACCAACTGGTTCATCCGGTGGCCCTTCGTCATCGAGGGAATCGTCGTCGGCGTGTTCGGCGCGGCGATCGCGGTCGGCATACTGTTTGTCGGCAAGGTGATCATCGCCGACCCGCTATCTGACAAGTTCGCTTTGATCGAGAATCTCAACACAATCGCTTTCGCACCCCTGGTCGCCATTCTGGTCGGCGGCGCGATGGTGGTCGCGGCGCTCGGCAGCGGAGTAACGCTGCGCCGCTTTCTCCAGATTTGAGCCCGGACCGCAAGCCCTCCGGGGACGGCTTTTTCCGCGGCCTGCTCACCGGCGCGATCGTCGCCGTCCTGCTGCTGATCACGATTGCCCCGCTTCGGGAGGCCGTGCTTCCCGAGACCGGGAGCCGCAGCGACGAGGCGCGGAGCGTGATCGAGGAGGCCTACTTCCGGGCGGTCGACGAGGGCGACCTCGAGAACGCCTCCGTCGAGGGCATGGTCCGCCGCCTGCGGCGCGAGAACGACGATCGCTTCTCCCACTTCTTCGACGAGGAGGCCTACGAGCGGTTCCAGAGCTCAGCCAGCGGCGAGTTCAGCGGCATCGGGACCACCGTGAGCGAGGTCAAGCAGGGCCTGAGGATCGCCCGCGTCTTCGAGGACACGCCCGCCGAGAAGGCCGAGCTCAAGGCCGGGGATCTGATCGTGGCTGTTGGCGACGAGCCCCTGGCCGGCGTCTCCTCGACCGACGCATCCGCCCTGATCAAGGGCCCGCCGGGGACCGAGGTCGAGATCACCGTCGAGGACGGCGAGACCGGCAAGCGCCGAGACCTCTCGATCGAACGCGCGAACGTGCGAATCCCGGCGGTCACCGGCGAGATCCGGCGCGAGGACGGCCGCAAGATCGCCTACGTGACGCTCGCGACCTTCAGCCGCGGGGCTCACGGTGAGCTCCGGAAGCAGATCGAGGATCTCTACCGGCAGGGGGCGGAGGGCCTCGTGCTCGACCTGCGCGGCAACGGGGGCGGCCTGCTCCAGGAGGCGGTCCTCGTCGCGTCCATCTTCCAGGAGGACGGGACCGTGGTGATCACGGAGGGACGCACGCGGTCTCGTGAGACCTACGAGGCCGAGGGTGACGCCATCGAGCCCAGGCCGATGGCAGTGCTCACCAACCGTGACACTGCCTCCGCCTCCGAGATCGTCGCCGCGGCGCTGCAGCAGAAGGACCTGGCGACGCTGGTCGGCACGCGCACCTTCGGTAAGGGCACCTTTCAGGAGGTGATCGAGTTCGACGACGGCGCTGCGCTCGATCTGACAGTCGGCGAGTACCTGACCGCGGACGGGACCTCGATCCTCGACACCGGGGTCACTCCTGACATCAAGGTCAAGTCCGACGATCCCGAGGCGAGCAACGACCGGGCGCTCAGGCGCGCCCTCGCCGTCGTCGCGGGCGAGCTGCGCGGCGAAGGCTCGTGATGGCCGCGCGTCGCCCCGAGGCCGCGCGGCAGGCCGCGGCGCGGCAGGTCCTGCTGATCTCCCGCCGCGCGCGCAACCTGGTCGGCGTCCCCCTTTTCGAGCGCTCGGGTGAGCAGCTGCCGATCGCGCGCGGGAAGGTCCGGGTCGATGAGGGCGCGATCGCCCTCTGCCGGGTCGACCGTCGCGGCGCCCAGCCGATCGCCGATCTCGGGCGAGGCGACAGGGCGCGCGATGTGGTCGCGGCGCTCGTCGCGGAGCGCGGCCTCAACCCGAAGTTCCCGTCCGCGGTCGAGAGCGAGGCGAAGGGCGCGATCGCCGCAGTCGCGCGCGATCCGGGACCGAGGCGGGACCTGACCGCGGAGCCGACCTTCACGGTCGATCCGGCGACGGCTCGGGACTTCGACGACGCCGTCTCCGCTCGCCGCGAGGGGGACGGCTTCCGGCTCTGGATCCACATCGCCGACGTCGCGGCGCACGTACGCCCGGGCTCCCGCCTCGATCAGGAGGCCTTCGAGCGCGCGAACTCCACCTACGCGCCGGGGATCGTCTCGCCGATGCTCCCCCGGGCGATCAGCGACGATGCATGCAGCCTCAACCCCGACGTCGAGCGGTTCGCGGTGACGACCGAGCTCGAGCTGAAGGATTCCGGCGAGACCGGGCCCGTCTCCTACTACCGGTCCGTGATCCGGTCCGACGCGCGACTCAACTACGAGGAGCTCGATCGCATCTTCTCCGGAGCCGAGCGCGCGCCGGAGAGCGTCGCCGAGCCGATCGCGGTTGCGCGGAAGGCTGCCGCCGCGCTCGGCGACCGCCGTCGCGGGGGGCTCGAGCTGAGCGGGGCGGAGCCCGAGTTCGAGTTCACCGCCCAGGGCCACGTCAAGTCGGCGCGCTCGGTCCCCGAGACCGAGTCGCACCGGCTGATCGAGCGCCTGATGGTGCTGACCAACGAGCAGGTGGCGCGAACGCTCGAGCGGCGGGGCGAGCCGGGCATCTATCGCGTGCACGAGCAGCCCGATCCTTCCCGGATCGAGCTGATGGTCGAGCAGCTCAACGCCCTCGACGTGCCCACCCCGGCCCTGCCCGACGATCCCTCGCCGAGCCAGGCCGGGCAGCTCGCGATCGAGGCGAGCAGGCTGGTGAGCGCTGAGGCCAAGCGCCGTGGGCGTGGTGGCAGCAGCCTCTCGTCGCTGGTCCTGAGAGCGATGAAGCCGGCTCGCTACGAGGATCGGAACATCGGCCACGCGGGCCTGGCGCTGAGCGCGTACAGCCACTTCACCTCGCCGATCCGGCGCTACGCGGACCTGATCGCGCACCGTGCGCTGCTCAACTCGATCGGGGCTGACGAGCGGCAGCCGGAGCTTCGCGAGATTCAGGCCGCGGCCGAGCGGTGCTCGGAGGTCGAGCGCGATTCGATGAAGATCGAGCGCGGCGGAGACGACATCTGCCTCGCCTTCCTGCTTCAGCGCGAGCTCTACGAGCGCGGTCAGGAGCAGCGCTTCGAGGGGGAGGTCTCGGGCGTGGTCGGGGCCGGTGCGTTCGTGCGCTTCAAGGGGGAGAGGTCGGACGCGTACGAGGGGTTCCTGCCGGTTCGCCGCATCCCCGACGACCGCTACGACCTGAACGAGACCGACTCTGCGCTGGTCGGAGGACGCACGGGTAGGCGACTCGGGTTCGGCGACCCCGTGGAGATCGTCGTCACCTCGATCGAGGCCCCCCGCGGCCGCGTCGACCTGAGCGTGCCCGGCAACTCGGGAGAGAGCCGGCGCCGCGGCGCTCAGGGGGGCGGAAAGCGCGCCGGCGGCAAGGGGAAGGGCAAGCCGGGCGGCAAGGGGAAGGGCAAGCC
>DATFLZ010000033.1:0-5898 GCA_035267205.1 Solirubrobacterales bacterium | reverse complement strand
CACGTGTTCAAGGCGACGCTGCTCGCCCCCGACGGCGCCGACGCGGCGACCGGACCCGACCCCCGCCACGCGGGCGACCTGCACCTGGTGTCGATCGCCGAGGGGGACGAGCCCGGGGACGAGGAGCCCGCGGAGCTGCGGGCGGCGGCGGAGGCGCTCACCGACGCGGCCCCGCTCGGCCTCCCGGTCGCAGAGCTCGGCCGGCGGGCCGGGCTCGGCGAGGAGGCGGCCGCCCAGACCGCGCTGCGCCTCTGCGCGCGTGAGTACGCCTGGCCCTCGGCCGCCCCGCCCCGCTTCGGCTATCCGGCGCCCGAGCGGCCCCTCGTCCCGGCGCTCGGGCGGATCGTCGCCGCCCGCACCGGGCAGCTCCCGACCCTGGGGTGGGACACGATGGAGCTCGAGACCCGGATCCAGGCGGCGCTGATCTCCCCGCTCGACGGAACCCGCGACCGCGACGAGCTCGCCGCCGCGCTGCGCGAGCGCGAGGAGGAGCTCGGGATCGAGGGGATGTCCGAGGAGGGCCTGCGGGCCGCGGTCGAGACCCACCTCGAGGAGCTCGCCGGGATGGGCGGCCTGGCGCCGGGCTGAGGCAGGCGGCGCCGGAGCGACCCGCTCGATGGTGTGGCACGGCGTCGCACTCACGTGGGCGGGCTCTGATCACCCGCCGGCGACCGGTCGAACCCATCGAGGAAGTCGTCGATCGCCCAGGACGGCTCGAAGTCCTCGCCATTCCAGTGGACCGTGAACCAATCGCGCCCGTCCGGGCCCTCGCCGAAGCTCATCCCGTCCGGCTTCTGCAGGCCACCCTCCTGACAGATCCAGGTGATGCGCTCGCAGACGAGCGCCATGCGACCGACCGTCGCATCGTCGACCGAGCTCTCGCCGCCGTCCGCGGTGACGACGACCGCTAACTGGGACTCGAACCACAGAGCCAGGGCCTCCTCGTCGGTCAGACCGAGTACTAGGTCGGGAGGCTCCATCCCGCCATCGGCGCAGATCTCCTCGAGCCGGTCGCCGATGCGCGTGGTTATTGGCTTGCGCTTGATGGTGTGTCCCATGCCGGGAATGCTCGCGGGCGCAGCGACACACGTGGGTGTCGCCGAGTGACGATTGGCGCGCGAATCAGTGCCAATTCGTCACGGCCGGGCGTCGCGCCGCAATCCCCGCGATCATGTCGGGACGATGCGAGCGCGCAGCTTCGAGTACCTGATCAGCGAGGCCACCCGGGTCCTCGCCGAGCTCCCCGAGCACGTCTGGGACGGCGAGAGCCTGCCCGTGCCGATCGAGTCGATCGCCGAGGACCACTACGGCCTGCTGATCCGCGAGGTCGGCGAGATCGCCAACGAACTGCCCGAGGATGCGCGCCACGACATCCCCGACGGCAAGCTCTCGGGAGCCCTGATCCCCGAGCTCGCCGAGATCTGGGTCGACGCGACCGAGGCGAGCCTCCGGCCCAGCCGCCGCCGCTACACGATCGCCCACGAGCTCGGCCACTGGGAGCTCCACCGGGGCCCGGACCAGACCCTCTGCCGGGAGGGCGCCGTCGACACCGTCGAGACGGTCACCAACCAGCAGGGCTCCTCCCCGCAGTCATGGAACGAGTGGAAACAGCCCGGCGCGGAGCCGCAGGTCGAGTGGGAGGCCAACGTCTTCGGCGGCGCCCTCCTGCTCCCGCCCTCGCTCGTCCGCGAGGTCTGGGATCGCGAGCAGAGCGTCGAAGCCCTGGCCGAGGCGTTCGACTGCTCGGAGTCGGCCATCGACCCGAGGTGGCTCCAGCACTACGCCCACGGGGGCTGAGCAGGCCGGGCCGGGAACCCGGTCCGAAACCAAAAATGCGGATTGATACGCTGCAAGCACTTTGGGGAGCAAGATCGGGCAGCCACTCACGGGGGATCAGGGCAGACGAGAGCGGGGTCGTCCCTTCCGGCGCGGGCTCATGGCCGCAACGGCCCTCGGGCTGGCGCTGCTGGTCGCGGCCGCCGCAGCCCTCGCCGCCGACAAGGGCGAGCTCAGCTTCCAAGAGCGCGTCGCCGAGTTCGACATCCACGGCGCGACGACGCTCGAGATCTCCCCCGACGGCAAGCACCTGTACGCAACCGGGTCCGGCTTCCCGGGCACGGTCACCGCGCTCGAGCTGAGCACGAGCGGCGACGACTACACGTTCGTGGAGACCGAGACCGACGGGCTCGACGACGCCGGCGATGCCGGCGGCGAGGTGGACGGGATCCGCGCTGCGGAGGGGCTTGCCATCTCCCCCGACGGCAAGCACGTGTACGTCGCGGGCGCCAGCAACGAGTCGACCATCGCGTTCTTCGAGCGCGACGCGACAAGCGGCGAGCTCAGCTTTGCCGGCACCCAAACCGCGACGGGCCTGAGCTCGCCCGACGACGTCGCCGTCTCGCCGGACGGCGACCACGTCTACACGATCAGCGGCAACAACGACAAGCTCTTCGGCTTCAAGCGCAACCCAAGCGACGGCACCCTCACGGACACCGGCATCGTCGCCGAGGACGGGGTCGGCGGCGTCGACATGGCCGACCCGCAAACGCTCACGGTCGCCCCCGACGGCGAGGCCCTCTACGTCGGCACCGACGGCGGGGACAGCCTCGCGGCGTTCTCCCGTACCGCCGCCGACGGCACCCTCACCTACGTCGAGACCGAGACCGACGGCGTCGACGGCGGCGGCCCCGGCGGCACCGTGAACGGACTCAACGGGGTCCGCGACGTGCTCGTCTCCGCGGACGACGAGTACGTCTACGCGAGCGGTCGCAACGACGACGCGGTCGCCGTCTTCGAGCGCGACGGCACCAGCGAGGAGCTCGACTTCATCGAGGTCGAGGAGAACGGGGTCGATGACGGCGGTCCCGGCGGCCCCGTCTCCGGGCTCGACGCCCCGGAGCGGATGGCGCTCTCGACCGAGCCCGATCAGCGCAACCTCTACATCGCCGGCCACAACAGCGACTCGATCGCGGTCTTCCGGCGCAACGACACCACCGGCAAGCTCAACTTCGTCGAGTCCGAGAGCGACGGCGTCGATGATGCGGGCGACGCCGGGAGCACGGCGATGGGCCTCGACGGCAGCGCCGCGGTCGCGGTCGCCGACGACAACACCTACGTCTACGGGGTCGCCGACCTGGAGGGCGGGGCCAGCGTCTTCGACCTCGGTGCCGCCCCCGGGGCGCTGAGCTTCGTCCGCGCAAAGCCGGCGTTCTATTTCGACAGCCCGAGCGGCCTCGCGATCTCGCCCGACGGGAAGCACCTGGTCGCGCTCACCGAGGACATCGAGGCGCTGCACTCGTTCGACCGCAACGCCACGACGGGCCTCCCCAGCCTGCTGGACAGCGAGTTCGAAGGGATCGACGATCCCAGCGACGCCGGCGGTGCTCCGGAGGGGCTCTACGAGTCCTCCTCGGTCCACTTCTCCCCTGACGGGAAGTTCGTCTACGTAACCGCCTACAGCGCCTACTCGGTCGCGGTCTTCTCGTTCGACGGGACGACCGGCGAGCTGAGCTGGATCGAGACCGAGAAGGACGACACCGACAGCGGCGACGGCGGCGGGACCGTCGACGGCCTCTACGAGCCCCACGACCTCGCTTTCTCTCCGTCGGGCAGCTCCGTCTACGTCCCCGGCGACAGCGAGGATGCGATCGCCGCTTTCAGCCGCGACCTGACCACGGGCAAGCTCGTCTTTGCGGAGGCCGAGTTCGACGGCGCCGGCGCCGTCGACGGGCTCGAGGGGGCCCAGACCGTCGACGTCTCGCCCGACGGCAAGCACGTCTACGTGGGCTCGACGGGGGATGAGGCGATCGCCCTCTTCTCCCGCAACGGCGGAACCAGCGAGCTGACCTTCCTCGACGTCTTCCAGTCCGACTCGAAGGGAGGCTCGGTCGTCGGCCTCGGAGCCGTCGAGGCCCTGGCGGTATCCCCCGACGGCAAGCAGGTCTACGCCACTGGCGATCAGATGCTCTGGCGCTTCGATCGCAACGCCGCCACCGGCTCCCTGACCCTCGCGGAGACCGAGGAGGACGACGTCGACGATCCCTCCGACGGCGGCGGCACCGTCGACGGGCTCGACGGGCCCACCGAACTCGCCCTCTCGGCGGACGGCGAGGAGGTCTACGCGGGCGGCGGCTACTCACCGGGTGAGATCGCGACCTTCAGTCGCGACAAGGGGACGGGAGCGCTGAGCTTCCTCGACGCCGAGGAGGACGGCATCGATGACCCGGGCGACGCCGGGCCGGCGGTCCAGGGACTCGACGGAGTCACCGCCCTGGCGGTCTCCCCCGACGACCGCTTCCTATACGCCTCCGCGGAGAGGAAGAACGCGATCGTGATCTTCACCCGCGAGGACGACTTCCTCCCGCCCGAGACGACGATCGACTCCGGCCCCGCCGAGGGCGAGGTGACCAAGGACTCGACGCCTTCGTTCACCTACAGCTCGAACGAGGCGGGCTCGAGCTTCGAGTGCAGCACCGACGGCGGCGCCTACGGCCCGTGCGCCTCACCCCTGCCGGAGCTCGCCGACGGCGATCACAGCTTCGCCGTCCAGGCGACCGACAGCGCGGGCAACACCGACCCCACCCCCGCCGCGCGCAACTTCACGGTCGACACCAAGGTCTCCAACGGCAAGATCAAGGCCAAGAAGAAGCAGAAGATCAAGGCCAAGAAGAACAAGATCCAGGTGAAGATCAAGCTCACCGCGGGCGAGGCCGCCGAGGGCCTCGGCAAGGGCAAGATCAAGATCGGGAAGAAGTCCTACAAGCTCAAGAAGAAGACCAAAGACCTCAAGGCCGACAAGACCAAGAAGATCAAGCTCAAGCCCAAGAAGAACAAGCACAAGAAGAAGATCGCCAAGAAGCTCAAGAAGGGCAAGAAGGTCACGGCCAAGATCACCGGCAAGATCACCGACGAAGCCGGCAACAAGAAGAAGAAGGACAAGTCGGTGAAGCTGAAGCGGAAGTAGCTCGGGGCCTCGCGCTCGCCGGCCCTAGAGGTGGTCGATGTCTCATTCGCCCGGCAGAGCTCGGTCAGGCGGCGCTCCACCTCCTCGGCCGTCGGCTGCTGCTCGTGGTCGGCGTGGGATTCCATGCCGAGCACCCTGACCGGCCGGCCGTAACGCGCGGGAGGCGCACTGTGACGACTTCGCAAGGGGTCGCGAACAACTCGCAGCCCCCCGTTGTCAGATCCGCCGCATTCGGCGCGACTCCCCCTCCGAGCCAACGAAGGAGAAGCGCATGAGCGAGCAGAGCAACGGGACCCGGGACGTACTGCACGTCGGACTGCTGCTGGACGAGTCCGGATCGATGATGGGCATGGAGTCCGCCGTGACCGGGGGCGTCAACGAGTTCATCGAGCGCCTGCGCGCGGACGAGGCCGAGACCAGGGTCCTCACGACCCTCGGGACCTTCGACCGCGGCGGCAACGACCCGGTGGTCCGCTACGCCTACGCCGGCATCCCGCTGGCCGAGGTGGACCTGCTGCCCGAGGGCTTCTACCGCCCGCGCGGCGCCACGCCCCTCAACGACGCCGTGGTCGGCACGATCCGCAAGATCGAGGCCGACAAGGGCGAGGACCACCGCGCGGTCCTCGTGATCCTCACCGACGGGCTCGAGAACGCAAGCGAGACCCCCTCCCACGCCGTCGGCGAGCTGATCAGCGAGAAGGAGGCCGAGGGCTGGGAGTTCATCTACCTCGGCGCCAACCAAGACGCCTGGGCCGATTCGGAGCAGATCGCCGTGCAGGCCCGCGGGCGCAAGTTCGACTACGAGCCGTCGGCCGGGGGGACCTTCGCGGCGCTGAGCGTCTCCGCCCAGCGCGTCAGCAAGTTCCGCGACGAGCCCGAGGAGTACGTCTCCGAGCTCGGGAGCCTCGGCGACTCGATCGACGAGGACGGCAGCG
>DATFLZ010000032.1:0-21255 GCA_035267205.1 Solirubrobacterales bacterium | reverse complement strand
CTCCCCCTCACTCCCATCAGATGCTTGATTCTCCCCGCCTGTCGTGCCGCAACCTTGTTGATGCCACGGTAACAGGGTCGCCGGTCACGGCGTCCGGCGCGCTCGGCGCCAGATAGGCTCCTTCGAGCCGTGATCCCGAGCCCGCGCATCCCGAAGCCCCCGGTCGGGCCCGACCTGCTCCGCCGGATCGACGTCCCCAAGGACCTCGGGCCGCTGACAACGACCGGCGAGGAGGCGCCGCCGGAGGCCGGCGGTCTCGACAGCGAGGGCGTCGAGCGAATCTGGGAAGGGGTCGAGAGGCTCTACCGCTCGGGCGTGCATCCCGCGATCAGCCTCTGCATCAGGCGCGAGGGCGAGGTGGTGGTCGACCGCGCGATCGGCTGGGCCAAGGGGGTCGGGCCGGACGAGCCGGACGACGCCGAGCGCGTCCCGAACACGCCCGAGACCCCGCATGTGATCTTCAGTGCCTCAAAGGCGATGACCGCCTGCGTCGCGCACCTGTTGGATCAGCAGGGCAAGCTCCACATCGGGGACCGCATTGCCGAGTACATCCCCGAGTACGCCCGGCACGGCAAGGAGGGCATCACGATCGCGCACCTCCTCTCCCACAAGGGCGGGGTGCCGAACCTGCCGCCGGAGGCGATGCAGCTCGAGTGCATCGAGGACGAGGAGAAGATCCTCGAGATCATCGTCGATGCCAAGCCCCGGCAGCGCCCCGGGAGCGCCCTCGCCTACCACGCGATCTCGGGCGGATACATCATCGCCGAGGTCGTCAAGCGGGTGACCGGAAAGCCGATCCGCGAGGTGCTGGGCGAGGAGATCCTCGAGCCGCTCGGCTTCCGCTGGACCAACTACGGCGTGGAGGCCGCCGACGTCGATGCCGTGGCCACCAGCCACTTCACCGGAGCGCCGGTGCTGCCGCCGCTCTCCAATCTGTTGAAGCGGGCGATCGGTGTCTCGGTGCCGGACGCGGCGCGCCTATCGAACGACCCGCGCTTCCTCCGGGGAGTGATCCCGGCCGGCAACGTCATCACCACCGCAAACGAGCTCAGCCGCTTCTTCGAGCTGCTGCGGGCCGGCGGCGAGCTCGACGGCGTCCGGATCTTCGAGCCGCGCACGCTGAACCGTGCGCTGACCGAGCAGTCCTATCGGGAGATCGACCTGATGCTCGGGTTCCCCTCCCGGTTCAGCTACGGGATGATGCTCGGCGCCGAGCTGCTCTCCCTCTACGGTCCCGACACCGAGCTCGCCTGGGGCCATCTCGGCTTCACCAACATCATTGGCTGGGCGGACGCGGAGCGGGCGCTGTCGGGCGCGATCATCACCTCGGGCAAGCCGGTCCTCTACCCGGAGCTGCCGCTCTTCTGGAATCTGATGCGCACGGTCGCCCGGGTCGCGCCCAAGGTACCCCACGACAGCATCCCGGTCTCACCTAGCCACTCCCAAGAGGACCGCTGACCGGGAACCGGGTCCTCCGCGGTGAGGAGTCAGTCCGTGGCGGCCTTCTCGGCCTCGGCCGCAGCCTCATCCGACTGGCTGTGCGCCGCCCGATCCTCGTAGGCCGCGCGCCGGCCCTTGTCGGGGGTCGAGAGGATGTCATCGGCCTTGAGCATGCGGGAGATCGCCTCGCGCCCGCGGCGCGGCAGGACGTTCATGAACGTCGCGATCACCGCGGTCTCCTTCGGGACCCAGACGTCGAACCGGTTGGTCTCGATCCCCTCGACGATCGCCTCGGCGACGTCCTCGGGCTCGAGCGTCTTCACGCCGCGCGCCTCGTGCAGACCGGAGCCGAGCTCGGTGTTGACGACGGCCGGCATCACGACCGAGACCTCGACGCCTGTCTCACGCAGCTCGTTGCGGGCCGCCTCCGAGAGACCGACCACGGCGTGCTTGGTCGCGCAGTAGGTGGCGCCACCGGCGAAGCCGGCCTTGCCGGCCTGGCTCGCGACGTTGACGATGTGGCCGCTGCCGCGCGGGACCATCTTGTCGATCGCGATCTTGGTACCGAAGATGACCCCGTGCAGGTTGATGTCCACCTGCAGGCGCGCGATCTCATCAGGCTCGTCGGCGAGCAGGTTGAGCGGCATGATCCCGGCGTTGTTGACGACGACATCGACGGGACCCAGCTCCGCCTCGGCCTCCTCGATGAACGTCTCGAAGCTCGAGCGGCTGGTGACATCGAGCTCGAAGGCGACGCAGTTGCCGCCCAGCTCGGTCGCCGTCTGCTCGGCGAGCTCCCGGTTGAGATCGCCGATCGCGACCCGCGATCCGCGCCGGACCAGCGCCGCCGCGGTGCTCTTGCCGATTCCCTGTGCCCCACCGGTGATCGCGACGACCTTGCCCGATACCGACTTGACCTGCTTGCGAGCCATTCGACCCACTCTCCTCTCGATTGCCAGATTGCTGCGTAGCTTCAAAGCTTGGCTGCCTGGCCAACATCATGCCGGACGGCGCCGGGCTGCGTGGGCACCACCCCGCGTGGCGCCGATCGCGGGCTTCTCAGGCCGCCGCGCCGCTGAGCACCGAGGCGACCAGGGCGAGCGCCACCTCCGCGCGGGTCCGCAGCGACTCGGCCACCACGTGCTCGTCCGGCGCGTGCGAGCCGCCGCCAAGCGGACCGAGGCCATCGATCGCGAGTAGCGGCGCCCCGGCCGCGAGGTGGCTGGCATCGCTCGCCCCGCCCCGCTCCGCGCCGACGATCGGCCGGCCGAGCAGCTCGGAGGCGAGCGCGAGCGGAGCGGCGGCCCGCTCGGCCATCTGCATCGCCGGCCAACGGCGGGTCATCTCCGCGTTCAGCTCGACTCCGTCGATCTCATCGGGGAGATCGTCCATCACCGCCTCGATCGCCCCGAGGCTCGCCGCGCGCACGTCGGCGAACAGCTCACCGTCGCCGGGAACGATGTTGAAGGCGTCCCCGGAGCTGAGGATCGTGGGCACCACCGTCAGCCGGTTGGGTCCCTCGGGCGCATCGTGGCCCGCGAGGATCTGAGCGACGCGGGCGAGCGCCAGCAGCGCATTGCGGCCCTCCTCCGGCTCGGATCCCGAGTGCGCGGCGCGCCCCGTCGCGGCAACCCGGATCGTTCCCGCCGCCTTGCGGTTGACGACGACCGCATCGTCGCCGTCCTCGGTCAGCTCGCCGCCCTCGAAGCAGAGGCAGGCGTCGAAGTCGGTGAAGCGCTCCGCGTGGACGAAGGGCACCGACCGCCACTCCTCGTCGACGACCAGCAGCAGCGCCACCTCGTCGAAGTCCTCACGCCGCTCGGTGAGCGCGCGCAGGACTCCGATCGAGAGCGCCACCCCTCCCTTCATATCGATCGTGCCGGGGCCGCGCAGCAGCTCGCCCTCCCGGCGCAGCGGGTGGTGGGCCGCGTGCGGGATGACCGTGTCGAGGTGGCCGAGCAACAGCAGGCGCCGCTCGCCGGTGCCGCGCATGTGGGCGAGCAGGTCGGGAGCGTGGTCCGGCGAGGAGCACTCGAGTCGCTCCGTCTCCACCCCGTCGGGGAGCAGCGCGGTGGCGACCGCGACGACCGACTCGGCCGCCTCGACGTCGCCCGAGGGCGAGGAGACGTCGACGAGCGCGGCGAGATCCCGCTCGGCGTGCGCCGCGAGCGGCTCCGCGCTCGCGTCGATCCACGTGCGACTGTTGACGGTGTCCATCAAGCGCGGGACGCTACCGGCCGACCGGCGCCGACGACGACGGGTGCGCATGGAACGGGTGAACCGGCCTCCGCCAACCGCCATCCGTCCAGCCCGGCGGTGATAGGTTGAGGCGGTTGTGGACCCATCCGCACTGCAAGGACCAGAGGCGACGCCACTCGGCAACGAAGCGGCCTTCGACGGCGGCGTCGAGCAGGTCGGGGATCGCTGCTTCGCCTGGATCCAGCCCAACGGCGACCTGGGCGAATCGAACGCCGGCCTGATCCTCGGTGAGGGGGAGAGCGCCCTCGTCGACACCCTGTGGGACGAACGGCTCACCCGGCGAATGCTCGACGAGTTGGCCGGCGTGCGCGTGGGAGCGCCGATCAGGACCCTCGTCAACACGCACGGCGACGGCGACCACTGGTACGGCAACGCCCTGCTCGGCGGGTCCGAGATCGTCGCCACCAGCGCCGCGATCGAGCAGATGCGGGAGGAGCCACCCTCGATGCTGACCCGGATGCGCCCGCTCCCCGGGATCGCTTCGCGCCTCAGCGGCGTCCCCCTCGTTCCGGCCAAGGCAAAGCTGCGGGGCCTGGCCGCCTTCGGCGACGCCCTGGCGAGCTACGAGTTCGCGGGCCTTGACCCTCGGCTCCCGGGCCGCGCGTTCGACGGCGAGCTGCTCCTCGACATCGGCGGGCGCCGAGTCGAGCTGATCGAGGTCGGCCCGGCGCACACCCCCGGCGACGCCCTGGTCTGGGTCCCCGACGCCCGCGTCGTCTACGCCGGCGACATCGTGTTCAGCGGCGTGACGCCGATCATGTGGGCGGGGCCGGTGAGCAACTGGATCGCGGCGCTCGACCGGATCGCCGGGCTCGAGCCGACCGCGGTCGTGGGCGGCCACGGGCCCGTGTGCGACCTGGGCCGCGTCGAGGAGCTGCGCTGCTACTGGCAGTACCGGGCACGACACGTTCCCGAAGGCGCCGGCGACGCGGTCGTCGAGCTGACCGAGGAGCTCGTGCTCGGGGCCGAGTACCAGACCTCACCCTGGGGCCAGTGGCGCGGAGCAGAGCGGACGCTGGTCAACGTCGCGATGATCGCGCGCGAGCGCGACGGCGAGGCGGGCCCGGTCGGCGTCGGCAAGCGCATCGGCCTGCTCGCCGAGATGGGCGCCCTGCGCGAGCGCCTCGACCAGGCGGCCTGATCCCCGGGCAGGCGGCGCCGTTCGACGAGGTCGCTACCAGCTGTAGGTGGCCCAGCGCTGAGTCATACGCTTGATCGAGCGGACGGGTGAGCCGCCCTGGTACCAGCCCGGGCCCCTCCAGACCTCGAAGTGGAGGTGGCAGCCGGAGGCGTTGCCGGTCTCCCCGACAAAGCCGATCTTCTCGCCGGTCTTGACCCGGTCGCCGACCTGCGGCCGCTTGCGGCGCTGCATGTGCATGTAGACGTAGTCGCGGTCGGTGCCGTGGCCGTCGATCACGATGTAGCGACCCGCGGCGCCGTGGTGGGCGCGCACCTCGACCTTTCCACCGCGAACCGCGCGCAGACTGCGACCGCACTTGGCGAAGATGTCGACGCCCTGGTGGCCGCGGCCGGCGCCGAAGCCGTCGCCGTAGGTGTGGTTGGCGCGGATTGGGAAGCGGTGGCGGTAGAAGCGGAAGCGCTTCTTGCCGTTGGCCTCGCTCATGTCGGTCTTGCCCTTGCCGGGCTCATAGACCTTGAAGACGTGCTTGCCCTGGCGGGAGAAGCCGCCCTTGCGGGTCTTGCCACCCCAGGTGACGGTCTGCGTCTCGCCCGGCTCGACGTCCTTGAGGCGCCAGCGTCGACGGGTCTTCCCATCAGAGAGCTTCTTGACCTTGACGACCAGGGTGCGCGTCTTCTTGCCTGCGAGCTTGAAATCGAATCGCGCCTTGCGCCCCGAGTCCGCGAAGGCGCGGCGCGGCGATGCCTCGGTGCGGCGCATGCGGGCCTGTTTGGTCGCATCGGAGCTCGCCTTCGACTTCGGCTCCGGCTCGGTGGCGCCCGCCTGCGGACCGTCGGCCTCGACCGTCGGCGCGGCGGGCTGTTGCGCCCCGGCGGCTGCCGGAAGCGCGACGGCCGTGAGGGCCGCGATCGCGGCCCCTCGAAATGCGGGAAGTGTGTGCTTGGGGGTGCGGCTTCGCGCGCGCCCCAGTCCTCGACTGGACACGGTGCTCTAGCTCCTTTCGTTCCCCGATGGGATCGGCGCTCCCCGGAAAACGCCGGAGCTAAGGTGCCGAATCCGCTTGAACAAGCGGGGCGATTGGTTTGCAAGTGCGGTGCTAGCTAAACGCTAACAGATCGCTCACACACTCGCAGCGGCTCCCGGCGCCGTCCTCTCCTCCGCGGCCCGGGGCTCGCGGTCGCTCAGCCGCGTGACCGCGCCCGATGCCGGAGTCACCGTGATCGCCCGACGGATCGAGGGCTCCATTCCGTCGATCCCGGCCTCGATCTCGGCCTCGCCGAGCAGCTCGCGAAGGACGATCGCCATCTCCATCAGGGCGAAACTCGCCCCAATGCAGCGCCGGCGCCCGCCCCCGAAGGGGATCCAGGTGTAGGTGCCCGGGTCCTCGTCGAGGAAACGCTCGGGCCGGAAGGCGTAGGGGTCCGGGTAGACGTCCGGGTCATGGTGGACGAGCCAGGCGCTCGCCATCAGGTGGGTGCCCACCGGGTAGGTGATCCCCCCGACCTCGTAGGGCTGCTTCACGGTGCGGGGTGCGGCGCTGATCAGCACCGGACGGTGCCGTAGCGTCTCGCGGATCACCGCGGTCAGATAGGCGTCGTCCTGACCCGCGTCGATCTCCGCGACCAGCCGCGCCAGCGCCTCGGGCTCCCGCGTGAGCCGCTCGAGCGCCCAGGCGAGCTCGGTCGCGGTCGTCTCGTGCCCGGCGACGAGCAGGGTCAGGAGCTCGTCGTGGATCTCCTCGTCGCTCATCGGGGAGCCATCCTCGTGCCTCGCTGCCAAGAGCGAGGTGATGATCTCGCCGCCGTCGGCAGGCTGCTCGCCCGCCTCGATCCCGGCGCGGCGCTCGCGGATCTCCGCGTAGATCAACTCGTCGGCCCGCGCTCGGGAGCGCACGAATCCGGCCCAGGGGCCACGACCGAACGGCGCCCGCTGCGCCGGGGGCAGGAGGCTCAGCGGGCTGAGCCCGAAGTCGAGCATCTCGGTCAGCGCCTCCCGGAGCGCGGCGAGGCGCTCCCCGGTGCGAAGGCCGAAGACGGCGGCGAGGATCACCTCCATCGTCAGGGCCTGAAGCCGGGGGTGCATCGGCACCGCCTCGCCTCGGGGCCAGGAGGCGATCTGTTCGCGGGCGACCTCGGTAACCAGGCTCTCCAGCGCCTGCATCCGCTCGCCGTGGAAGGCGGGCAGGACCAGCTTCTTCTGGCTCATGTGGGCGCCCTCGTCCAGCAGGAGGATCGAGTTCGGCCCGACGATCGGCTCCAGGATCCGGGCGCCCTCGCCGGGGTAGAGCACCTCGGGCGGCGCGGTGAAGACCTGCTTGATCTCGTCGGGGTCGGAGATGATCACGAACGGCGCCTGGGCGAGCATCCTGATCGTGAAGCGCTTGCCGAACCGGCTGCGACAGCGTTCGAGGTATCCGGTCGGACGCGCCCACCAGCCGATCGTCTGCAGCGCCTTGGGCGCCCTCGGCCCGGGTGGCAACGCTACGCGCGAAGCGGTCATCTCATCAGCGTACTCCCAGGAGTCCGTACCGTGTGTGACATACGCACCCTGCTCAATATCATCTGGCTCGTGCTCTCCGGCCTGTGGCTGGCGCTCGGCTATGCGCTCGCCGGGGTGATCATGTGCATCCTGATCATCACGATCCCGTTCGGGCTACAGGCGTTCAAGCTCGCCGGCTACGCGCTCTGGCCCTTCGGTCGCACCGTGGTCAAGCGCGCCGACGCGGGCGCCGCCTCCGCGATCGGCAACGTGCTGTGGCTGATCCTGATCGGCTGGTGGTTGGCGATCGCCCACATCGTCACGGCGGCGGCACTGGCGGTGACCATCATCGGGATCCCGTTCGCGATCGCAAACCTGAAGCTGATCCCGGTGGCGCTCCTGCCGATGGGTCGCGAGGTGGTCGACGCGGACGACGTCACCGGGGCGCTGCACGCGTACCGCTGAGCGGGCCGGCCTACTCGCTGCGCTCGATCAGCTCGATCCGGTACTCGTCGGGATCGCGGACGAAGCAGATCCGGGAGCCGCCCTCGCGGACACGGTAGGGCGGCTTCTCGGGCTCGATCCCGAGCGCCGCTAACCCCTCGAGCGTCCCGTCGAGGTCGTCGACGGTGATCGCGATGTGGCCGTAACCGGTGCCGATCTCGTAGGGCTCAGTGACGTCGTGGTTGTAGGTCAGCTCGAGCCGGGCGCCGTCTCCGGGCAGGCCCATGAAGCAGTTGGTCGCCTCGTCGCCGATCGGCATCCGGTGCAGCTCCGCGAAGCCGAGCTTCTCGTAGAACGAGACGGAGCGCTCGAGGTCGAGAACCCGGTAGCAGGTGTGGATCAACTCGGAGATGGCCCGAGCTTATCCGGGCCACCCCGGCTTGGCCGTGCCGGACCCTCAGAGGCTCTCGAGGATGCCCTCGAGGTGCGGCGTTCCCTTGCGCGCGTCGCGGACCGCGAAGGCGGCGCCGTTCAGCCGGGGAACGGTGGCGAAGGAGACGCGGCCGGGAAGCAGGATCGGCCGCTTGAAGCGAACCGAGACCTTGAGGGCTTCGGGAAGATCGCCCTCCAGCGCGGCCAGGGCGCGGGCCTTGGTCCACATTCCGTGCGCGATCGCCTTCGGGAATCCGAGCGGCTTGGCCGTCCACTCGGACATGTGGATCGGGTTGCGGTCTCCGGAGACGCCGCCGTAGCTGCGGCCCAGACCGGCGGGCAGCTTCCACTCGGCGGTCGCGGGCATTGCATCGAAGTCGACGGACTCGAACTCCTCGGACTTGTCGGCGGCGTTCGGGTCGGCGCCGGCGCCACGGCTCAGCGTCGTGCTCACCGACTCCCAGACCAGATCGGTCCCGGAGCGGGCCTCGCTGATGAAGTCGAACTGACGGCCCTTCGGGTGCGGGCGCAGGTCGCTGACCCGGACGCGGATCTCGAGCGCCTCGCTGAGCTTGATCGGCCGATGCTGCGTGATCTCGTTGGCGATGTGGACGAGGCCGATCCCGCCGAAGGGGAAGTCCTCCTCGCACATCAGCGACATCTGCATCGGAAAGGCGAGCATGTGCGGGTAGGTCGGCGGCAACACGTCCCTGAGCGTGAAGCCACAGACCCGGCAGTACTCGGCAACCCGGTCGGCGTCGGCGGTCGCCGAGGGAACGACGAGCTGGGTGTCGGGCGTCTCGGACGAGCGTCCGCCGATCCGGATGAGCGGCAGCTTGTCGGCGCCCGGCAGCCCGCCGAGCGCGGCCTTGCCGTAGAGGCCGAGCAGGTTGGGCGGATTGTCCAGTACTCGTTCACTCATGAGTTCCTCTTTCAGGCTCCGATCAGGGACTGGCCGCAAACGCGGACGAGGTTGCCGTTGAGGCCGGATGAGGCCGGGCTCGCGTACCAGGCGATCGTCTCAGCCACGTCAACCGGAAGCCCGCCCTGGCTGAGGGAGTTGAGCCGGCGGCCGGCCTCGCGGGTGCCGATCGGCATCGCCGCGGTCATCTGGGTCTCGATGAACCCGGGCGCCACCGCGTTGATCGTGGCGCCGGCCTTGGCGAAGACCGGCGCCATCGAGTCGACCATGCCGATCACGCCCGCCTTGGAGGTCCCGTAGTTGGTCTGGCCCGCGTTGCCCGCGATGCCGCTGATCGACGAGACACAGATCACCCGGCCGCCCTCGTTGAGCACCTTCTCGTCGAGCAGGGCGTCGTTGATCCGCTCCTCGCTCGAGAGGTTGATGTCCAGCAGGACGCTCCAGCGCTCCTCGTCCATGCCAACGATCGTCTTGTCCTTGGTGACGCCGGCGTTGTGCACGACGATATCGACGCCCCCGTGCTGCGTGGACAGGGCGGTGGCGATCGTCGAGGGCGCGTCGTCGGCGGTGATGTCGAGGGCGAGCGTAGAGCCGCCGATCTCGCCGGCGAGCTTTTCGAGATCCGCCGACTGGGGCGGGATGTCGAGGCCGACCACATGGGCGCCGTCCCGGGCCAGGGTCCGGGCGATCGACTCGCCGATCCCGCGCGAGGCGCCGGTGACGAGCGCCACCTTGCCCTCGAGCGGGCGGTCCCAGACGACCTTGGGGACCCTGCCGCTGCCCTTGCCGATCCTCACGACCTGGCCGGAGACGTACGCCGACCGGGGGCTGAGGAAGAAGCGCAGCGTCGATGCGAGCCGCGTCTCGGCGCCGGAGGAGACGTAGACGAGCTGAGCGGTGGCACCGGCGCGCGCCTCCTTGGCGAGCGAGCGGGTAAAGCCCTCGAGGGCGCGCTGCGCGGTCGCCTCGCGCGGCCCCTTGCAGTCCTCCGGAGGGGTGCCGAGGACCAGCACGCGTCCGCTCGGCTCGAGGCCGCGAAAGCTCGGGTGAAAGAAGGCCCACAGCTCGCGGAGCTTGGCCGAGTCGTCGATCCCGGTCGCGTCGAAGACCAGCGAGCGGTACTTCCCCGACGGGGCGTCGGCGTTCCAGATGCCGGCGTCGAGATCACCCGCGGCGGCGGCGCCGCGAACCTCCTCGTCGAGCGGCGTGTCGACGGCGGCCTCCGCGAGCGCCAACTCGCTTGCGACGGCCTCGGTCAGCCGGCCGCCCGGGGCCGCGCCAAGCAGGACCTTCCCGGGAATCGGGGACTGGCCCTCCTCCCAGCGCTCGAGCTCGAACGGCCGGGGAAGGCCGACGTTCTTGGCGATGAACTCACCGACGGGGTTGTTGACCAGTTGGCTGTAGCGGTCGGACATACGGTTCTCCCTTGTGTAGCGAAGTAGCGGCGTGTGGTCTACGCCTCGAGGATTGCGACGACGCCCTGGCCGCCGGCCGCGCAGATCGAGATCAGGCCGCGTCCGCCGCCGTTCTCCCGCAACTGCTTGGCGAGTGAGGCGACGATCCGGCCGCCGGTCGCGGCGAACGGATGGCCGGCAGCGAGGCTACCGCCCTGCTGGTTGAGCTTGGCTCGGTCGATCTCGCCCAGCGGCTCGTCGAGGCCGAGGCGCTCCTTGCAGAAGACCGGGTCGTCCCAGGCCTTCAGCGTGCAGAGCACCTGGGCGGCGAACGCCTCGTGGATCTCGTAGAGGTCGAAGTCCTGGAGCGTCAGGCCGTTGCGCTCGAGCATCCGCGGCACCGCGTAGGCCGGAGCCATCAGCAGGCCCTCGCGCTTGCCGACGAAGTCGACCGCGGCGGTCTCCGCGTCGACGAACTTCGCCCAGGGCTCGAGGCCGTGCTCGGCGCCCCACTCCTCGGTGCCGAGCAGGACGGCGGAGGCGCCGTCGGTCAGCGGCGTGGAGTTGGCGGCGGTCATGGTGCCGCCCTCCCCGCCGAAGGCCGGCCGCAGCTTGGCGAGCTTCTCCTCCGTCGAGCCGGGCCGGAGGTTGTCGTCGCGCTCCAACCCGAGAAACGGGGTGACGAGCTCGTCCTGGAAACCGGACTCGTACGAGGCGGCGAGGTGCTGGTGGCTGGCGGCCGCGAGCGCGTCCTGCTCCTCACGGGTCAGCCCCCACTCCTCGGCCATGATCGCGGTGTGCTCGCCCATCGAGAGGCCGGTCCGGGGCTCGGCGTTCTGCGGGATATCGAGCGGCATGCCGGGCCGCAGCTTGGCGACGGCCTTGAGCCGGTCGACGTTGCTGCGGGCAGCATTGATCTCGACGAGGACGCGGCGCAGATCGTCGCTGACGGCAATCGGCGGGTCTGAGGTCGTGTCGGTGCCGCCGGCGATCGCGGAGTCGGTCTGGCCGAGCGCAATCTTGTTGGCGACGAGGATCGCCGCCTCGAGGCCGGTGCCGCAGGCCTGGCCGACATCGTAGGCGGGCGTCTCGGGCGCGAGCTTGGTGCCGAGCACCGACTCGCGGGTCAGGTTGATGTCGCGGGCCAGCTTGACGACGGCGCCGCCGGCGACCTCGCCGAGGCGCTCACCGGCCAGGCCGGTCCGCTCGACGAGCCCGTCGACCGCGACCGTGAGCATGTCCTGGTTGGAGGCCTTGATGTAGCGCCCATTGGAGCGGGCGAATGGAATCCGGTTGCCGCCAAAGATGGCGACGGGACGAGTCTTGGAGTTCATGGCTGAGCTCCTCCTTCTTGGAGTGGTGTCGGTCGGCTCGGCGGGTGGCTACTTGAGCTCGGCGGACGTCAGTCCGAGGAGCTGCCTGGCGATGACGAGCAGCTGAATCTGTTGCGTGCCCTCGAAGATGTCGAGTATCTTCGCGACCCGTGCCCACTTCTCGAGCAGCTCGCCCTCGCTGTAGCCGATCGAACCGCAGAGGGCGACGCAGCGCAGGGCGATGTCCGTGCCCGAGCGCCCGGCCTTCGCCTTCGAGAACGAGGCCTCGACGGAGTTCGGCTTCTTGTTATCGGCCATCCAGGCGGCCTCCAGCATCAGCAGGCGCGCTGCCTCGTAGTCGGACTCGAGCTCGAGGAACTCGGCCGTCGCGGCGCTCTGCGCGTTCGCGGGCCGGTCGTAGTCGATCTCCACCCCGGCCTCTTCGAGGATCCGCCTGGTCTCCTCGAGGCACGCCTGGGCGAGGCCGACGGCCATTCCCGCGACCAGCGGGCGCGTGTTGTCGAACGTCTTCATCGCGCCCGCGAACGACTTCTTGGTGTCGATCTCGGGGCTGCCGAGGAGGTTCTCCTTCGGCACCCGGCAGTCGGTGAGGATGAAGTTCGCCGTGTCGGAGGCCTTGATCCCGAGCTTGTGCTCGAGTCGGTCGAGCTTCAGGCCGGGGTTGTCCCGCTCCACGACGAACGACTTGATCGCGGCGCGACCCTGATCGAGGTCGAGGCTCGCCCAGACCACGATCAGGTCCGCACGGTCACCGGACGTCACGTAGATCTTCTCGCCGTTGAGCACATACTCGTCGCCGTCGAGCTTCGCGGTGGTGCGAATCGCGGCGGAGTCGGAGCCGGCCTCGGGCTCGGTGATGGCCATGGCGGCCCACTTGCCCTCGAAGCGCTCCTTCTGCTCGTCGCTGGCGACCGCGGCGATCGCGGAGTTGCCGAGCCCCTGCCGTGGCATCGTGAGCAGCAGGCCCACGTCGCCCCAGCACATCTCGGTAACCCCGAGGACGCCGGCGAGGTTGGCGCCGTTCTTGGCAGCGCCATCGTCGGGCTTCTCCTCCGTCTCGGGCTTCTTCGAGGCGGCGTCGCCGGCCGCGCTCGCGCCCTGGCCGCCGGAGTCGTTCATGCCGTCGATCAGCGCCGCGAGCATGTCGAGCTCCTTGGGGTACTCGTGCTCGGCGAGGTCGTACTTGCGAGAGATCGGGCGCAGAACCTCGGCGGCCACCTGGTGGGCCTGGTCCTGCAGGACCTTCATCTTCTTCGGAATCTCGAGTGAGATGGGCATAGCTGTGAGTCCTTCTCTTTCTGGGGTCTCGCGCCGGCTCAGACGAGCAGCGCGCCCTCCATCAGGCCGGCTGCGCGCAGGTCCCGGTACCAGCGCTCCTCCGGATACTCCTTGGTGAAACCGTGACCGCCGAGCATCTGCACGCCGTCGGAGCCGATCTGCATTCCCTTCTGGCTGCAGATGCGACGAGCGAGCCCGGTCACGCGGGCAAACTCGGCGTCGTCGGTGCCGCGATCGGCGAGACCCGCGGCGCGTAGCGTCAGCAGACGCATCCCCTCGGCCTCGATCGCGATGTTGGCGACCGTGAACGCGACGGCCTGGCGATGGCTGATCGGCTCGCCGAATGCCTTGCGCTCGTTCACGTACGTCTTCAGGTGATCGAGGATCGCCCGGGCGGTGCCGGAGGCGAGAGCACACCAGCCGAGGCGGCCGAGGCGCACGCACTGAGCGTAGGCGTCGGCGGAGCCCTCGGCGAGCAGGGCGGTCTGCGGGACGCGAACCGCGTCAAGCTTCAGGCGACCCGTGCCCGCGGCGCGGATCCCCATCGCGGGCTCGGGCTCGAACAGGACGCCGTCGGCCTTCGCCTCGATGATGAACAACGCGGGCCCGGAGCCCTCGAGCTCGGCGGCGATCACGAACAGCTCGGCGTGCTCGGCGCGCGGCACGAGCGACTTGACGCCGTCGATCACGAAGTCGGATCCGACCCTGCGAGCCTTGGTGTCGAGCTCGAAGGGGTCGAACAGCGCCTTGGGCTCCAGCATCGCGAGCGCCGCGGCGGGCGGGTTCTCGCCGGTGAACTCCGGAAGGTAGGTCGACTGCTGGTCGGCGTCGCCCCAGAGGCTGATCGCGCTGCTGACCGCGGAGGGAGCGAGGACCGCGACCGCGAGGCCGGGATCACCGTGGGCCAGGGTCTCGGTCAGCAGAGCATTGGTCACGGCGGAGCGCTCCTCGAATGGACCGCCGAGCTCCTCCGGCACACCGAGCGCGGCGACGCCGAGCTCGTTCGCCTGGCTGAGGACCTCCTGCGGCGCCTTGCAGGCGGCGTCGGCGTCGGAGGCGATCGAGCGCAGCTTGGTCTCGGCGAAGTCGCCGAAGGCCTCGACGATCATCTGCTGCTCGTCGGTGGGAGTGAGGTCGAACACGTCACGCGCCCTCGGCTTCGACTGGCGCGCCGGGGAGGCGACCTTCTGGGCGGCGGCGAAGGTGCGGCCGGCGGCGTTAGCGGCCTGGAAGCCGTTGCGGGTGGCGCGGTACAGGAGCTTCTCGGCGGGCTCGCGGAGGCCGATCCGGTCGACGACGTCGGCGCCGGCGAAGCGGTTCAGGGCCTTGAGGCCGGAGGCCATGGCTTGATCAGCAATGCTCATCTGGCTACGTCCTTGCTAGGTAGCGGGTGCAGGGGTGGAATCGTGCACGGACGACGGGATCCTCGGTCGCCGCGGCCGGGGACTGTAGCAGGGATTACACCAATCGGTGACACATTGGTTCGGGTCGCCAGGCGCCCCTGGGGAGCCTCAGCGGGACCCCAGAATCATCAGCGTCGAGGTGCCGTGGGCCAGGAGCTTGCCCGAGGCCTCGGCCCTGATCTCGGCCGTGGCCGTGGCCTGCCTCCTGCCGCGATGGGCGACCTCTCCGGTGCCGACGACGGGGCCGGTCTCGCGAGTGATCGGCCGCACCATCTTCGCCTCGAGGCTCTGGGTCGTATACGCCTCACCCGGCGCGAGCGTCGTCTGTACCGCGCAGCCGAGCACCGTGTCGAGCAGCGTCGCCGCGTAGCCGCCGTGCACCGTGCCGATCGGGTTGTAGTGCTCCTCCGAGGGCTCGCCGCGGAACGCGACCCGCCCCTCCGCTAGCTCGACGGGGGCCATCCTCATCAGCACCGCGATCGGAGGAGGCGGAACGTCGGAGTCCATGATCGCCTGCATCTGCTCGATCCCGGTCAGGCCGGCAAGGCGGGCGAGCGAGTCGAGCGGGTCCTGCCACACGAGCTCGCGGCGCCGGGTGGCCGCCGGGGCCAGCTCCGCGTGGCGCGCGGCGGAGCCGACCGCATCGCGCGAGTCCTCGACACCGACGGCGGCGGGCGCGGAGCTCATCGCACTCCCTTCGGGTAGTGCAGGTCGGCGAGGATCTCCTCGGTCGTGAGCTCCAGGGACAGGTCCGGACTGATCTCGATGAGGCGCATTGCGACCTCCCTTTCTTCGTGGCGCAGCCGGCCCGGAAGCGAGTCGGTTGCTTGACGAAACGCAACCTACCGGGTAAAGTTTTGTCACGCAACTTACTGTGACGGACTGCACACTCGTCCGTTTCGACGGCGTCCGCCGGAGGCCCTAAAGGAAACTGAAGGAACTGAGGAGACGATGCTCGCTCGCGACTACGACCTGGACTGCTCGATCGCCCGCACGCTCGAGCTCGTCGGCGAGCGCTGGTCGCTGCTCGTAATCCGCGACGTGTTCTTGGGCAACCGCCGCTTCGACGAGATGCAGGGCTCACTGGGAGTCGCCCGCAACGTGCTCGCCAACCGGCTCGAGCGGCTGGTCGACGAGGGGATCCTGGAGCGCCGCATGTATCAGGAGCGTCCCGAACGCCACGAGTACTTCCTGACCGAGAAGGGCCTCGATCTGTGGCCGATCCTGGTCGCGATGATCGGCTTCGGGGACAAGCACCTCACCCCCGATGGCCGTGAGCCGGTCCGCATCGTCCACAAGGACTGCGGCGGCCCGGTCAACGACCGCCGGATCTGTGAGCGCTGCGGAGCCGAGCTCAGCGTCCGCGACACCCGCGCCGTGACCCGGGAGGCGGCAGCGCCCGCCTGATCATCCGCGCCGCAGGCTTCAGGCGCCGAGCGCCTCGCCCTTGAGATCCCCCGCGAACGGAGTCCCCGACAGGGCCGCTTCGACCTCCTCCCAGTTCGCGACCATCTCCCTCATCGGCCGGCGGCGGAGGCGACGGTTCTCGGCCTGAAGGGGCGCCGGGTCGACGCCGAGGAAGCGCTGGGCGCGCTCGAGCTCGGCGGCCTCGAAGTCCCCGCGATAGACGAGATGGACGCGCGGCATCCCCGTAAGCGGCTCCAGCAGCTCGTCCAGGCGGCGGTCGATATCGGCGAGCGCTTCGGCCAGGCTGCCGGCGTGGAGCGGCACCTCGACCCCGGTGTAGTCGCCGCCGTAGATGCTGTGAAAGGTCCCCGACGCCTCGGCGAGCCTGGCGGACAGGTGCTGCGCGAGCCGGTTGTCCCGTCGCACCACGATGAGCCGACGCGCCAGCCGCGGCGAGAGCTCCGCCAGCCCGGGCATGCCCCGCAGGCAGTTGGCGGTGAGCTTGAATCCGACAACCCCCTCGGCCCCCTCGCTACGGCGTAGGGATCGCAGGTGGTTGACCGGTCCGACCTTGGGGGAGGCTGCGTAGCGCCCCGCCTCGTCTGCCGTCGGATGGAAGATCTCGCTCCAGCAGCGGATCGCCGGATGGGAGTCGAGAAGCTGCACGAGGTACTCCGAGCCGCTGCGGCCCGTGGTCACGATCATGAAGTCCATGGGCGGGTCGTCGCGACCGAGTCGCGCGGCAAGCCTCGTCCTCACTTCAGATGGAGTCACGGGCTGAAGCTACCGCCGCCGGAGCCTTGCCGGTACCATCCGGTGCTCAACGCACCGCGAATTTGTCCGTCGTCGCAGGTGTCACGCGAGGGTGCAGCCGGCCGCATCCCAGCCTCCCCCAGGTATCCAGGAGCATCTGGAAAGCGGCCCGTCCCGGACCCCGCGAGGCCTCCGCGAACCCTCACTGGCCAGACTTTCACCGATGCCCGAACGATTCAACGACCCCAACCTCGACCGCCCGGCCCCCCCGGCCCCGCCCGTGGGCTGGGCGCCGTCGCCGTTCTCGGGCGGAGTCCACGACCCGGCCTGGGCCCGGGACGCCTGCGGCGTGGCCGCCGTCGCCCGGCTCGACAACACGGCACGGCACGAGGTCGTCGCCCGCGGTCTGATCGCCCTCGACCGGCTCGAGCACCGCGGCGCCGCCGGCGCCGACGAGACGACGGGAGACGGGGCCGGGATCCTGCTCGAGGTCAGCCACGACTTCTTCCGGCTGCGCGCCCCGGAGGCCGGGCTCCGCGCCGCGGAGCTGCCGGCACCGGGCCGGCTCGCGGTCGCTGTCTGCTTCTTCCCGGACGAGCCGGCCCGCGCGAAGGAGCTCGAGATCAGGCTCGAGAAATTGGTCGCGGGCGACGGGCACGAGCCGATCACCTGGCGCGAGGTTCCCGTCGAGCCGAGCGCCGCCGGGCGCCTCGGGCGCGAGACAGCGCCTCGGGTGATGCAGCTGTTGATCGGCGCGGGCCCCGAGGTCGCCGATCAGGACGAGTTCGAGCGCCGCCTCTTCCTCACGCGGCGCAGAGCCGAGATCGAGTTCGGCCCGGAGGTCTCGTTCCCGAGCTTCTCCTCCCGCACGATCGTCTACAAGGGCATGCTGACCGCGCCGCAGCTGCCCGAGTTCTACCCCGACCTGGTCGACGCGACGCTGAAGAGCCGCTTCGCGATCGTCCACTCGCGCTTCTCGACCAACACGCTGCCGAGCTGGGAGCTCGCCCAACCGCTGCGGATGATCGCCCACAACGGCGAGATCAACACCGCCCTGGGCAACGTCAACTGGATGCGGGCGCGCGAGGCCACGCTCTCCAGCCCGCTGCTCCCGGGCCTGGAGGAACTGTTCCCACTGATTCCCGAGAGCGCTTCGGACTCGGCCGCGTTCGACAACTCGCTGGAGCTGATCACGCACGCTGGTCGCACGCTGCCGCACGCGATGATGATGATGATCCCGCAGGCCCACGAGGGGCGCGACGATCTGCCGCCGGAGCTCGAGGGCTTCTACCGCTACCACTCGCGCATGCAGGAGCCCTGGGACGGCCCCGCTGCGATGGCGTTCTGTGATGGCAAGACGCTCGGCGCGATGGTCGACCGCAACGGCCTTCGCCCCGGCCGCTGGCTGATCACCGACGACGGCTGGCTCGCGATGGGCTCGGAGGCCGGGATCTTCACCGTGCCCGAGTCGAAGGTGTTCCGGAAGGGCCGCTTCCGCCCCGGGCAGCTGGTGATCGCCGATCTCGACTCCGGGAGCGTCCACGCCGACGGCGAGGTCGAGCTCACCGAGGCGCGTCGCCATCCCTACGGGCAGTGGGACTCCGACCGGACCCGCCACTTCGATGAGATCGAGGCCGTCACGCACGTCCCGCGCCCGGTCGAGGAGCTCCCGATCGAGCGCCGCCAGCTCGCGTTCGGGTACACGCAGGAGGACCTCAAGATCCTGCTGCACCCGCTCGCCGAACAGGCCAAGGAGCCGACCGGATCGATGGGCAACGACGTCTCGCTCGCGGCCTTCAGCGAGCACGATCCCTCCCTGTTCAGCTACTTCAAGCAGCGTTTCGCGCAGGTCACCAATCCGGCGATCGACCCGGTCCGCGAGACGGTGATCATGTCGCTCACCACGCGCCTCGGAGCGAAGGGCCTGCTGCTCTCGCTCGAGCCCAACGACTCGTTCCAGATCGAGATCGACCACCCGATCCTGACCAACGAGGACATGGACAGGCTGCGCGGCGCCGATGAGCCCGAGCTCGCCGCGGTGACCATCGATGCGACCTGGCCGCTCGCCGACGGGCCGGAGGGCCTCGGGGCGGCCATCGACAGGATCTGTGCCAAGGCCGACAAGGCGCTGGCCGACGGCGCGACGATGCTGATCATCAGCGACAAGGCCGTCGACCCCGAGCGGGTACCGATCCCCTCCCTGCTCGCCTGCGCCTCGGTCCACCAGCACATGGTGCGGGGCGGCACGCGCCTGCAGGCCTCCCTGATCTCCGAGTCGGGTGAGCCGCGCGAGATCCACCACATCGCCGCGCTGCTCGGCTACGGAACCACCGCGATCAACCCTTACCTGATGCTCGACTCGATCGCCGACATGGACGAGATCATCGTCGGCGGCGAGCGGCTCGCCGCCCCGGACGCCGTCCGCCGCGCGATCAAGGGGCTGAACGCGGGCCTGCGGAAGGTCCTCTCGAAGATCGGGATCTCGACGGTCCACTCTTATCGCGGCGCGCAGATTTTCGAGGCGATCGGCCTCGACCGGGACCTGATCGACCGCCACTTCACCGGCACGCCGTCCCGGCTCGACGGGCTCGGCACCGAGGAGCTCGGCCGCGAGGCCTGCGGCCGCCACGCCAGGGCCTGGCCGGAGCAGCACGGCCTGGCGCTGCCCGAGCACGTCACCGACGGCCTGCTGCCGGCCGACCACGCGGAGCTGCTGCCGCAGGGCGGCGTCTACCGCTGGCGCCGCGACGGCGAGCGCCACATGTGGGATCCGGAGACGATCGCATCGCTGCAGCGCTCGGTCCGCGACCCGGACGAGAAGCAGCGCCTGGAGTCGTATGAGGAGTTCTCGGAGCGGGTCAACGACGAGAACGCGCAGCACGCGCTGCTCCGTGGCCTGCTCGGCCTCCGTACCCGTAAGGAGCCGCTGCCGCTGGAGGACGTGGAGCCGGCCACCGAGATCGTCAAGCGCTTCTCCACCGGGGCGATGAGCCTCGGGGCGCTCTCCCGCGAATCGCATGAGACGCTTGCGATCGCGATGAACCGCCTCGGGGGGTTCTCGAACAGCGGCGAGGGCGGCGAGGATCCCAGCCGCAACACCCCCGACCCGAACGGGGACGAGCGCCGGTCGAGGATCCGCCAGGTCGCCTCCGGCCGGTTCGGCGTCGACATCGACTACCTCTCGCGGGCCGACCAGCTCCAGATCAAGGTCGCCCAGGGCGCCAAGCCCGGCGAGGGCGGACAGCTACCGGGTCACAAGGTCGACGCCTACATCGCCGGCCTCCGTCACTCGACCCCCGGCGTCGAGCTGATCTCGCCTCCCCCGCACCACGACATCTACTCGATCGAGGATCTCAAGCAGCTCATCTACGACCTGCGCGCCGCCAACCCCGCGGCGTCGGTCTCGGTCAAGCTCGCGGCCGAGGCGGGCGTCGGCACCGTCGCCTCGGGCGTCGTCAAGGCCGGGGCCGACCACATCGTGATCGCCGGCCACGACGGCGGCACCGGCGCCTCTCCGCAGTCGTCGATCCAGTCCGCAGGCGTGCCGTGGGAGCTCGGGATCGCCGAGACCCAGCAGGCGCTGCTCGACTCGGGCCTGCGCAACCGCGTGATCCTGCAGGCCGACGGGCAGATGCGCACCGGCCGCGACATCGTGATCGCGGCGCTGCTCGGCGCCGACGAGATGGGACTCTCGACGGCCCCCCTGATCGCCACCGGCTGCATCATGATGCGCGTCTGTCACCTCAACACCTGCCCGGTCGGGATCGCCACCCAGGACCCGGAGCTGCGCGCCCGGTTCAAGGGGACGCCGGACCAGGTCGTCACCTACATGCTCTACGTCGCCGAGGAGGCGCGGAGGCTGATGGCCGAGCTCGGCGTACGGACCGTGCCGGAGCTCGTCGGCCGCACGCGGCTGATCGATCCCTCGATGACCGAGACCAACTGGAAGACCGAGACGCTCGACCTGCGGCCGCTGCTCGCCGTCCCCCCGGCCGCGGAGGGGCGCCCGCGTGGGTTCACCCAAGGCGTCAACCACCGGCGGGACAGCTTCGACCATCGCCTGCTCGTCAAGCGCTACCGCGCATACCAGGAGAACACCCCGGCGGGAGAGCCGCTCGAGATCAGCTCGACGGTGGTCAACAGCGACCTGACTGTGGGCGGGACGCTCTCGAACGCGATCGTCGGCGACCACGGGCCCGAGGGGCTCCCCGATGACACGATCCGCATCCATCTCACCGGCTCCGCCGGGCAGAGCTGCGGCGCCTGGCTCGCGCCGGGAATCTCGCTGACCGTCGAGGGAGACGTCAACGACTACGCCGGCAAGGGCCTCTCCGGAGGCGTGCTGGCCGTCCACCCCGCCGGCGAGAGCCACTTCCCTCCGTCGACGAACGTGATCGCCGGCAACGTCTCGCTCTACGGAGCGGTGCGTGGCAAGGCCTTCTTCGGAGGCGCCGTCGGCGAGCGCTTCGCGGTGCGGAACTCGGGCGCCCTCGCCGTGGTCGAGGCCGTCGGCGAGCACGCCTGCGAGTACATGACCGGCGGCTGCATCGTCGTCCTCGGGAGCACCGGG
>DATFLZ010000031.1:0-6135 GCA_035267205.1 Solirubrobacterales bacterium | reverse complement strand
CGCTCCGCCTCGCGCATCTGCGCTTCGAACGCCGTCTCGGGGTCGAGCCTCGCGACCCGCGCTGGCTCCGCGGCGGAATCGGTGGTCTCCGGCCCTGGCTCGGCGGGCGCGTCGGCGGCCCGGGCGCCCGGGCCGGCCGCGGCGCCGATCGCGTCGATCTGGCGGGAGAAGGCTCGTGTGGCGCGATCGAGCCCCGCGATCGCCGCGTCGATCTCGGCGCGGCTCCAGCTCTCCTCCCGGATCGGGCTCTCGGGGTTGTCCGACATCACACTCCTGGTCGCGACTTTCGGCTGCCCGTGCCGGGGACCTGGTCCATTCCCACACAGGCAGCCGCAGTCTAGGAAGCGATCCGGCGGCTAAAACCGCGCCTCGGCGCTATTGGGCGAGGCTCGCGCGCCGGCTGCGACCCTCAGCGCGGGAAGGCGGTCCAGGGCACGCGCGCGTCCTCGGCGCTCCCCGCGCCGAAGACCTCGTCCAGCAGCTGTCGGGTATCGGTGACCGCCATCGCGCTGTGCAGATGCTCGCGCACCTCCTGGCGGGTCCTGCCGGACGCCGCCATCTGGATCGCGACCAGCTTCGCGTCGTCGACGGCCCCCTCGCCGGTCGGTCGCATCGGGGGCGCCTGTGCGCCCGGTGGCGGTGGCAGTGGCGGCTGGCCGGCGGCGGGAGTGGAGGCCCGCTGCGGGGAGCGGGCCGGATGCGGCTGCTCTCCGGGGGGCCCGGGGGACCGGCTCCGGTCCGGGCTCGGGACGGTCGCAGGTGTCTGTGCCACGGCCGGTGGCGACGGAGGCCGGGCCGGGCCGGGAGGAGGCGGCGGAGCGGGAGGCTGCTGCTGGGCGGGTCCGGCGGCGACGGGATCGGCAGCCGCCTCGTCGTGGAAGGCGGAGGGCTCCCACTGCGGGCGCGTCCGCTCCGTCTCGCGGGAGAGCCGCTCGGCGGCATCGCCGAGCGCTCTGACCAGGTTCTCGAAGCCCTCCCGCACGGGGGCCGCGTCTTCGAGGCGTCCGACCACAGCCTCGGCCTTGAAGACGATGTCGTCGCTCAGCTCGGAGATTCGGCGCTGGCGCTCGGCGACGAGGGCGTCGGCGCGGCGCCGCGAGTAGTCGAGGTAGCGACGAGCCTCCTCGCGCGCGTCCTCCCGCAGCCTCCCGGCCTCACCTTCGACCGCGTCGAGGATCGAACTGACCCGGCGCGAGACCTCGGGGGCGATCCCGGTCCCGCCGGAAACGGGAGCGTCGGCGTCGGCCGGAGGCTCCGGCCCGGGCTCGGGATTCTGGGGGGGTTCCTCGGTCATTTCAGGGCCGGGCTCGCGGCTCGGGCCGGCCCTTCGGGAGACTAGCCAAGTTCCTGTCGGCCGGCTACGGCCCGCTGGGGAGCGCCCCGGCGCCGGTCAACAGCCGAGATGCCGGGCGATCACCATCTGCTGGACCTCGTCGGTCCCCTCGCCGATGGTGAGGATCTTCGCGTCCCGGTAGAAGCGGCAGACCGGGTACTCCTCGATGTAGCCGTAGCCCCCGTGGATCTGAACGGCCTCCTCGCTCGCGCGGACCGCGAGCCGCCCGGTCTTCAGCTTCGCCTGCGCAGCGGTCAGCGAGAACGGCTCACCCCGGTCCTTGAGAACCGCGGCCTTGTAGGTCAGCAGCCGCGCCGCCTCGATCTCGGTGGCGAGATCGGCGAGCTTCGCCTGGATCGTCTGGAACTTCGCGATCGACTGGCCGAACGCCTGCCGCTCCTTGGCGTAGGCGAGCGCCTCGTCGAGGGCACCCTGGGCGAGGCCGACGCCCATCGCGGCGACCCCGATCCGGCCGCCGTCGAGGATCTGCAGGAACTGCTTGAAGCCGGCGCCGCGCGGCCCGAGCAGGTTGCCCTCGGGAACCCGGCACTGATCAAAGGTCAAGGGACGCGTGTCGGAGGCGTTCCAGCCCATCTTCCGGTAGGGGTCCTCCTGGGTGTAGCCCGGCGTCCCGTTCGGGACGATGATGTTGCTGATCTCCTTCGAGCTCCCGGTGCCGGTCGACGCAGTGATCGAGACGCAGCCGGAGATCTCGGTGCCCGCGTTGGTGATGAACTGCTTGGCGCCGTTGATCACCCACTCGCCGTCCGCGAGCTCGGCCCTTGTCCGCACGTTCCCGGCGTCGGAGCCGGCCTCGGGCTCGGTCAGGCCGAAGGCGGCCAGCGTTCGCCCGGCGGTCAGCTCCGGGAGCCACTCCCGCTTCTGCTCGGAGCTGCCGAACAGGTAGATCGGCATCGTCCCGAGCGATGTGTGGGCCGCCATCGTGATCGCGACCGAGGAGTCGATCCGGGTCAGCTCCTCGACGGCGAGGGCGTAGCTCATGGTGTCGGCGCCGCCGCCGCCGTACTCCTCCGGGAACGGGATCCCCATCAGCCCGAGCTCACCCATCTTCCCGACCAGTTCGTAGGGGAAGGCGTGATCGCGATCGAGCTGCTCCGCTGCGGGCGCCACCTCGCCCACCGCGAAGTCGCGGACGGTCTCGCGGAGCAGGCGCTGTTCATCGGTGAGGTCGAAGTTCATGAGCCGGGAGGTTAGGAGGGGGCGCTCAGCTCCGGGCGGCCAGCCGGCGCGCCAGCTCGACCAGCAGCCGGACTCCGAAGCCGCTCGGCCCCTTGCCGACGTACGGGCGGCCGACGTCCCAGGAGGTGCCGGCGATGTCGATGTGGGCCCAGCCCGCCTCCTCGATGAACTCCCGCAGGAAGGCCGCGGCAGTGATCGTGCCCGCCTTGCGCTTCGGGGCGGCGTTGGTCAGGTCCGCAACGGTCCCCTTCATCAGGTCCCGGTACTCGGGATGGAGGGGGAGCCTCCAGGTGAGCTCGCCGACGGTCGCGCCGGCCTCGCCGATCGCCTCCACCAGCTCGTCATCGGTACCGATGACGGCGGCGTGGGTCGAGCCGAGCGCGACCACGACCGCGCCGGTCAGGGTCGCGAGATCGACGATCCGGCCGGCGCCCTCCCGAGCGCACCAGGTGAGCGCGTCGGCGAGGATCAGGCGGCCCTCGGCGTCGGTGTTATTCACCTCGACCGTCTTGCCGTTGAGCTGCGTGATCACATCGCCCGGGCGCGTCGCCGTGCCGCTCGGCATGTTCTCGACTGCCGGGACGACCGTGAGGAGGTTCAGCGGCAGACCGAGCTCGGCGATCGCCGCCGTCGCCTCGAGCGCCGCCGCGCCGCCGGACATGTCCATCTTCATCTCCTGCATCGAGGCCGATGGCTTCAGGGAGATGCCGCCGGTGTCGAACGTGACCGCCTTGCCGACGATGCCCAGGGGCTCCTCGCCGGCGGCGCCCTCGTAGCGCAGGACGATCAGCAGCGGGTCCTTCGCCGATCCGTCGCCGACCGAGATCAGGCCGCCCATGCCGAGCTCGGCCAACTGCTCGGGTCCGAGCACCTCGGCCTCGACCGCGTCGGAGCCGGTGGCGATCTCGCGCGCGCGGTCGGCCAGGTACGCGGGGTCGGCGATGTTGGCGGGCAGGTTCTGCAGGTCGCGGGCACGATTGGCCGCGACCGCGGCGACCCGGGCCGTCTCGACGAACTCCTCGGCACCGTCGGCGCCGTGGAGGATCAGCTGCTCGGGTCCCGCGCCGCGGTTCTCGCCGGTCCCATCGCCCCCGCCCTCCTCGCGGCCCTCCTTGCTCATGAGCCGATCGAAGCGGTAGGCGGTCAGGATCGTCGCGCCGGTGATCGCGGCGGCGACCGAGGCGTCGCCGGGCACGTCCCAGGCCAGCGACCCGGCCTCGTAGCGCCCCGCCTGGCGGACGCCGAAGCTGGCTGCGACCCGCGCTCGCTCGCGGTCGAACTCGTCCTCGGCGCCGAGCCCGACGATCAGGACCCGGGCGGGGGAGCCGGGCCTGAGCACGGTCAGCTTCTTGAAGGACGCGTTCACGTCCTCGGCTCCGGGCGTCTCCGCGAGCCAGGCCGGGATCTCGTCTCCATCGAAGATTCCGAGGCAGAGCAGGTCGGCGGTGCTCTCGGCGGCGGGGCTGGAGTCGAGGCGAACCTGCACGGGCGCGGCAGTATAGGCGCGCCGGCCTGTACCGTTCCGGACCCACTTCACTCGCATTCAGGAGGCCTCAATGTCTCAGTCCGTGATCCTTTCCACAGCCCGCACGCCCTTCGGCAAGATGGGCGGCGCCCTCGCCTCTCTCGACGCCACCGATCTCGGCGGCCACGCGATCGAGGCCGCTCTGGGCCGTTCCGAGGTCGATCCCGAGCAGGTCGACACCGTCGTCTACGGGCAGGTGCTCCAGGCCGGGCAGGGGCAGATCCCCTCGCGGCAGGCCCAGATCAAGGCGGGGATCCCGAAGGAGGTCCCCTCGGAGACGATCAACAAGGTCTGCGCTTCGGGCATGCGCTCGGTCGGACTGCTCGACCAGGCGGTTCGCGCCGGAGACGTCGGCGTCGGAGTCGGCGGCGGCATGGAGTCCATGTCCAGCGCCCCCTACCTGCTGCCCGGCGCCCGCTTCGGGTTCCGGATGGGCGATGTCAACGCGGTCGACGCGATGACCCACGACGGGCTCACGAACCCGTTCACCAACCAGCAGATGATCAACGAGGCCTCCGAGGTCGGCAACGAGCTCGAGATCACCCGCCCGGACATGGATCGGTTCGCGGCCCGCTCCCATCAGCTTGCCGCCACGGCGACCGACGAGGGCAGGCTCGCCGAGGAGATCGAGTCGATCACGGTCAAGTCGCGCAAGTCGGAGACCACGGTCGATACGGACGAGGCGATTCGCGCCGACACCACCCAGGAGACCCTTGGCAAGCTGCGGGCGATCGGTGGCGACGATGCCACCCATACCGCCGGCAACGCCCCGGGTGTCAACGACGGCGCGGCCGCGGTGGTCGTCGCCTCGGCCGACTGGGCCGATGCGAACGGCAAGCAGCCGCTGGCGCGGATCATCGGCTATGGGATGGTCGCCGACGACTTCCCCTACCTGGCGAAGACCCCGGCGAAGGCCGCGGCGGTCGCTCTCGAGAAGGCCGGCAAGCAGGCCGGCGACGTCGATGTGTGGGAGATCAACGAGGCGTTTGCCTCGGTGGCCCTGAACTCGATGCGGATGCTCGGCATCGACGAGGACAAGGTCAACCCGAACGGCGGCGCGATCGCCCTCGGCCACCCGATCGGCGCTTCCGGAGGCCGGATCATCGGCGCTCTCGTCCACGAGCTCCAGCGCCGCGGAGGCGGCCTCGGCTGCGCGGCGATCTGCTCCGGCGGCGGACAGGGTGACGCGATCCTGATCGAGGTCTGATCGCGAGCTGGGGGCCCGCGCGATCACACGCGCTCCGTAACCTGCCCCCGATGAGCAAGCCGGGAGCATTCTTCGATCTCGACCGGACCCTGATGGCGGGGTCCTCCGGCATGCACTTCGGCCGCGCCGCGTACCGAAGCGGGATGGTGTCGCGGCGCCAGATGACCCGCTGGGCGGTCGACCACCTTCGCTTTCGGCTGCGCGGCTCGACCGACTCCGACACCGACGAGCTCGTCCGGCAGGTCAAGGACCTGCTTGATGGGGTCCCCGAGCGCCGGCTGAAGCGGATGGTGCCCGACCTGCTCGCCGGGATCCTGCCGCGCATCTACCCCCAGATGATCGACGAGGTCCGCTCCCATCAGGACGAGGGGCGGCCCACGTTCATCGTCAGCGCCGCGGGCGACGGGATCGTCTCGCTGCTTGCGGGGGTGCTCGACATGGACGGAGGGATCGGTACCCGCTACGAGGTCGACGCGGACGGCAACTACACGGGCTACCTGGAGGGCGGGCTCGTATACGGCCCCGGCAAGGTCCCGCACATGGAGCGCTTCGCCGCGGAGCACGGGATCGACCTCGACGCCTCGTGGGCGTACTCGGACTCCGCCTCCGACCTGCCGATGCTCGAGCTGGTCGGCAACCCGGTCGTGGTCAACCCGGACGCCGAGCTGGCCCAGATCGCCAAGGAGCGTGGGTGGCGCGTGATGCGCTTCGAGAAGCTCGGCCGGCGGCTGGCGGCCGCGGCGACCGTGCTCGCGGCCGGGGCGATCGGGGGCAGCGGCACGTGGCTCGCCGCGCGGCGGCGCCCGCGGAACCCCGCGCGGCGGCTGCCGGGCCGCTAACTCGCTTCCTCGACCGGGCCGTCCACCGATT
>DATFLZ010000030.1:0-4402 GCA_035267205.1 Solirubrobacterales bacterium | reverse complement strand
GATCCGCACCGACCACCGCGACCGGCACCCCGCGGATCGGGCCCTCCCGCGCGGGCGCCGCGACCCAGTCGATCGCGTTCTTGAGGACCCCGGGAAGCGAGCCGTTGTACTCGGGGGTGGCGAGCAGGAGCGCATCCGCGTCGACAACCGCTCGACGGAGCTCCTCGACCGGCTCGGGGCTCGGGACGGTCGGGTCGAAGCCCGGAAGCGAGGCGACGTGCGGCTGCTCGACGAGCGCGAGCTCCGCCTCGCCGGGCAGGACCTGTGCGGCGTTGCGCAGGAGGGCGACATTGTGGGAGCCGTCGCGAACGCTGCCTGGAATCCCGAGGATCTGTATCTGGGCCCTCCCGCCCCCTCTCGCAACGTCGCTCGGTTCCACGCAACCCCCCTACCCCGCGACGGCGATCTCAAACTCAGCCCGGCGCCGGCGCCGGACGGGGTCAGTCCTCGTCGCGAAGCCGCTCCAGGGCAGCCCGCAGAATCCGCGATACCTGCATCTGCGAGACGCCGATCCGCTCGCCGATCTCGTCCTGGGTGAGGTCCTCGACGAAGCGCAGGTACAGCGCCTCGCGGTCGCGATCCTCGAGCCGCTCAAGGCGCTCCTCGAGGATCACGCCCCACTCCGTCTGATCGATGTTCTCGTCGGGCTCGCCCACCAGCTCGCCGATCGTGCTCGCCTCGGGGTCGGCACCGGCGGGAGCGTCCAGCGAAGCCGAGCGCGTGGTCTCGGCGGCCTCCAGCGCGTCGAGCACCTCCCCCTCCTCCATCCCGGCCTCCTCGGCGACCTCCGCCGTCTCCGGCTCGCGACCGAGGTCCGTGGAGAGCCCGTCGATCGCCGAGCGGATCCTCGGGAGCGCCTCCTTGAGATCGCGCGGCACGCGCATCGCCCAGCGCTTGTCCCGGAAGTGACGCCGGATCTCTCCGAGGATGGTCGGCTCGGCGTAGGCCTCGAAGCGGACGCCGCGAGTGTCGTCGTATCCGTCGAGCGCCTTCAGCAGCCCGAGCCCTGCTACCTGGCGCAGATCGTCGATCGACTCGCCGCGGTTCGCGTATCGGGCCGCTAGGCCCTCCGCAAAACCCGCGTAACGGACCGCGAGCTCCTCCCGGAGATCCGGGTGCCGGGTCCTGGCGAAGCGGGCGAGCAGCTCATCATCGGCCTCGAGGGCGACCTCGGGCTCGGGTGCGTGAGGGGCTTCGTCGCCGCTCAACGCGGCTCCTCGAGCTCTCGCTCCCCTTCGGCGACCGCCGCCCTCACCACATCGTTCCGCGCGTGCAACTCGTCGAGCGCGGGGTTGACCAACCCGCGCAACCGTGAATAGAGCGCCCAGCGGCGGGGCCTGATCGTCCGCGCCGATCGGTTCTCGATTCCGTTGACGAGCGCCTCGGCTGCCTCGGCCGGGCTGATCCGCTTGCGAAGCGGCCGTGGGGCGAGCCCCTCGATCCGAGCCGCGATCGGATCCTCGTAGGCGTCGGCCACCATCGCGGTGTCGACGTAGCCGAAGTAGCCGACGCCGGCGGAGGCGCCATGGCGGGAAAGCTCGACCCGCAGGGCGCGCCCGTACTGCTCGACCGCGGCCTTGCTCATCGCGTAGCTCGACTGCATCGCGCCGTTGATGAAGGCGTAGACCGAGGCAATCACGAGCGCGTGCCCGCGCCGCTCGATCACATACGGGAGCGCCTGGCGGACCGTGTAGACGACGCCGTTGAGGTTGACGTCCAGGACCCGGTCGAACGCGCCATCGTCCACGGCGGCGACCGAGCGGATCGGCTGCGCGATCCCGGCGTTGGCGACGACGATGTCGATCCCGCCGAACTCGGTCACGGCCGCCTCGACCGCCAGCCTGACCGCTTTCTCGTCGGCCACGTCGGCGGCGATGGGGAGCGTGCGCTCGCCGATCGAGGCGGCGGCCGCCTCGATCTCGGACCGATCGAGGTCCAGCATCGCGACCGAGGCGCCCCGAGCCTGCAGCGCTCGAGCCGTCTCCAGCCCGATCCCGCGCGCGGCACCCGTCACGAGGGCAACGCGGCCGGCTATCTCGAGTTCACTCACCACCCCAGCCTAGATCAAGACACCGAGGTCGGCTGGGGGCTCCGCCTCTACGTCCGGCTTCGCAGAGCGGCCTCGAGGCCGGCGGCGCGCTCGCGCTCCCCGGTGGGGAGGGCGATCCAGACCGCCCCGTCGCGCTCCCACCGTCGCCGGGGCTCGAGCACCCGGACGCCGATGAAGCGGTCGCGATCGTCGAACAGCCAGACGTCGTCCTCGTCCGGGGTCTGCTCGCGTCGCGCCGGCTCGACCCCCGGGAGGCTGGCGTAGAGCACGTCGGAGGCGTGGTCGTAGACGACCCTGGTGAAGTTGTGGCGGCCGAGGCGCAGTCCCATCGGGGCGGGATCGTACGCCGCCGGAGGGACCTAGGCCAACACGGCCTTACGCGGATAGACGACCTCCGGGTCGGTGAGCACGTTGACGAGCGCCGGGCCGCCACAGGAAAATGCGCGCTCGAGCGCCGGTCGCAGCTGCTCCGGGCTGCGAACCAGCTCCGAGTGGCAGCCGAGCGATTCGGCTACCTGCTCGTAGGGAGTCTCCGGTCGCAGGTCAGCGGCGAGCGAGTAGCCGTACAGGAACTCCATCGGATGCTTTTCGAGCGCCCAGATCCCGTTGTTGCCGACCACGCCGACCACCGGCTTGCCGTGGCGAGCGAGCGTGTCCCACTCCATCCCGCTGAACCCGAAGGCGCCGTCGCCGAGCAGCACGCAGATCTGGCGGTCGGGGTGTGCGCAGGCCGCGCCCAGCGCCTGGCCCGGCCCAGCGCCGAGGCAGCCGAACGGCCCCGGATCCATCCAGCAGCCGGGCTCATAGGTCTCGATCACGCGGCCGGCGTAGGAGACGAAATCGCCGCCGTCGCCGATCACGATCGCATCTCGATCGAGGACCCCGGCGAGCTCCTTGTAGAGGCGCATGGGGTGCAGCGGCGAGCGGTCGTCCCCGAAATCGTCCTGCTCACCCGCGCGCTTCTCTTCCTCTGTCGAGCGGAGCTGGGAGATCCATGCCGATGTGCGGTCGCGATCGGCGCCGGCGTCCCCGGCCGCCTCCGCGAGCGCGGCGACCGTGGCCGCGACGTCACCGACCAGGTCGACGTCGGCGGCGCGATTGCGCTCGAGCCGGTTCGCCTCTGCGTCGATCCGGATCAGCTTGGCGTCCTCAGCGATCGATGCGCCAAAGCCGAGCCGGAAGTCGAGCGGAACGCCGATCACGACGGCCACGTCACAGCCTCCGAGGCCGGCGCCGCGGGCGCGGCTGAAGGCGAGCTCATGGTCGGCGGGCAGACAGCCGCGGCCCATGCCGTTGAGGAAGACGGGGATGCCGACCCGCTCCGCGAGCTCGGCGAGCGCGGCCTCACCACGCGACCAGTAGAGGCCGGTGCCGGCCATGATCGCGGGGCGCTCGGCCTTGGCGAGGAGCTCGGCCGCCTCCTCGACGCCTGGGGCCGGCTCCGGGTCCGGTGCCACGACGGGGTCGGGCACGGCCACCTCGGCCTCGGCAAAGACGACATCCAGGGGATAGTCCAGGAAGGTCGGCCCGGTCGGCGCCGCCGCGGCGAGGTCGACCGCACGGGCAGTCGCTGCCGGGATCTCCTCGACCTGCTTGACGGTCTCGGCCGATTTGGTCAGAGGCGAGACGACCGGCAGGTGATCGATCTCCTGAAGGCGCCCGGTGCCCCAGGTCATCTCCGGCGCCCGTCCGCCGAGGACGGCGATCGGCGAGCCGTTGAACTGGGCGCCGGCGATCGCGCTGACGCCGTTGGTGACGCCCGGGCCGGCGGTGAGCGCGCAGACGCCCGGGGTCCGGGTCGCCTTCGCCCAGCCCTCGGCGGCGAAGGCGGCCGCCTGCTCATGGCGCACGTCGACGACCTCGATCCCCTCCTCCTTGCAGCCGTCATAGAGGCTGAACAGGTGCCCTCCCGAGAGGGTGAACAGGTGGGAGATGCCGCGCGAGGCGAGTGCCCTGGCCGCGAGCCTGCCGCCGTGGGAGGCTCCCGGGTTGCCGACGCCGGACTGCTGCTTGGAGTCTGTAGCCATTGGCCGAGCCTACCGGCCCGTGGCCCAAGAGCCCGATAGCCCGATAGCCCTGAGCCTACGCCCCGACCGGCTCGGCGCCGGGGGCGGCCACCGGGATCGCCGCGAACAGCTCGACCGGGCGATCCACCCCCTTCAGCGCGTGCTCCCCGCGGGGCTCGATCTCGAACCGGCCGCCGAGCCGCTCCCGGGTCGCCGCGGTCAGGAGCAGCGAGTCGCCCAGCTCGCGGGTCGCGCCCTCGACCCGCGCCGCCACGTTGACCGCGTCGCCGATCACGCTGAAGTTGAGCCTGCCGCCGCCACCGACCGATCCCGCCACCACCCGGCC
>DATFLZ010000029.1:0-3861 GCA_035267205.1 Solirubrobacterales bacterium | reverse complement strand
CCTCGCGCAGCGATTCCCCGACGACCGCGAGGCGTACACCGAGGCCAAGGGGAAGTTTATCGAGAAAGCCTTACTCCGATCGACGCAAGGCAAGGCAATGAGCCCCGACGAGATCAAGCATTTCCTGGTCAGCTACGACCTAGACACCGGCGAGACGGAGGTCGAATCCTTCGGCACCGATTACGACGCCGCCCAGGTGGCCTACGCCGAGGCGGAGCGGGCAAACGCCAGGGACGAAAAGCTCGACGTCGTTCTCCTGAGCGCCGACTCGCTGGAGACGATCAAACAAACTCATTCGAGCTACTTCAACGGCGGCACCCACCGCCTTGAGGAACTGCTGCCCGGTTGACCGGCAGCTCACGCTCCCGCACAGCCTCGGCCGCGTAGCGGATGACCTACGCGGCCAAACATGCCCACCCCGAACAAGAACGACGCCGGCAGGCAGCGGACCCCGATTGACCCCCTATAACCCCGTGAACCCCGCCTAGAAGCCGAGTGCGAACTTGGCGTCCTCGGTCATCATCTCGGGACTCCAGGGGGGGTCGAAGATCATCTTCGGGTGGACGGCGCTTACGCCGGGGAGGTCGCCGACGAACTCCTTCATCTGTTCGGAGACCTGGGGGCCGATCGGGCAGGCCGGGGTCGTCAGGGTGAAGGTTACGTAGACGTCTTCCTCCTCGATGTTGACGTCGTAGACGAGGCCGAGCGAGACGAAGTCGAGTCCCAGCTCGGGGTCGATCACCTCTTCCAGCGCCTCGTAGACATCCTCGTCGGTCAGCGTTTCGGTCTGGTTCTCAGGCATGCCTACAGGCTAGCGACGCAGGGCGGCGACCTCCCTGGCGGTCGATTAGGGTGCCCGGCGTGGGCGAGAAATCCGAACAGGCATTGCGGCGGTCGATCGGGATTGTCTTCTCCGACGGCGGGCTGCTGGCGTTGAGCGCGGCGCGGCCGGCCGGGGCGAGCGAGCACGGGGACGAGCAGGTCAGCGCGGTGCTCTGCGGGCCCGACGGCGCTCCCGTCGAGGTCTCCGAGACGCTGCTCTCGACCGAATACGGCCCGGACGGCGTGCAGCGGCGGGCGACGCTCGAGCTCTGGACCGACGGTGACGAGGGGCAGCCGCTGCGCGGCGCCGGCACCCTGATCAGCGCCGCCAGGATCGAGCGAGGTGGGCTCGACTCGCAGATCGCCTTCTTCCGCTGGTCGGTCGAGGGCCGCGAGGGCCTCGGCCACTACGAGCTGGCCCGCGGCGATGTCTGAGGGCAACGGCATCGAGGCGGTGATCTCCGACTTCGGCGGCGTGCTGACGACGCCGCTGGTGCAATCGTTCATGGCCTTCCAGGACCGCACCGGGATCACCGGCGAGGTGCTCGGCAAGGGGATGCAGGCGGCCACCGAGGCCAATGGCGACAACCCCCTGTTCGAAATGGAGCGCGGCGAGATCACCGAGGTCGCCTTCCTCGATCTGCTCACCGAGCACCTCGAACCGCTGCTCGGCCACGAGCCGGAGATGCACAGCTTCAAAGAGATCTACTTCGAGGCGCTCGAGCCGAACCCGGGGATGATCGAGCTGATGCGCGAGCTCAAGGGCGACGGCTATCGGATGGCGATGCTGACCAACAACGTGCGGGAGTGGGAGCCGCTGTGGCGCTCGATGCTGCCGGTCGACGAGATCTTCGAGACCGTCGTCGACTCGGGCTTCGTCGGCTGCCGCAAGCCGGAATCGAAGATCTACGGGATCACTCTCGACCGCCTGCGCCTACCCGCCGAGTCGTGCCTCTTCGTCGACGACGTGAAGGTCAACTGCGAAGGCGCCGAAAAGGCCGGCATGACCGCGACCCACTTTCAGGACAACGAGCAGGCAATAGCGGCGATCCGCCACGCTTTGGACAGCTGACCAGGGCGTGCAGGTCGGGGGATGCAGGGAGGACGACGAGGGGAGCGCACTTATGTGCGTGACCCGAGGAGGACGACTGAAGACCCCGAGATGCGCGCCCTGGTCAGTTGTCCGAGCCGGCGCGGTCCCAGATGTATAGCTCTACGGCCTCTACCGCGAGCTCCATCAGGCGGGGCTGGGAGAGCAGGCCGAGGACGAGCTCGAGGGCGTCGTCTTCGGTGACTCCGGCGTCGACGGCTTCCTCGCCGCGGAAGCCGGCGGCGAGTTTGAGCGCTTCGCGGCGGTTCTCGCCGAGCGAGCCGAAGGCGCCCATCAGGAAGTCGCGGTTCGGCACCGGCTGGCCGAGCTCGAGCGAGCCGTGCCAGGCGGCGAGCATCGAGAGGTCGTCCTCGTCGAGGGCGGAGAGCGCTTTCGCGTAGTGCACCTCGAGCTCGCTGTCGGGGATCTCGTCGACCCAGGCGCGGACCGCCTCGCCGAGCAGCTGCCGGCGGGCCTCGCGGCCAATCGAGTCGGCGATCGCACGGATCGCGTCAGCTGGGTCTACGAAACAGAGGGCCATTTGCTGCGCCCAATCTAGAGGCGGCGGAAGACGGCAAATCCGCGACCGGAATCGCCCCATTTGCGGCTTCCCCACCGGCGTCCCGGCGCCGGGGGCACGCCGGGGGCACGCCTATGCTGGCTCGTTCCGCCGATGTCGCTGAAGCTGATCCACGGACCCCCCAACTCCGGCCGCGCCGGGCGGATCCAGCAGCTCTTCGAGCGCTCGCTGGACCGCGACCCGGTCCTCGTCCTGCCGACCCGTGACGACGTCTACCGCTTCGAGCGCCTGCTCTGCGCCTCCGGTGCGATGCTCGGCGGCTCGGTGCTGACCTTCGGCGATCTCTTCCGCGAGGTCGCGCGGGCGGCCGGCCTGTCCGAGCGGGACGAGCTGACGCCCGCGCAGCGGGTCGGCGCCGTGGCCGCCGCGGTCGCGGAGCGGCGGGGGCGGCTGGGCCCGCTGCGCCGGTCCGCCGCGCGCCCCGGCTTCGCGGTCCCGTTCGAGCGCCTGCTCGACGAGCTGCAGGGCGCCGGCCTCGACCCGGCCGCGCTCGGCTCGGGGGCGCAGACGCTCGAGTCCTCCGCCTACATGGGCGACCTCGCCGAGCTGTTCGCCGCCTACGTGGAGCTGCGCGACCGGCTCGAGCTGCTCGACGCGCACGGCCTCGCCCGCGCGGCGACCGAGTCGCTGCGGGCGAACCCGGCGGCGTGGCGGGGACGGCCGGTGTTCCTCTACGAGCCGGGCGACCTGACGGCCAACCAGCGCAGCCTGCTCGAGCTGCTGAGCACGGCATCTGAGGTGACGGTCGCGATCGCCTGGGAGCGCGACAACACGGCACTCTCCACGCGCGGCTCGCTGCTGGCAGAGCTGGGACCGCTGGCGAGCGCCGAGGAGCCCCTCGACGGCCCGGCGGAGGCCGATCGGTTCCGCATCGACCCACTGCTCGTCCACATCCAGCGCGAGTTCGGCCGCGCCGAGCCGGCGCGCCTGGCGGCCGGCGGCGAGGCGCTGACGCTGCTGCGCTCGGCAGGCGCCCGCAACGAGGCGGAGGCGATCGCGGCCGAGGCGGCGAAGCTGATCGCAGCAGGCGCCCAGGCGGAGACGATCGCGGTCGCCGTGCGCGATCCGGCGCGCCGCGGCCCGCTGCTGGCGAGTGTGCTCGAGTCGCAGGGGATCGCGGTCGCGCTCGAGGCCGACGTGCCGGCGGCGGGCACCTCGGTCGGGGGAGCGCTTATCGCGTTGCTGGAGAGCGAGCTCGGCGAGCGGCGGGCGGGCGACCTGCTGCGCTTCCTGCGCGGGCCGTCCGGGCTCCCCCCCGGGCAGGTCGACTGGTTCGAGCGCGCGCTCCGCCGGCGGCGGCTGCAGAGCGCCGCCGACGCGCTGGAGCTGTGGGAAGAGCTCTACGGGCGCCTGCCTCACGATCTCGAGC
>DATFLZ010000028.1:0-24728 GCA_035267205.1 Solirubrobacterales bacterium | reverse complement strand
GGCGCCGTCCCGGTAGATGTGGGAGACGTGGCACATCACGATTCCCTCAGCGCCCCGATCGGCCATCGCGCTGTGCAGTGCCGCTCGCACCGCCGTGTAGAGCTCGTCGATGCGGGAGTAGGTGTGCGAGGTCTCGAGCGTCTCGACCATCACGCCCGCGTCCATCAGCACGTCACGCATGTACGGCCCCTCGTAGCGGCCGTGCTCCCAGGCCTTGCCGGGTGTGGTTCCGAGCGGGACAGCGCCCCCGCTCCTCAGGCCGGCGGCGGTCAGCTCCCGGCGACGCGCGACGCTCTCGGGGTCGCCCTCCCAACCGAGGATCATCATGCAGCCCTCGCGGCGGCCCCGTAGCGAGAGATAGGCCTCGAGCGCCGAGCGCTTGAGGCCCTCCAAGCCCGACATCGCAAGCGACACGCGGGTCTCGTCCCGGTCCGAGAGGCGGAACACGTCGGGCGCTACGCCGCTCTGGGCAAGAGCGCGGGCGATCTCGATGCCCTGCTCGAAGCTCTCGGCGAACCAGCCCTCGTAACGCCTCGACTCTGGGAGCGGCTTCACGCGCACGGTGACGTCGGTGATCACTCCGAGCGTCCCCTCCGAGCCGACGATCAGCTCCCGCAGGGCGGGACCGGCGGCCGTGTGGGGGGTCTCGAGCGTGCTGATCGGGCCCTCGGGGGTCTGCATCGTCACCGAGGTCACGAGCTCGTCGAACCGGCCGTAACCGGTCGAGGCCTGTCCCGCCGAGCGCGTCGCGGCGAAGCCGCCGATCGTCGCGTAGGGGAAGGACTGCGGGAAGTGCCCGAGCGTCAAGCCGCGGCGGTTGAGCTCCGCCTCGGCCTCGGGCCCCCGGAGGCCCGGGCCGAGCGTCGCTGTCTGCGCTCGCTCGTCAACCGAGACGGCGCGCATCGCGCCGAGATCGAGTGACGCGAGCCGGTCGAAGCGGCCGCGCAGCGGCTCGACGCCGCCGACGACGCTGGTTCCACCGCCGAACGGAACGACAGCGACCTGCTCACGGGCGCAGGCGGCGAGCACTCCGGCGACCGCGTAGCCGTCCCGCGGCGCCAGAATCGCGTCGGGGGCGTCGGTCGGTGTGCCCGTCCTCATTCGCACCAGGTCCGGGTAGCTCTTGCCGGCCGCGTGCCTGAGCCGGTCCTCGGGATCGGTGCTGATCCCGCCTTCCCCACCGGATGCTTGGACCACGGACGCGGGCAAAGGACGCGGTTCCGGCAGCCTGACCTCCTCGAGGTCGACCCGCGGGGCGCCCTCGATCCTCCCGAGCTCGGCGGAAAGCATCTCCCGGGCCGCCTCGCCGAGGCTGGGGCGGTCGTCGGTTCGCCCCCACCCCCACCAGACGCTGTCGCGCCGGAGACCCTCGACGCTCATCGCCCCTCCATCCCCTCGCGGTCGCCGGCGTCGGGCTCGTCCGAGCGGGCGGGGACGGTCAAGGCGTCCTCCATCCCATCGAGCGCGTCGTCGAGCGCGCGCTTCGTCGCCCGCGACATCATCGGCGCCCCGAGCCGGGAGAGGCCTCGGAGGCTGCGCCGACCGATCATCGTGATCGTCGTGGCGCCCTCGCCGCCCGGTTCCAGCAGGAACTCGACCTGGGCCCCGCGTAGAAACTTCTCGAACGGGGTGCCGTCGATCTGCTGCTCCCAGACCAGGCGACGCTCCTCGGTCGAGTCGATGCAGCGGTAGTCGGCGCGGACCGGAGTTCCCTTCTGCGTCTCGAACACCTGGGTGAAGCTGCTGCGCCGGGCGCCGGGCTTTCCCTCCACGGACTCCACGCGGAGCGTGTCCGACCACCAGCGCGGCAGGTTGTGGGGGTCTGCGATCAACCTCCAGACCTTGGCCCGGGGCGCGTCGATCGTTCTGGAGCGGGAGGTATTCGGCATCGGCTGCGGTCCTCGCCGGACGGCCGCCAAAGCCTACGCCTCCGGCCCACGGTTCGTCCCGATCGGAATAGGATGGCAACGCGATGGGATTCATCACCCCAACTCCACCCCCGTTCGAGATCGAGGAGTGGGAGCGCAGGGGCCACCTGGAGCGGATCAAGCCGCTCGCGCAGGACTGGGCGATCAACGGGTTCGGGACGCCCTGGGGCGTCTACGTGCTCTACATCCTCAAGCTGATCGTCTACGTGCTGGTTGCGGCGCTGGTGATCTCGGCGACTACCGACCTGGGTGGGCTCGGGAACTTCACGGAGTGGTGGAGCGACCCCATCGTCTTCCAGAAGCTCGCGGTCTACACGCTGCTCTGGGAGTTCATCGGCCTCGGCGCCGGCTCGATGCCGCTCACCTTCCGATTCAAACCGATGATCGGCGGCATCCTCTACTGGTTGCGCCCCGGTGGGATCCGGCTCCCCCCGTTCCCGGACCGCGTTCCTGGCACCGCTGGGAACACGCGCACGATGCTCGATGTCGCCCTCGCGGCCGGGGTGATCCTGTCCGCCCTCTACCTCTTGATCGACGGGGAGAGCAGCCCCGTCTTCGGGCATCTGGAGGCCCTCCCGATCGCCGCCCTACTCGGCCTCCTCGGGCTTCTGGGCCTCCGGGACAAGGTCTCCTTCCTCGCGGCGCGGCCGGAGGTCTACGCGTTCCTGCTGATCGTCTTCATGTTCCCGCTCGAGAACTTCGCCGTCGGCTCCCAGCTGGTGCTCTTCTTCATCTGGTGGGGTGCCGCGTCGTCCAAGCTGAACAAGCACTTCCCCTTCGTCGTGTCGGTGATGATCTCCAACACGCCCTGGAACCGCTCGCGGAAGCTGAAGTCCCAGCTCTACCGCGACCATCCCGATGACCTGATCCCCTCTTGGCGGGCGGCGTTCGCAGCGCACTCGGGAACGGTGATCGAGTTCACGCTGCCGCTGATCCTGATTCTCACCAACGGGGGGCTGTTCGGGACCCTGGCGGTCATCGGAATGCTGATCTTCCACACCCACATCACCTCGACGTTCCCGCTCGCTGTACCGCTCGAGTGGAACCTGTTCATGATGTTCGGGATCCTCGTCCTCTTCGGGGAGTATGGGGACGTTCCGCTCTCGACCCTCGACCAGCCGCTCCTGATCGCGCTGCTCGTCCTGGTCGGCATCGTGATGCCGGTGCTCGGGAACTTCCGGCCCGACAAGGTCTCGTTCCTGCCCGGCATGCGCTACTACGCGGGCAACTGGGCCACCAGTCAGTGGCTGTTCCGCGGGAACGCCGAGAACCGTCTCGACCAGTGCATCACCAAGGCGGCGCCGATCGTCCCCCGCCAGCTCGAGGAGTTCTACGACCCCGGCCTGGTCCAGGTCCTGCTCTACAAGGGGCTCGCCTTCCGCTCGATGCACAGTCACGGCCGCGCGCTGAACGGCCTGACGATGCGGGCGGTCGACGACGTCACGGACTACACCGTGCGCGAGGGCGAGCTGGTCTCCGGCGTCTGCAACGGCTGGAACTTCGGCGACGGCCACTTCCACAACGAGCAGCTGCTCGAGGCGGTTCAGGAGCGCTGCGGGTTCGAGGAGGGCGAGGTCCGCATCGTGACGCTCGAGTCCCAGCCGGTCGGCAAACCCTGGCAGCGTTACAAGATCGTCGACGCGAAGGTCGGCGTGATCGAGGAGGGCACGGTGCTCGTTGCCGACATGGTGGAACGCCAGCCCTGGCTCGACGGGCACGCCGGCGAGTTTCCGGTCACCGTCGAGCGGGACAACCGGCCGGCCCCGGAGCCTGGCGCGACCACTCGATGAGCACCGCGATCGTCGTCGGCGCCGGGCCGAACGGCCTCGCGGCCGCTGCGAAGCTCGCCCGCGCGGGAGTCGAGGTAACCGTGATCGAGGCCGCCGAGGAGGTCGGCGGCGGCACCCGCAGCGGCGAGCTGACCCGTCCCGGCTTGATCCACGACCACTGCTCTGCGGTCCACCCGATGGCCGCCGGCTCCCCGGCCGTGCTCGATCTCGAGCTCGAGCGCCACGGCCTCGAGTGGTGTTGGCCCGAGGTGGACCTCGCCCATCCGCTCGACGGCGGACGCGGTGGATTGCTGGTGCGCTCGATCGAGGAGACCGCCGCGAGCCTGGGCGAGGACGGTCATGCCTGGCGCCGGCTCTTCGCCCGGCCGGCCGACGGCTTCGACCAGCTCAACGAGGACCTGGTCGAGCCGATTCTCCACGTCCCCAAGCATCCGCTTCGCCTGGCCCGGTTCGGGATCCCGGCGGCGATGCCGGCGTCACTCCTGGTCCGCGGATTCGACACCGGCGAAGCCGCCGCTCTGTTCGGGGGCGTCGCCGCCCACGCCTTCAGCCGCCTCGACCGCCCGATGAGCTCCGCGGTGGGTATGGCGCTCATCGTCGCCTGCCACGCCGGTGGCTGGCCGGTGGCTCGCGGCGGTTCCCGCGCGATCACGGATGCGATGGCCGCCTCCTTGCGCGAGGCGGGCGGGCGGATCGAAACCGGCCGACGGATCGAATCGCTCGGAGAGGTGGCTGCAGCCGATGCCGTCGTCTTCGACCTCGCCCCACGCCACATCGTGGAGATTGCCGGGGACCGCCTCCCGGCCCGCACGCTCCGCGCTTACGAGCGCTATCGGCACGGGCCCGGAGCTTTCAAGGTCGACCTCGCCGTGGAGGCCGGGATTCCCTGGGCCGACGACGACTGCCGCCGCGCCGGCACGGTTCACGCGATGGGCAGCTTCGCCGAGCTCGCCGACGCCGAGCGACAGATCAACGCCGGCCGGATGCCCGAGCGCCCCAACGTGCTCGTCGGCCAGCAGTACCTGGCCGACCCGACGCGCTCCGCGGGCGACCTCCACCCGATCTGGGCCTACGGTCACGTCCCCTCCGGCTACGACGGGGACGCCACGGAGGCCGTGCTCGGCCAGATCGAGCGCTTCGCCCCCGGCCTCCGCGAACGGATCGCCGAGACCGTGACCCGCTCCCCCGCCGAGTTCCAGGACTACAACCCGAACTACATCGGCGGCGACATCATCACCGGCGCCAACACCCCCTGGCAGATGGCCGTTCGCCCCCGCCCCACGCTCGATCCCTACTTCACCGGCGCGAAGGGCCTCTACATCTGCTCCGCCGCCACGCCCCCGGGCGCCGGCGTGCACGGCATGGGCGGCTACAACGCGGCCAGGTCCGTGCTCAAGCGGCTGTAGGGGCCCCTAGGGGCGCAGCTGGCGCAGGTCACGCACCAGCAGCAGATGCTTGAGCTGCGTGCAGGTGGCAGCGAGGCTCTCGAGGCTCTCGACTGCCTCCTCGCGGCGGGCCGTGCTGCGGGATCGCAGCGACGGGCCGAGGATCTGCTCGAGCAGCGCGGCCTCGCGGTCGGCGGCGGTGCGGAACACGCGCAGGTTGCGGCCGTGGACACCGAAGCGGGCGAGCTCGCCGGCGGCGCGCGCGATCTCCAGGTCGGTCTCGTCGAAGTAGGCGCGGCCGCCCTCGTTACGCGGCTGGATGATCCCGTACTCCTCGAGCTCCCTGAGCAGCTCGACCGCGACGCCGGTCTGCTCGATCAGCTCCTCCTGTGAGATCGACTGTTCGGAGCCCTCCAGCGCGATCGCGCGGCGCTGGGTGGCGGTCCCCTTGGCCTCGTCGGAGCGTGTGCCGCCGATCTTGCCGGCCGCGAGCTCCTGGCGGATCACCTTGAGCGGTAGGAACTCGTCCCGCTGCATGCGGAGAATCGAGCGCAGCTGCTCGACGTCCGCCTGGCTGTAGAGGCGGTAGCCACCTCGAGTCCGGCGCGGGCTGAGCAGCTTCTGGTCCTCGAGGTAGCGGATCTTGGAAATCGAGATGTCCTCGAACTCCTGCCGGAGGATCTTGCAGACCGCCCCGATCGTCAGTGCCTTCCGCGGGCGCGACGCGGACTCGCCCCCTTGCCGGGGGGCGGAGTTGCCGCCCTGGGCCTTGGTGCTCGTGCCCTGGCCCTGGCTTGCGCCCATCTCGGTCCGTACCGCCATCCTCAGCGCTCCAGGTAGCTCAGCCGGTACTTGCCGATCTGGATCTCGTCGCCGTCGGAGAGCAGGTGCGACTCGATGCGCTTGCGGTTCACGTAGGTCCCGTTCAGCGAGCCGAGATCGTCCACGTAGAGGCCCTCCCGGCGCTTGACGAGGAGCGCGTGGTTGCGGGAGACGGTGACGTCATCGAGGAAGATCGTGGCGTCTGGCGTGCGGCCGATGCTGATCCGGTCCTCGTTGATGGGAAAGCTCTCGCCGGAGCGGCCGCCGCCGGCCCGGATTACGAGCGCGGCCCCCTCCTCCTCGACCAGCTCCTCGATGTCGATCTTCTCGAAGTCGCCGGTTTCCGCGATCTTGTAGGTGAGCGTGGTCGGCTCGTCCTTGCCCTCCGGCCGCGCCAGGTAGGCCCCGCACTTCTGACAGTAGTTGGCGCCCTCGGGGTTGACGAACCCGCATTCGTGGCAGTGCATGGCCATCGGTGAGCGCGTGGGTCCGCCGCTAGGCGGAGTCGCCTTCCCCGCCGACGCGGCCCGCGAGTATGTCGCTCAGCATCTCGACGTCGGCGCCGCTGATCAGGGCGTCGCCCGACTCACGGCTGATGCGCAGCCGGTTGACCAGCTCCGCCCGGAGGATGTCGATCTTGCCGTGCAGAATCCGTCGCCGGAAGGAGACCTCGCGCTCCTCCTGCGTGTACTCGTCGATCAGCTTCTTGAGCTCCTCATCGCTCATCGCGCCGATATCGGGAAACGTCTCATCCATATCGCTCCGTCCTTTTCCTTCCCCTCCGCTGAGTCAAAGCTGCTCGCCTCGACGATTATATGCACGCTCCCATCAGGGTCAATCGGAGGTTGAGCGTTGGGCGGGGGAATGCAGGGGCGGGAGCAGCACGGATACCCGTCGAGCGACGTGAAACCGACCGCATGCGGTGGTTTGGCGCGCTCGGCGCCACGTGCGAGCTGAACGCGGCGTCCGCCCGGGCCTATGCCGGCTTCTCCGCCCCCTCCGCTGCCTTTGCCTTGATCGCCAGGCGGGCGGCCCGCGCGTACATCACCGTGGCGACGATGGCGATCACGACGCCCACCGAGAAGCCGATGCGGATGATCTCCCAGTCGAGGACCAGGGACCAGAAGATGCCGCCCATGATCAGGAACACGGCGATGCGGCCGATCCAGTTGATCTCGATGTCGGCGCCCTTGCGGAGGCCCATCTGGGCAAGGATCAGGGTCGCGACCTCGCGCACGGCCAGGGCGGCCAGCGCCCAGTGCGGCAACAGATCGAAATGCCAGCAGACGATCGCGCCGGAGAGGATCGTGAGCCGGTCGACGACGGGATCGAGCAGGGCTCCGAGGCGGCTGTACTGACCCGTGGCTCGCGCGACAAAGCCGTCGAGCAGATCGCCGAAGGCGATCGCAAAGAACAGGATTGCGGCGGTCGGGTCGCGGCCGTCCCCGGAGTCGAACGAGATGACGAGGAAGACCGGGATCGCCGCGAGGCGTATATAGCCGATCAGGTTGGGGATCGTGAAGGGGCGGAGTGGCTGGCCGGCGCGGGTGGCCGGGTGCTCGGGCCCGGAGCGGTCGAACCCCAGCAGGCGCTTGCGGGAGAGCCGCTTGCGCCCGGAAGGCTCCTCGGGTGCCACTAGTCCAACTCCGCGAGCAGCGCGGCGACGCGCTCAGCGGCGCCGGCGAGCTCGACCTTCTCCTCGCGGCCGTCGCGGCGGATCTGGGCCTCGGCGACGCCGTCGGCGACGCCGCGCTTGCCGATGACGAGCCGCAGCGGGCAGCCCACCAGCTCGGCGTCGGTGAGCTTCTCCCCCGTGCCGGCGTTCGTCCGGTCGTCATAGACGGTCTCGATCCCCGCTCCCTTCAGCTCTTCGTAGAGGCGGTCGGCTGCCTCGGCAACCTCGTCCCCGCCCTTGCCCAGCGCGACCAGGTGGACCTGCCAGGGGGCGATCGCCCGGGGCCAGACGATGCCCTGGTCGTCCGCGAGCTGCTCGATGGCAGCGGCAGCGATCCGCGCCGGGCCGATCCCGTAGCTGCCCATCACGATCGGGCGCTCCTTGCCGTCGGGATCCAAGTAGGTGGCACCGAGCGCCTCCGAGTACCTAGTGCCGAGCTTGAAGATGTTCCCGATCTCGATCGCGGGCGCGATCTCGACGACCTTGCCATCCACCGTGTCACCGGCCGCGACGGTGCGCACGTCGGCCTCCTCGAAGGAGAAGTCCCGGCCGGGCTCGACGCCGATCAGGTGCGCATCGGGGTTGTTTGCCCCGCAGACGAGCCCGGACCCGCCGATCGCGGCGTCCTTGATCACCGGGACATTGGTGCCGACCGGGCCGATGAACCCGACGGGACCGATCGCCTCCTCGATCTCCTCCGCCCGCGCGGGCCCGAACGCGGCTCCGAGGTGGTTGGTGAGCTTGGTCTCGTTGAGCTGGTGGTCGCCGCGGACCAGGACCATCACCACGCCGCGGTCCTCGGCCACGACGGGCAGCGCCTTGATCAGCGCCCCCGCCGGGACCCCGAGCGCCTCGGAGACCTCGTCCACGGTCGTCGCGCCCGGCGTCGGCGCCTCTCTCGGAGCGTCCAGGGAGGGCGGCAGCTCCACGTGCTGCGGCTCAGCGGAGGCGATCTCGACGTTCGCCGCGTAGCCCCCCGCGATCGCGATCTCGTCCTCGCCGGCGGTGCACGGGGCCATGTACTCGTGCGCGTCGGTGCCGCCCATCATGCCCACGTCGGAGCGGACCCGGTACCAGCGCACGCCGCAGCGATCGAAGATGCGGTCGTAGGCGGTGATGTTCTGCCCGTAGCTGTGGTCGAGCCCCTCCTCGTCCCGGTCCAGCGAGTAGGCGTCCTTCATGGTGAACTCGCGGGTCCGCAGCACCCCGGCGCGCGGCCGCGGCTCGTCACGCTCCTTGGTCTGGATCTGATAGACGAGCATGGGCAGCTCGCGGTAGGAGCGGATCTCGTTCGCCATGTGGAAGGCGACGGCCTCCTCGTGGGTCATTGCCAGGACCATCCCCGACTCCTTACGGTCGGAGAGCTTGAACAGCTCATCGATCTCGTAACGCCCCGTCTTCTTCCACAGCTCGGCAGGCTGAAGCACCGGCAGCAGCAGCTCCTGCCCGCCGATCGCGTCCATCTCCTCGCGGATGATCGCCTCGATCTTGCGGATCACTCGGAGGCCGGCCGGCAGGTAGGACCAGATGCCCGTCCCGACCTGGCGGATCAGCCCGGCGCGGACCATCAGCTTGTGGCTGAGCGCCTCGGCGTCGGCCGGAGCCTCCTTGACGGTGGGCAGCAGATAGGTGGACAGGCGTGTCACGGGACGGCGAGGATATCTCCCCGCCCCACTCGCATACGATCCCCCTATGGCTCCCTCCCGGGATCTCGACGTGATCGTGCTCGGCGCCAGCGGCGTGACGGGCAAGCAGGCGGTTCCCTACCTGCGGGGGCGCGCGGCGGACCTGGGCTTCCGCTGGGGCATCGCCGGGCGTAACCGGGACCGGCTGGAGGCGCTGCTCGACGGCTGGCCGGAGGACGAGCGCCCCGAGGTCTTCGTCGTCGACACCGAGCGCCGCGAGTCGGTCGATGCGGCCGTGGCGCGCGCCCGCGCGATCGTTAACTTCGCCGGCCCGTTCGCCCGCATGGCGCCCCCCGTGATCGAGTCGTGCGTGGAGGCTGGGATCGGCTACGTGGACGTCACCGGCGAGATCGACTTCGCCGCGCGCATCGTCGAGCGCTTCCATGGGCCCGCGGAGCAGAGCGGCGCGCGGATCGTGCAGGTCTGCGGCTTCGAGGCGCTTCCCTTCGACCTGCCGGCGGCGCTCGCGATGGAGCGGCTCGAGAGCGCGCACGGCGAGCCCCCGGCCGAGGTCGATGCGATCTTCGCCGGCACTCCCCCGCCGGGCCGGCCCTACGCCTCCGACCTGGTCAGCAACGGGACGTTCGAGTCGCTGCGGGAGGCGATGGAGGGCGACGGCGCCTCCCTCCTCGGCGACCCCGCGGCCCTGATCGGCGATCTCGCCGACCCCAAGCGGATCCGCACGGCCTGCCCGATCCGCAGCCGCCCCCGGTGGAAGGAGGGCGTCGGGCCGCTCGCGCCGATGATCCCCTCCCCCGTCATCAACCCGCCCGTGATCCAGCGGACCCTGGCGCTCACCGGGCGCCCGCCACTTCTCTATCGCGAGGCTGTCGCCGCCGAGAGCATGGTGCCCACCCGGCCGCTGCAGGCCGTCCTCGCCGGCTCGGTCTCGGCCCTCAACGGAGGCCTCACGCTCCTCACCCGCGCGCCCGCCGGCGTCCGCCGAGCGGGAACCTCCGCGATGAAGGCACTCGCTCCCTCCGGCGGCCCGCGGGAGGACCGGCTGGAGGGCTGGCACTGGAGCGTGGAGACCACGGCGCGCGGAGCGTCCGGAGCCGAGGCCCTCGCGCGGGTCGTCGGCGAGGGCCACCCCGGCTACCTCGCCACGAGCAGGATGACCGCCGAGGCGGGCCTGATTCTCGCCGACGCCGACGCCGACAAGCCGGACCGCGCCGGCGTCCTCACTCCTGCGTCCGCCCTCGGGACCGCCGAGCTCGATCGCTTCGAGGCAGCCGGCGTTCGCTTCAGCTGACCTGCGCCCGCCTACCAGGCCTCGATCTCGTAGACCTTCCAGAGCGATGATGTGGCGCTAGTCGAGTCGTAGAGACGCTGGGCCGTCTCGTTGTCAGGGGCGGTCTCCCAGGTGAGCTTGCTGACGCCCCGCTTGCGGCAGGCCCCGCGGCAGGCCTCGATCAGCTTCCGCCCGACCCCCTGGCCCCGGGCGCCCTCGGTGACGTAGAGGTCGTACATCACCCCGATCCGCACTGCCTCGGTGGTGTCCCAGGACCAGTAGACCGTCGCGAAGCCGAGGGCGCGGCCATCCTCGGCCCGCGCGAGCAGCTGCACACCCTCCCCGGGGTCGGCGATCAGCGCACGGGCGAGCGCGACGAGACGGTCATCGCGCGGCGACCTCTCATAGAAGTCGCAGTAGGCGCGCATCAGCGCGAGCAGCTCGGATAGGTCGACATGGGTGACCTTGGCGATCTGGACATCGCCGATGTCGGAGTCCGGCATCGGTCAATCCTACGCCGCCGGGGTGCCTCCGAGCTTCCCTACTCGTGGAGGTGCGCCTCCATGTGCTCATGCTCGGGCGGATGCAGGGGCGGGCGGACCTTGATCCCGCTGCGCCCGGAAGCCGTGGCGGACTTGTAGTTGGGGCTGACCCCGCCGCCGGAGCCGCCGCCCCCGCCACCCTTGCCGCTCGTGCCGTACTTCCAGAAGCTCGTGCGGAGCTTCGAGGCGGGCTTGGTGAGCTCGACGTGGATGTGGTCGATGTGTCCCTGCGTGGGGTCGGCGTTCTTCTTGCCGCCGCTGCAGGCGCTGTAGCGCTGCCAGCCGCGGTCGCCGGCCTGCCACCAGCGGCAGTTGTAGATGATGAGCTGGATCCCCATGCGGCGTGCGAGGGCGTTGTTGCGCCCGCGCTTGTCCTTGGAGACCCAGGTGTTGATGACCTTCATGGCCTTGCGCTTCTGCCGCTTCTTGCGTGCGTCGAGCATCCAGTCGAGGGCGCGGCCGGTGCTGTGGACGCCACCGTCGCAGCGCACGGTCCCGTAGATCGTCTTCTTCTTCGTATTCCGCTTCATCCAGCGGATCAGCTTCCTCATCCCCTTCGGGTGCTTCTTGACGCAGCCGGCGGCACCGTCGTAGCGGTTGGGATCGATCTTCTTCTTGACGAGAACCGGATCGTTGGCCGGGTTCGGGCGCAGCTTGCGCTTGCCGGCGATCGCGGAAGCACCGGCCAGTCCGACCGTGAGGGCCAGGACCAGGAGCAGCGTGTTTCGCAGTTGGATCCGCATAGCGCGAGGGCGCGGTCCCGCTCATCGAACGATCACCACACCCTTACAGAAGGCTCACATCGTAGCGGGTGTGCCCGCCTCTTGCTTCGACGGACCCGCCCTCACCCCTCGCAGCGGCCCGCGACCCGCGCCCTCTCAGGCGCGAGTGAAGCGGCGGCCGGCCGTCGGCGAGGCGTCCTCGCCGAGCTCGACCCGCCTGCCCTTGGTCTCCCCCGGCGCGGTGATGTCCTCACCCTCGCCCGCGGCCTCCGCCTCCATCGCCGCGAGCTTCTCGGGCGTGAGGTCGTCCGCGTTCTCGTCCTCGATCCGCTGGAGCCACTCGGCGCCCTCCGCGGACTCAGCCTCATCGAACTCCACCTTCCCGCCCTTGCCGAACGACTTCTCGATCTCCTCGAACAGGGCGTCGACGAGATCGTCCTGTGGGACCTTCCGTAGGGGCTTGCCGTGAGCGAAGATCAGGCCCTCGTTGAGCGCGCCGGTGATTCCGAAGTCCGCGTGCGAGGCCTCGCCGATCCCGTTTACGGCGCAGCCGAGCACGGCTACCTCGATCGGCTCGGTGTAGCGCTCGAGGCGCTCCTCGATCTCGGCGACCACCGTGTCCATGTCGAACTGCAGGCGACCGCAGGTCGGACAGGCGATCAGCACCGGGCCGCGCTCGCGGATCTGCAACGCCTTGAGGATCTCCCAGGCGACCTTGACCTCCTCCTCGGCGTGGAAGGTGGAGAGGCTGATCCGGATCGTGTCGCCGATGCCGTCGGCGAGGAGCGTGCCCAGGCCGACCGAGGACTTGAGCGACCCCGACCACTTGGTCCCGGCCTCGGTGATCCCCAGGTGGAGCGGGTAGGGAATCCGCTCGCTCAGCAGCCGGTTGGCGGCGATCGTGTTCGGGACGTTGGTCGATTTGATCGAGACCTTGAAGTTCTCGAAGGAGAGGTCCTCCATGAGCTCGACGAACTCGACGGCGGCGGTGACGAGGGCCTCGACGGGCTCCTCGCGCTCGAGCTCGTGCAGGTGCTTGGGGAGCGAGCCGGAGTTGACCCCGATCCGCATCGGCGTGCCGGCGTTGGTCGCCCGCTCCGCCACCTCGGCGACCTTCTCGCGACCGCCGATATTGCCGGGATTGAGCCGGATGCAGTGCGCGCCGGCCTCGATCGCCTTGAGCGCCAGCGTGTGGTTGAAGTGGATGTCGGCGATCACCGGGATCGGCGAGTCCTTGACGATCACCTTCAGGGCCTCGACGTCCTTGTCGCGGGGGACCGCGACGCGCACCAGGTCGGAGCCGGCGTCGGCGACGGTGCGGATCTGTTCCATCGTCGCCTCGAGATTCGCCGTCTCGGTCTTGGTCATCGTCTGCACGACGACGGGAGCACCGCCCCCGATCGGGACGCCGCCGACAAATATCTGCCGCTTGGATGCCATCGCGATACAGGTTAGGGCCACCCGGGGGTCGGCCCCTCCCCGCCGACGGTGGTCACCGCGTGGCTGCGGCCGGGCAAGTGGCTCGGTGCGGGTCGTGGGCGCGCGAGCGTAAGCGGCTACTTACGCTAGTCTCCCACCCACCCCCGACCAGAGGAGCGACGCGCCATGGACACCATCCACCACCTGAGCGAGATCGGGGCACCGCCCGACCGGGTTTTCGAGGCCCTGAACTCCGAGGCGGGGCTGAGCGGATGGTGGACGACCGTGGTCTCCTACCCCGAGCCCGGGACCGGGTCGGAGATCCGATTCACGTTCGAGGATCCCTTCCACCCGGTGATGGAGGTGACCGCGCTCGACCCGGGTGTCCGGGTCGCCTGGCGTGGTGCCAACGAGCCGTGGCTCGACGCCGAGATCCGCTTCGAGCTCAGTCCCTCCGACCGCAAGTCCGGCGGCACGACCCTGCGCTTCTGGCAGCGCTACTCGAATGCGCTGGCCGACGATGCGTTCGGCATCTTCAACTACAACTGGGCCTACTACCTCGAGTCCCTGCGACTGCTCCTCGAAGAGGGCGAGGGCAGGCCCTTCGAGGCGTAGGGGCCGCGGGCCAGGGTCCGGCGAGCGGATCTAGGAGTAGAGCTCCTTGATCTCGCTCTCGTACTTCTCGTTGATCGGCTTGCGCTTGAGCTTCATCGTCGGAGTCAGCTCATCGCCGCCCGGCTCCCAGTCGGTTGGGAGGATCTTGAACTTCTTGATCTGTTCGACGCGGGACATCTTCGCGTTCGCCGTCTCGATTGCGGCGTCGACGGCCTTCCGGACCTCGCTGCTCTCGGCGAGGTCGGCGAGGTCGTCCCCCGAGATGCCCTGCTTCTGCGCCCAGGCCGGGGCGGCCTCGGGGTCCAGCGTCAGCAGCGCGACGTTGTAGGGGCGGTTGTCCCCGATCGCGATCGCCTGCCCGATCAGCGGGCTCGCGCTCTTGACCTCGGACTCGATCGACGCCGGCGACATGTTCTTGCCCGCCGCGTTGATGATCAGCTCCTTCTTCCGGTCGACGATCTTTAGGTAGCCCTCGGAGTCGAGCTCGCCGATATCGCCGGTCGAGAGCCAGCCGTCGCCGTCGATCGTCTCGTCCGTCTTGTCCGGCATGTTCCGGTAGCCGGCCATGATCGAGTCGCCGCGGACGAGCACCTCGCCGTCCTCCACGAGCTTGAGCTCGATGCCCGGGGTCGGCGGACCGACGGTGCCGAGCTTGACCTTCTCCGGCGGGTTCAGGGTCGCGACACCGCAGGTCTCCGACATGCCCCAGAGCTCACCGATCGGGATCCCGATCGCGTGGAAGAACTCGAGGACCTCGTAGGGGGTCGGCGCGGCGCCGACGTTGACCGCGACGGCCTCGTTCAGGCCGAGGTTTTCACGCATCGTCGAGAGCACCAGCCGGTCGGCCACGGCGTACTGCACAGTGACCAGGAAGCTCGGGCCGCCGCCCTCTCCCTTGACCTGCTTCTGCTCGGCTTGCACCTTCTGCTTGCCGACGCCGATCGCCCACTGGGCCAGGGTCTTCTTGACGCCTTCCTCGCCCTCGAGCTTGGACTCGATGCCAGCTTTCACCTTCTCCCAGATCCGCGGGACGGCGAAGAACCAGGTGGGCTTGACCTTCGGCAGGACCGCGATGATCTGCTTGGGGTCCGGGCAGATCGTCACGGAGAGCCCCTTGATGACGGGCAGGTAGTAGTGCGCGCCGCGCTCGGCGATGTGCGCTGCGGGCAGCCACGAGATCACCCGGTTGTCCTCGCTCTCGGGGAACGGGATCATGTCCTCGACGGAGGAGACGAGGCTCATCAGGTTGCGGTGAGTGAGCTGCACGCCCTTGGGGGGGCCGGTGGTCCCCGAGGTGTAGATCAGGGTCAAGAGATCGTCGGGATCGACCTGATCGGCGGCGGAGTCATCGAAGTCCGGGTCGATCTCGCAGAGCGCCTCGAACGTCATCGTGCCCCCGTCGCCGTCCAGCGTGATCACATGCTCCAGGTCGGGCAGGTCCTCCTTGGCCTTCATGAACAGTTCCAGGTACGTCTTCTCCACGACAGCGACCTTGGCACCGGCGTCGGAGCACACGTACTGGATCTGCTCGGGGGAGGAGGTCTGGTAGATCGAGAACGGGACCCCGCCGAGCGTGGCGACGCCGAGGTCGGTGGGCATGAACTCCGCGCGGTTGTCCATCAGCAGGGCCACCGTGTCGCCCTTGCCGACGCCGAGGCTGGCGAGGCCCCCGCTCACGGCGGCGGCCTGTTTGCGGATCTCGCTCCAGGTCCAGCTCTGATCGCCCGAGATGACCGCGGGCTTGCTGCCCATGCGATCCACGGTCGCGTGGAACGCCTTCGCTAGGTTCGGAGCGCTCATCTCCTTGCCGGGCCCCCCGTTCGCCTCCCGCTCCGCGGTCGCCGCTTCCATCCGATCTCTCTCCTCTGCTCGGTGTCGGTTGTCGACAACCTAGCGCACGATCAGCGGACGTTGAACCCTTCCCCCGTGATCCTGCCGATGTCGTTGTTGAGGCCGATCACGAATAGCATCAGGACGAGGGCGAAGCCGACGAAGCTGGCGCGTTCCATCGTCTGCAGTGAGGGCCGCCGCCCGCGAACCTTCTCGACGATGCTCCAGAAGATGTGCCCACCGTCGAGGGGGAGGAACGGGAGCAGGTTGATCAGGCCGAGCGAGAGGCTGATCACCCCGAGCACGAAGATCGCCTGGCGCGTGTCGAACTCGAAGCTCTGCCTGGTCACCTCCGTGGCGCCGACCACGCCGGTGATCTCCTTGCGCTGCTCGGCATCGAGGATCCGCGAGAACACCTCGGCGGTGCGCGTGGTGATGAACCAGGCGCGATCGACCGAGAACTCGGCGGCAGCGGCGGCGCTTTGCGGCTCACGCTCGCCCGCGTAGCCGAAGCCGATCCGCATCGCGGGCTCCAGTCCCGCCTCCTGCTCCTCCGCGGTGGGCACGTCGTATACCGGGGTTACCTCAACCGTCTGCCGCTCGCCGTCGCGGACGATCGTCAGGGTCGCGGGGGTCTTGGCCTCGCAGCCGTCGGCGGGATTCCCCGCGCACTCGTGAGTACCGATCAGTCCGCGGACGCGGTCGGTGAGCTGTTCGCCGCGCAGGCCGCTGATGTCCTTGCCGTCGACCGCTACCAGCTGATCGCCGCTCTGTAGGGCCTCCGCTGCGGGGAGATCGTCGGCAACCCTGCCGATCTCGTTGGTGGGCTCGCCGTCGAGGCCGAAGCTCGCCGCGAGGATGAAGAAGATCACCAGCGCCAACACGATGTTGACCAACGGCCCGGCGCCAATCACGACGATCCGCTTCCAGACCGGCTGCCGGTAGTAGGCACGATGCTCGACCTCCTCGGGGATCTCCTCCTCGGGGGTCATGCCGGTGATCTTCACGAATCCGCCGAGCGGGATCGCACCGATTCCGTACTCGGTCTCCCCGCGCTTGACGCTGACCAGCTTGGGCGGGAAGAAGAGGAAGAAGCGCTCGACGCGCATCCCGACCGCCTTGGCCGCGAAGAAGTGCCCGGCTTCGTGCAGCACGACGAGCATCGCGAATCCGCCGATTGCCAGAACCCAGGCGCTCATCGGCCGGCTCCGCCCCCGTTCGCGCTGCCCGCCATAGGCGTCGGGCCGATTGCCTCAACCGCCTCCCTGGCCCGCTCTCGAGCGCTCGCGTCCGCCGCGAAGAGATCCTCGAAATGGCCCGGGTGCTCGGCCGGCAACGCCGAGAGCGTCGTCTCGACGATCTCTGCGATCGCCGCGAACCCGACCCTCCCGGCGAGGAATGCCTCGACCGCGATCTCGTTGGCGGCGTTGAGCACGCACGGCGCCGTACCCCCCGCCGCGCCCGCCTCGCGGGCGAGGGCGAGGCATCGGAAAGTCTCGGTGTCGGGCCGCTCGAAGGTGAGCGAACCGACCTCCGCAAGGTCGAGCGCCTCGACCGGCGCGTCCGCGCGCTCGGGGTAGTTGAGGGCGTATGAGATCGGCACCCGCATGTCGGGATGGCCGAGATGGGCGAGGCTCGCACCGTCGTTGAGGTGCACGAGCGAGTGGATCAGCGACTGCGGATGGACGACGACGTCGATCCGCTCGTAGGGGATCCCGAAGAGGTGGTGCGCCTCGATCAGCTCGAGTCCCTTATTCATCAGCGTGGCGGAGTCGATGGTGATCTTGCCGCCCATATCCCAGGTCGGGTGGTCGAGGGCCTGCTCGCGGGTCACGGAGCCGAGGTCGGTCCGTCCCCGGAACGGGCCTCCGGATGCGGTCAGGACCAGCCGGGTCACCGTGCCGGGTTGCTCCCCCGCGATCAGCTGGTGCAGCGCGGAGTGCTCGGAGTCGACGGGGATGATCCGGGCGTCGGCCGCCTCGGCCAGCGCGGTGACGAGCTCGCCGCCAACGACGAGACTCTCCTTGTTCGCGAGGGCCAGGTCGATCCCCGCGCTCAGCGTCGCGATCGTCGGGCCCAGTCCGGCGGAGCCGACGATCGCATTTAGCACGAGATCTGGCTTGGTCCGCTCGATCAGCTCACGAACGCCATCCTGCCCTGCGAGGATCTCCCCCTTCCAGGCCGCCCCCGCCCGCTCCGCGGCGGCGGGTTCAGCGAGGGCGACGACTGGGACGCCGTGCTCTCGGGCCTGCTCCACGAGCAGCTCGTCGCTCCCCCCGGCGCTCAGCCCGACCACGCGCAGCGCGTCGCCGCGCTCGATCACATCGAGCGCCTGGGTGCCGATCGAGCCGGTCGATCCGAGAATCAGGACCTTCTTCACGGCCGCGCAGTTTAGGTGGCCTCCTATGCGGGGTCTAAACCGCCCAGCCGGCGCCGCTACCGCCTCTCGAACACCATGCGGTAGTGGTCGAGGAGCTCGCGCTCGAAGCAGACGCTGTTCGCGCTGACGCCGGATGTGAATGCGAGCCGGAAGTCCGAGCTGCGCAGCCAGTGTGGGACCAGCCGCGCCTTGAGCAACGTCTTGCGGACGCTCGGTGCCGCAAACGCCTCCCGCCAGCGGCGGATCGTCTCCAGGTAGTCGAGCCGCCCGCTGACGCTCGAGAGATGCTCGAAGTGCGGCTCGGCACAGCGCCCGACCTGCTCGGAGCCGAAGGGTAGCCAGGAGCCCGGGAACTGCTTGCCCATCAGCGCTACGTACCAGCCATCGGAGTGTCTTGGGGCATTGATGTCCACCTCCTCGTAGGGGATCATCTTGCGCCCGAACACCATCGTCTGCAGGTACAGCCGCCCGCCGCTGGGAAGCAGTGCCGCGATCCGCTCGAAGATCTCCCGGTATCTCTCCTCCTGCCGGCCGGCGACGTAGTCCGCCGGCGAGCAGAAGTGCTCGAAGGCGCCCAGGCTCGCGACGGCATCGAAGCGCCCGAAGTTCTCAGGGCCGATCCGGGTCGCATCGTGGATGTGGACATCGAGGCCCGTTCGCCGGCAGGCCTCGGCCTGCGCGCTCGACAGCGTCACTCCAACGCCCGCCGCGCCGCGCTCGCGGATAAAGCGCAGCAGCGGCCCCCAGCCGCAGCCGAGGTCGAGCACGCGACGCCCGGCGTCGATCCCGATCTGCTCCGCGACGTACTCGTGCTTACGGCGCTGCGCCTGCTCCAGCGTCAGCGACCAGTCGCCATCGAACTTCGCCCCGCTGAAGTCCGCGTTCTCACCCAGGCTGAGCCGGAAGATCCGGTCGATCAGCGAGTACGTGAACTCCAGATCGCCGCGGTCGGCCATACGCTTAGAACACCACCGCCAGGCTCAGGTAATAACCCGCGACCACGGTGAACAGGACCGCGTCGAGGCGGTCGAGCAGGCCGCCGTGGGGTCCGAACACGCGGCCGGAGTCCTTGATGTCCAGGTCCCGCTTGATCGCCGACTCGAACAGGTCGCCGAGCGGCGCGATGGCGGCGATGCAGACGCCCATCAGCAGCGCCTCGCCGTTCGAGAGCCAGTCCTGATACAGCCCGGCGAGGAAGAAGCCCAGCGTGCCGCCGGCGATCCCGATGACGAGCCCCTCGACGGTCTTGTTGGGCGAGATCGTGGGGGCCAGCGGCCGGCTGCCAACCATGCGGCCGCCCAGGTAGGCGAACGTGTCGGTGAAGAACGTGGCCACGAGGACGTCGACCAACAGCGCGGCTCCGTGGTCCGGGAGGTCGCGAAGCAGAACCGCGTGAGCGAACGGCAGGCCGATCCAGATGATCGCGAAGACGGTGACGGCCATCGAGTACGTGACGTTGTGGAGCGAGCCCCGGGCGATCACGAATCCGAGCATCACCGGAAAGAAGGCGACGCCCGCGAGCACCATCTGGAAGCTGTCGCCGAAGTGGGCGGCGGTGATCATGCCCGCCGCAGCCAGGAACGCGACCAGCGTGAACGGCCGCGCGCGCTCCGTCATGCGGAAGAACTCGACCATCCCGATCCAGGCGAACACGACCATCGCGGCGGCGAAGATCTCCCCGCCGAGCGCGACTACGGTGACGGCGAGGACGATCGCCGGAATCGCCCACAGCACCCGGGCAAGCGTCTCGGAGCTGCGGCCCCGCCCCTTCGACTTCTGCCTTGGGACCGGCGGCGGCGGGTTGTCCGGGTCACCGACGATCACGTCGAGACGATCGTCTTCGCCCTGCTCGGGGCCCAGGCCCCCCGTGTGCCTTCGCGGACGGCGCGGAGCGCGCTCCGGCGGTGAGTCGGGACGCTCGGGGAAGTCCATGGGTGAAATCTAGTCCCGTGCGCCGAAGCGCCGCTTGCGGGAGGCGAACTCCTGCACCGCCGCTTGTAGGGCCCCGATGTCGAAGTCGGGCCAGAGCAGGTCGGAGAAGACGAGCTCCGAGTAGGCGCTCTGCCAGAGCAGGAAGTTGGAGAGCCGCTCCTCGCCGCTTGTGCGGATCACGAGATCGGGCTCACCCATCTCGGGCGCGTAGAGCAGCTTCACGAACTCCTCCTCCCCGCCGCCGGCATAGCGCTCAGCGGCATCGAGGATCTCGGCCCGGCCTCCGTAGTTGAAGGCGACGAACAACTCCAACCTCCGGTTCCCGGCCGTCCGCTGCTCGGCCCAGGCCATCCGTTCCTGGAGCTCCGCGCTGACCTCCTCCCGCCTCCCGATGAAGCGCATCCGGACGCCCTGCTCATCCAGCTCGGGCGTCTCCGACTCGATCAACTCGGCGAACATCGCCATCAGACCCTCGACCTCCGCCCGCGGACGGGACCAGTTCTCGGTCGAGAACGCGTAGACGGTGAGCTCGTCAAGCCCAATCCGCACCGCGTCCTTGACGATCTGCTTCAAGGTCTGGGCGCCGCGCCGGTGGCCCTCGAGGATCGGCAGCCCGCGCTCAGTCGCCCAGCGGGCATTGCCGTCCATGATGATCGCCACCTTCGTGGCGGCGGGAGGCTCGGCGCTCACACCGTGAGGATCTCTTCTTCTTTGGCCTTCATCAGGGTGTCGATCTCACCCACGGCGCCGTCGGTCTGCTTCTGCAGCTGCTCCTCGGCCCGCCGCTCTTCGTCCTCGCCGACCTCGCCCTCCCCCTTGAGCTCGCGCAGATCGCTCATTACATCCCGCCGGACGTTGCGGACCGCGACGCGGCCCTCTTCCGCGACCTCGTGGAGGATCCGGACCATCTCCTTGCGGCGTTCCTCGGTGAGCTCGGGAACCTGGAGGCGGACGACGTTGCCGTCGTTGTTCGGCGTCAGCCCGATGTCGGCATCGATGATCGCCTTCTCGATCGCGGGGATCGCGCCCTTGTCGTAGGGCGTCAGCGTGAGCAGTCGCGCATCGGTGGTGGCGATGTTCGCGAGCTGGTTGAGCGGGCTGTCGGTGCCGTAGTAGTCAACGGTTATCCGATCGAGCAGGTGCGGGGATGCGCGGCCGGTGCGGACCGTCGACATCTCACCCTTGACGGACTCGACGGACTTGCCCATCCGTTCGTTCGCGTCGGCCAGCAGCTCCTCGATCATCAGTCCTTTCCTTCCCCGTCGACCAGCGTGCCGACCTTCTCTCCGCGGACGATCCTATCTATGTTGCCCTCGTCCGCCATGTTGAACACGTACAGCGGCAGATCGTTGTCCATACACAGCGAGAGCGCGGTGGAGTCCATCACCTTCAGGCCGCGCTCGATCGCCTCCCGGTGGCTGATGTGGGGCAGGAACTCGGCCTCGGGGACCTCGGCGGGATCGGCGTCGTAGACACCCTCCACGCCGTGCTTGGCCATCAGGATGGCCTCGGCGTGGATCTCGAGCGCCCGAAGCGCCGCGGCGGTGTCGGTCGTGAAGAACGGGTTGCCGGTCCCGGCCGCGAAGATTACGATCCTGCCCTTCTCGAGGTGCCGGATCGCCCGTCTGCGGATGTAGGGCTCGGCGACCTCGGTGACGTCGATCGCCGAGAGCACCCTCGTCTGAGCGCCGGCGGACTCGAGCGCGTCCTGGAGCGTGAGCGCGTTCAGGACGGTCGCGAGCATCCCCATGTAGTCGGCGGTCGCGCGGTCCATGCCGGCGGCGGCGCCCTGCAGGCCGCGGTAGATGTTGCCGGCGCCGACCACGATCGCCACCTCGAGGCCGGTCTTCCGCAGGGAGGCGACCTGGCCGGCGATGCGCTCGACCCGGTCGGGATCGGTTCCGTACTCGAGGGAGCCCATCAGGGCCTCTCCGGAGAGCTTCAGCAGGACCCGGTCGAAGGCTCTCTTCTCGGCGTTCTCGCCCCCGGCGGCGTCGGCGCTGGCCGGCATCCTGGTGGCTAGTCCTCCTCGCCCACCACGAAGCGGGCAAAGCGGGCGATGACGACGTTCTCGCCGGTGGAGGCCGCGGCCTCGGCGCGCAGCTCCTCGATGGTCTTGCCGTCGTGCTTGTCGGCGTTCACGTGGACCTGGTCCAGCAACACGACCTCCTTGCGCCACTTCGCGAGCTGCCCCTCGACGATCTTCTCGCGAACGTTCTCGGGCTTGTCCTCCTCGGCCGCCTTCTGCTCGAAGACGGTCCGCTCGGCCTCGATGTCCGCATCCGCGATCTCCTCGGCGGACACGTAGCGAGGCGCCGCGGCAGCGATATGAAGGGCGATCTCCCTGGCGAACGCCTGGAAGTCGTCGTTGCGGGCAACGAAGTCGGTCTCGCACTGGATCTCGACGAGGACGCCGATCTTCCCGTTGGCGTGGATGTAGGAGGTCACGGTGCCCTCCCCGGTCGATCGCCCAGCGCGCTTGGCGGCCGAGGCCTGGCCCTTGACCCGGAGAATCTCGATGGCCTTGTCCATGTCGCCCGCGGCCTCGGCCAGGGCGCCCTTGCAATCCATCATCGCCGCGCCGGTGCGCTCCCGCAGCGCCTTGACGTCGGCTGCCTTGATCTCGCTCACTTGCTCGCGCTCTCTTCCTTGTTCTCAGCGGGCTGCTCGGCCCCCTTGCTCGGCGCCGGCGTCTGCTTCTCCACCGGGACGGGCTTGTCCGCGGCCTTCGGCGCGCCGCCACCCTTGGTTGGGGCGGGCTGCTTCGCCGGGGCCTGGCCGCCCTTGGCCGGCTGCTGCTTGCCGCCGGCCTCCTTCTCGGCCTGGGCTTTGGCGGCCGCTGCGGCCTTTGCCTTTGCCTCGGCCTCCGCCTTCGCGGCCGCCTCGGCCTCGCGGCGCTTGCGGTCCTCCTCCTCGCGCTTGCGGCGAGCCTCCTCCTCGCGCTGGCGGCGGACTTCCTCGGCCTGCTCCCAGGCCGCGGCGGAGGACTTGATCGACTCCCCGAGCGCGCGTACGATCAGCTCGCAGGAGCGGATCGCATCGTCGTTGCCGGGGATCACGTAGTCGACGATCGTCGGGTTGCAGTTCGAGTCGACAAGACCGATGATCGGGATGCCCAGGCGGCTTGCCTCGGCGAGCGCGATCTCCTCGGTGACCAGGTCGACGACGACCACGGCGTCGGGCGGGCGCTGCATGTCGCGGACGCCGCCGAGGTTGTACTCGAGCTTCGCGAGCTCGGCCTCCATCGTCATCCGCTCCTTGGTCGGCAGCAGCTCGAGCTGCCCTTCCCGCTCGAGCTCGTTGAGCTCGTGGAGCCGCGCGATGCGCTTGTTGATCGTCTGGAAGTTGGTCAGCAGGCCGCCGAGCCAGCGCCGGGAGACGAACGGCATCCCGCACTCGTTGGCCCAGCTCTCGATCGAGTCGCGAGCCTGCTTCTTGGTCCCGACGAAGAGGATCTTGCCTCCCTTGCCGGCCAGCTCGGAAGCGAACTCGGTCGCCTCCGCGAGCAGCTTCTCGGTCTGCAGGAGGTCGATGACGTGGATTCCGTCCCGCTCCCCGTGGATATAGCGCCGCATACGCGGATCCCAGCGACGGGTCTGATGCCCGAAGTGGACGCCCGCTTCGAGCAGCTCCTTGATGCCTACATCAGCCAATTGAGATTCCCTTGTGTTGTGTGTAGTTCTCGGCCCGCGGGGGCTCGGCGAGGACTCGGCTCTGGGCCGGGCAGGGCTCGCTCTGCGTCCGGTGACCGACTTGGGTCGGCGGCGCAGTCTAGATGACTTGCCCCGCGATCTCGTGCCGGCTCTCCGGCCGCATGCGGCGGTCCGGCTAGCCTCCGGCTCTCGCCCGCTCCAACGCGGCCGCGAGATCGGGCGGCAGCTCGCTCGAGAGCTCAACCGTGCGGCCGTCCTCAGGGTGGCGGAAGCTCAGCCGGGCCGCGTGCAGGAACTGGCGCTCGAGCCCATGCATGCCCCGGCGGCCGTAGCCCGGGTCGCCACAGATCGAGTGGCCGATGGCCTGGAGGTGTGCCCGGATCTGATGGGTGCGGCCGGTCTCGAGCTCGAGATCGAGGAGCGCGTCGCGTCCAACGCGCTCGCGCACGGTGAAATGGGTGACCGCGTCACGCTGGCGGCGCCCGCCGACCACGACGCGCTCCGGGGAGCGATGATCGCGCCCGAGCGGGGCGTCGATCGTCCCGGTCCTCGAGGCCGGGCAGCCCTCGACCAGGGCGACGTACTCGCGCTTTACCCGGCGCTCAGCGATCGCCGCCGACAGCGCCTTGTGGGCCCGCTCGTTGCGCGCCACCACGAGCAGGCCGGAGGTGTCACGATCGAGCCGGTGGACGATGCCCGGGCGCTCCGGATCGCTGCCGCCGCCGAGCAGCCCCCCCAGGGCCGCGACGAGGTCCGGGTCGTCGTTGCCGGGGGCCGGATGAGTGATCATGCCCGCCGGCTTCTCGACCACGGCGAGCCACTCGTCCTCGTGGACGATCCGCGGTACCGGGACGCTCAAGGGAGCCGCGCCTCCTCGGTTCCCCCATCTCCCTCCTCCAGCCCACCGCCGTTGCGCTCCTCGCGGATCGCGTCGCGCACGTAGAGCGCGATCAGGGTCGCGACGCCGAGCGTGATCTCGACGTCGGCGAGGTTGAAGGCGGGCCAGTTCGGCGGGTCGATGAAGTCGGTGACGGCGCCGTCGAGGATCCGGTCGGCGAGGTTGCCGAGGGCGCCGCCGGCGATCAGGCCGATCGGGAGCCAGAGCGTGTCGAGCTCGCC
>DATFLZ010000027.1:0-8538 GCA_035267205.1 Solirubrobacterales bacterium | reverse complement strand
CCTGGGCAGCCCCTCCTCGACCAGCCGCAGGGCGGGGTCGGTCTCGATCTCTTCGAGATCGCCCTCAGTCGAATCGTCGGATTGGCGCATCGGGCCTCAGCCTAGGACGGCGGGCCCGCGGCGCACGTTCCGGGTGACCGACGGGTAGGTGGATCCCCTTGGAGCGCCCGCCCGCCTACTACCGCGTCGCCGGCGGTCTACGGCGTGCTGATCCCGCCGCCGCGCAGCACGGTCCACGGCGCCTACGCGGAGGCGATCGAGCGCTCCAGCGCGGCGGACCCGCAGCTCGCGCTCGCGGTCTAGCCGACATGCCCAGGGGCGGACGGGGCCGAGCGATAGCCTGAGCGCATGCGCGCGACCGTGATGTACGAGGCCGGTGACGTCCGCGTCGAGGACGTGCCCGACGCGACGATCTCCGAGCCGACCGACGCGCTCCTCCGCGTGACCCGCGCCTGCATCTGCGGCAGCGACCTGTGGCCGTATAAGACGATGGAGCCGGACGAGGCCGGCGCCCGCATGGGCCACGAGTTCATCGGCGTGATCGAGGACGTCGGCTCCGAGGTCACCGACTTCGAGCGCGGCGACGTCGTCGTGGCGCCCTTCTTCTACAGCGACGGTACCTGCGACTTCTGCGGCGACGGGCTGCACACCTCGTGCTACCAGGGGGGGATCTGGGGCCGCGAAGGGGTCGACGGCGGCCAGGGGGAGGCGGTCCGCGTCCCGCACGCCGACGGCACGCTGGTCAAGCTTCCGGTCGAGGTGGACGACGCGCTGATGCCCTCGCTGCTGACGCTCTCCGACGTTTTCGCCACCGGACACCATGCGGCGGTCAGCGCGCGGGTCGGCGAGGGCGACACCGTCGCGGTCGTCGGCGACGGGGCGGTGGGTCTCTGCGGCGTGATCGCGGCCAAGCGGCTCGGTGCCGAGCAGATCATCATCCTCGGCCGACACGCCGATCGCACCGATCTCGCCCAGGAGTTCGGCGCCACCGACGTCGTCCCGGAGCGTGGCCGAGAGGCGACCGAGCGCGTCCGCGAGCTGACCGGAGGCCAGGGCGCGCATCGGGTGCTGGAGTGCGTCGGCCTCGAGGCCGCCTTCGACACCGCGCTGCGCATCGCCCGGCCCGGCGGCGCGATCGGCAGGGTCGGGGTCCCACAGTTCGATCACCTGCCCGGTGCCGGCCTCGGCTTCTTCAACAACGTCACGATCAGCGGCGGCGTCGCGCCCGCCCGCGCCTACATCCCCGAGCTGCTTCCCGAGGTGCTCGAGGGCCGATTCGAGCCGGGCCGCGTGCTCGACACCGAGGTCGGCCTCGACGACGTGCCGGACGGCTACCGGCAGATGGACGAGCGCGAGTCAATCAAGGTCCTCGTCAAGCCCTGATCGACGATGGAGGCGACGCCGCAAGGACCGAAGGCCGTCACCGGCGGTGAGCTCAAGGCCCAGATCGAGGCCGAGCGCGAGGGCCGGCCGTTCCTCGTCTATCGCAGCGCGGACGGCGAACAGCGGATCCTGCTGGTGGAAGAGGGCCGCCGGGAGCTGTGGATCGGCCGGGCCGATTCGGCCGACATCACGCTCGACTGGGATCGCGAGGTCTCCAAGCTCCACGCCCAGCTCGAGCTCATCGGGGACGAGGCCACGCTGGTCGACGACGGCCTCTCGACCAACGGCTCCTACGTCAACGAGGAGCGCGTCAGCGGCCGCTGCCGGCTCAACGATGGCGACATCGTCCGGGTCGGTCGCACCGGAATCCTCTTCCGGGCGCCGGGAGCGGTTCAGGAGTCGACCGTGATCGCCTCCGACGCGATCAGCGCGGCGGGAGTCTCACCCGCGCAGAAGCGGGTCCTGGTCGCCCTCTGCCGGCCGTTCAAGGACGGGGCGGCCTTCGCGTCGCCGCTCTCCAACCAGGAGATCGCCGAGGAGCTGCACCTGTCGGTCGACGCGATCAAGACCCACCTTCGCGCCCTGTTCGAGAAGTTCGAGCTCGGCGACGTGCCGCAGCAGCAGAAGCGCGTGCAGCTCGTTCAGCGGGCGATGCAGAGCGGCCTGATCACGCCGCGCGACCTGTAGCGGCCGGGCGCCCGGAAGCGCTCGCCTCCAGCAGGACCCGCGCGACGAGCTCGGGGTCGTCCCAGTTGGGCGTGTGCCCGCAGTCCTCGAGCACGATGAAGTCGGTCCCGGGCGGGCGCCGGTGCGCCTTCGGTGGAGCGACGAGCCGGTCGAGCTCGCCCCAGGCGATCGTGACCGGGACCGTGACCTGCTCGGGGTCCTCGAAGACGTGGCGGCGCATCTCCTCGTTCGAAGCCTCGTAGCCGTGCGCCTCGATCCAGTCGCGGATCATCTGCAGCGCGTCCTCGGTCGGCACGTTCTCCGGCCGGCCGACGACCGTGTTCAGCATCCGTGACCGGACGTCCTCCCGGCGCGCGAGCAGGAGGATCAGCGGCTTCAGGACCTTCGCGATCCCGCGGGTGTTGACCGACCGCGGGCCGAGCGGGCTCTGCCAGAGCCCGGCGGGGGAGAGCAGGCAGGCGGAGGCGGCGTCCCCGGCCTTCGCCATCTCCAGGGCGACCCAGCCCCCGAGCGAGTTGCCGGCGACGTGCGGTCGCTCGACTCCGAGCCCGGCGAGGAAGCGGGTGATCGCGGCGGCCAGCGCCGCCGGCGTGGGCGCGGTTCCGTCGGGGAGCGGGTCGGACTGGCCGAAGCCGGGCATGTCGATCTTGATCACGTCCCGCTCGCGGGCGAGCGCCTCGAACTGGGGCTTCCAGACGAGCCGCGTCGCGCCGAGGCCGTGAATCAGGACCAGCGGCTCGCCGGAGCCGCGGCGCTCGTAGGCGATTCCGTCGTGTGATTCGGGCATCGGAGGATTATTGCGAGCGGGGGCCCGGGTCGGATCAGGCCCGGCCGCTCCACTACCTTGCGGGTCGTGAGATTCGCTCCGATCGCCGCGCGAGCCACTCTGGTGTCGCTCGCGGCCACCCTGGCGCTCGCGGCGCCCGCGGCCGGTACGGAGAACCCGGCCGGTCAGCCGCCGTTCGGCGCCGAGCCCGTTCCCGAGCTGCTCAGGGTCACCGACCCGGAGACGCGACCCCCAGGGTTCGAGCTCAGCGCGGGCGAGGCGATCGCGATCGCCGACGCCGCCGAGAACGTCCGCCTCGAGCGCGAGCAGGACAGTCCCGAGATGCGGGCGGTGGCCTTCACCCGGGGCGAGGACCGCTGGCAGGTCTCCTACTTCCAGGACGGCACCGAAGTCGCGCAGGCGATCGTCGACGATCGAACCGGCGAGGTGGTCGAGGCCTGGCGTGACCAGCAGGTGGAGGTGAAGCTGGCGCGTGGCTACGAGGACGCGGTCGCGGGGAACGTCAGCGAGGCGTGGATCTGGATCCCGCTCTGCCTGCTGTTCGTCGCCCCGTTCATCGATCCGCGGCGGCCGTTCCGGCTCCTGCACCTGGACCTGCTCGTGCTGCTCGCCTTCAGCGTCTCGAGCTTCTTCTTCAACAAGGGGGAGATCACGCTCTCGGTGCCGCTCGTCTACCCGGTGCTCGGCTACCTCTTCGTGCGCACGCTGATCGCCGGCCTGTGGCCGAAGACGCGGACCGGCCCGCTGATCCCGCTGGTCCCGGTCCGCTGGCTGGTCTGGGGCATCGCGGTGCTGGCGCTGTTCCGGGTCGGCCTGAACATCGCCGACTCGCAGGTGATCGACATCGGCTTCGCCGGCGTGGTGGGAGCGGACCGGATCAGCTCGGGCGAGGAGATCTACGGCGGGCAGTTCTCCCCGCTGATCGACCGAGGCGATTCCTACGGCCCGCTCAACTACCTGCTGTATGTGCCCTTCGAGGCGCTCTTTCCCTACGGCGGCGGGCTCGAGTCGCTCCCGGCTGCCCACGCGCACACGATCTTTTTCGACCTGCTCGTCGTGGCCCTTCTGTACGTGGTCGGCCGCCGGCTACGCGAGGGCTCGGAGGGTCACGCGCTGGGCGTCGCGCTCTCCTTCGCCTGGCTCGCCTACCCCTACACCCTGTACGCGCTGAACGTCAACGGCAACGACCAGGTCGTCGCCGCGTTCCTGCTGGCGGCGTTGCTCCTGCTCTCCTCCCCGGCCGGCCGGGCGCTGGCGATCGCCGCCGGCGGCGCCGCGAAGTTCGGACCACTCGCGCTCGCGCCGCTGTTCGCCGCCGGGCGCGGCCTGAGCCGGTGGCGGGACCTCGTCCCCTTCGCGGCGGTGTTCGCCGTCGTCTGGATCGTGGTCCTCTTCCCGCTGCTCCCCGACGGGGGCCTGCGGCAGTTCTACGACACGAGCTTCGGCTACCAGGCCTCACGCGGCTCACCGTTCAGCATCTGGGGGCTGGAGCCCTCGCTCGATTGGCTGCAGACGCTCGCTCGGATCTTCCCCGTCGTGCTCGGGGTCGCCCTGTTCTTCATCCCCCGGAAGCGCACCACGCTGCAGATCGCCGCCCTCGGCGCCGCGCTCCTGATTGCCACGCAGGTCGCGTCGGAGCACTGGTTCTACTTCTTCATCCTCTGGTGGGCGCCCTATGCGCTCGTGACCATGTTCGCGGGCCACGACCGGGTGCTCCCGGTCCCGCTCAGCGAGCGATCGTCGTCCGCAGTTCGCCAAGCGCCGGGGAGCTGACCACGACCTCATCGCCCTCGGCGAGCCAGACCCTGGGCTGCCGGGTGCTCCCGACCCCCTCCGGGGTTCCGGTCGAGACGATGTCCCCGGGCTCGAGCGTCATCAGCGTCGAGAGGTGGGCGATCAGCTCCGCGACGCCGTGGACCAGGTCGCCGGTGTGGGACTCCTGCATGCGCTCGCCGTTGAGGTCGAGCGCGATCGGGATCTCGTCCGGCGGCGGGGCCTCGTCGGGGGTGAGTAGCCACGGGCCACAGGGTGCGGAGCCGTCGAAGACCTTCCCGGGGATCCACTGCGGCGTCGCGAACTGCAGGTCGCGGGCGGAGAGGTCGTTGAGCAGCGTGTAGCCCGCGACGTGGGCGAGCGCGTCCGCCTCGCTCACCTCGCTGGCCCGCGCCCCGATCACGAACGCGACCTCGGCCTCGTAATCCACCTTCGCGCTCGCGGCCGGAAGGCGCACGGTCGCGCCCGGGTCGGCGAGAGCGTTCGCGAACTTGGCGAAGAAGGTCGGCGTCTGGGGCGGGTCCATCCCCGCCTCCGCGGCGTGGGCCCGATAGTTGAGCCCGATGCAGACGATCTTCTGCGGGTCGGTGATCGGTGAGAGCAGGTCGATGTCGGCGAGGGCCGGGCCGGGATCGGACGCGGCCACCGCTGCTGCGATCTCCGCCGCCGGGTGTCGTTCGAGCGCCGCCCGGAGCCCGGTCGGCAGGGCGCCGGCGCGGGCGGCGCGGGCGCCGTCGGGCTCGGCACCGTCGCCGTGCCCGAGCGCGTCCCAGAGGTCGGTGACGTGCTCGCCCTCCACGGCACCCGCGCGAACCCCTCGATCGCTGCTGTACGAGATCAGACGCATCGCCTCGCAGGGTATTCCCCGCGTGCCATAATCGCCGCCCCCGGGCATCGCTGCCCGCTTCGGAGGGGGCGTAGCTCAGTTGGTTAGAGCGCCGGCCTGTCACGCCGGAGGCCGCGGGTTCGAGTCCCGTCGCTCCCGTTGGCTAGAGCGGAGTATCGCTCGCAGGCTCTCGGTATCACCCGCTGAGCTCGGTGGCCTGTTCGTGTGAGGCGAGTGCAGGGCGCGAGCGGAGCGAGTGTGGCGCCGAGACGTCACGTTCCTTAGAACTATTCGAACCTTCGTTACGTCTCGGCCGTAGCGCGTCACAGGTCGATCACCCGGCCCTCCCCAAGATGTGAAAGGATCGACTTACGGAAGCCGATCCGACCTTCAGGTGGAGACCCCATGCCCCAGATCACCAGCTACGACCACGGTACGCCGTCGTGGACCGACGTCGCCGCCCCCGACACCGACGCTGCCGCGGCCTTCTACTCCGGCCTGTTCGGCTGGGACGCGGGGGAGGCCGGCGACCCCGAGGAGACCGGCGGCTACCGCATGTTCTCGCAGGGCGGCAAGGCCGTCGCCGGGCTCGGGCCGATCCAGCAGGAGGGGCAGCCGCCCGCCTGGCTGACGTACGTCACCGTCGACGACGCCGATGCGACCGCCGAGCAGGTCAAGTCCGCAGGCGGCAGTGTGATGATGGAGCCGTTCGACGTGATGACCGCGGGGCGGATGGCGATCTTCGCCGATCCCGCCGGCGCGGTGTTCGCCGTCTGGCAGCCCAAGGATCACGTCGGCGCGCAGCTCGTCAACGAGCCCGTCTCGCTCTGCTGGAACGAGCTCCGCACCCGCGACCCCGAGGGCGCGAAGAAGTTCTACGGCGAGGTCTTCGGCTGGGATGCGATGGGCTTCGACGCGATGGAGGGCTACACGATCTGGACCGTGGGCGGGAACGCCCCCGACAACGGCAAGGGCGGCATGATGGACATGGCATCGGCCGAGATGCCCGACGAGATCCCGCCGCACTGGGATATCGCGTTCGCGGTCTCCGACGCCGATGCGACGGCCGCCAAGTGCGAGGAGCTCGGCGGGTCGGTCAACGTTCCGCCGATGGACATCGCCGTCGGCCGCATGGCCGGGCTCGCGGACCCGGCGGGCGCGACCTTCACCGCGATCAAGCTCACCCCGCCGGAGGAGATGCAGCAGGGCTGAGGGGCGAGGAGACTAGACGGCGCCGCCGGCTGCGGCCGGCGCCGTCGGGTCGCCACCGTCGTCGCCGATCGACTCGCGGGCGAGGTACTCCTCGGCGAGTAGCGGATTCTCGGTCGCCCGCTGGGTCACCTTGAGCAGGTCCGAGGCGGTTGCGACCTCCTCGACCTGCTCCTTGATGAACCACTGCATGAACTGCTCGCCCTGGTAGTCGCCCTCCTCGCGAGCCTGCGCGGCGAGCGCGTTGATCTGCCCGCTGACTCGCTTTTCCTGCTCGAGCGCCAACTGCACCGGCTCGACGATGTCGCCGAAGCCGGTCCGCGGCGCCTCGATGGCGGGGATCTCGACGGGGTGGTCGGCGTCCAGCAGGTACTGGACGATCATCATCGCGTGGTTGCGCTCCTCGAGCGCCTGGCGGTAGTAGAAGGCGGCCAGCCGCGGCAGCGTCTCACCGTCGTAGTGGACGGCGATCGCGACGTACTGCTGGTGGGCGGAGAACTCGTGGCCGACCTGCTCGTTGAGCAGCTCGGCGAAAGACTTGTCGGCCATCTGGCTTCAGCTCCTGTCGGTTGCTTGTCTGGTCGCTCGAACGTAGCGAAGATCGTGAGTTAGGTCGGCCGTCATACGGCTTAGGCAAGCCGAATGCGGCCGGTCTCCGAACGCTGCCCGCTGGTCAGCCCTCGAGCCCGAATCCGCTCGCGGTCGGGCGCAGCGCGAGCGGGCTCGGCGGGAGCCCGTCCGGCACCTCGGTCTCGTTGTAGCCGCGCGGCGCGACGTCGTTCGGGGTGCCGGGGTGCATCAGCGCCGCGAGGTACTGGATGTGATCGCGGCCCACCGAGAGCTCGGTCTGCCCGCCCCCGTAGGCGCCGATCCCCTCCCGCTCGCAGTACTCGTAGGCTCCGAACAGCTCCTCGAGGCCGCCGATCCGCGAGGGCTTGACGTTCACGATCCGCGGCTTCCATGTCAGCGCTTCGATGTCCGCGATCGAGTGGATCGGCGCATCCCAGGTGATCCGCTCGGCGTGCGGCTCGAGCACCGGGCGGGTCTCCTCGTTGAGCTCCGGATCCTCCAGCCAGGCGTCCGGGAAGGCCTCGGCGAACCGCTCGTAGAACTCGGGACCCGACTCGACGTCGACCGGCGTGTCCTTGTAACAGCCCTTGAGGTCGAGCGAGTCGACCGCACCGGAGCCGACCAGCCACTCGATCATCTCGTCGGTCCAGTCCGGCTGTGGGTCGAGCTTGAAGCGCAGGCCCGGGTACTTCTCGAGCCGGGTCTTGATCGGGTCGAGCGCGCGGTCCGGCCCGGTCTCCTCGACGGGCTCGGCGCGTACCGAGCAGACGAAGTTGAGCGGCTCGAGCTCACGGCCGACGACATCGGTCAGCCGCTTCCCACCCTGTCTCAGGGCGAGGTCGAGCGCCGCGCTCTCGTACGCCCAGCGCCGGTACAGCCGCGAGAAGTCGCGAACGGGTGGAGCGCCTCCGAAGAGGTCCAGCGACCCGCACAGCTCGCAGAGCTCGCCCACCGTCGAGGGGCCGGTGAGGTCGTGGACGGGGCCGGTGTCGCGGTGGGCGATGTGGTCGAGGTCGTCATAGACGACGTCCTCCCCGCGGCCCTGCTCGCCGCCACCCTCGAGCGTGATCAGCGTCGACGGGCGCGTGAAGCCCGAGTCGAACGTCCGATCGAGATCGGTGAGCGAGTACGAGTCGATCTCGATCGGCAGCTCGGCGATGCGTTCGTAGAGGCCCACGTGCGGAAATCTAGCCATCACGTCTGCTCTAGGCTCATCGGCCCCTCATGGACTCCACTGTGATCGAGATCGGCGTACTGGTGGCGGTGATCGTCGTCGCTTCCTTCGGCGACCTGAAGCTGTTCG
>DATFLZ010000026.1:0-9531 GCA_035267205.1 Solirubrobacterales bacterium | reverse complement strand
ATCGAGCGCCTGCTCGCCGACCCCGGCCGGCGCGGTCGCACGATTCGCGCGCTGCGGCTGGAGGCGCGGTTGGCCGCCGGCGGCAGCTGGCGGGCCGAGGTGGCGCTGCGCAGCGCCACCGCCTCGGCCGAGCGCATCGGGCTGGCGCTCGGCCCGAAGCTCGCCGCCCTGCCGACGCCGGCCTCGGCCCTCGCCCTGCGGGCGCTCGAGCTCGGCCCCGAGGGCATCGAGCAGCCCTCGCTGGGAGATGATCGCGACGAGCGGCGGCGGGAGCTGCTCTCGGAGGCGGTGCGCCAGGCGCAGGCTGCTGCGGGCAGCGATGCCCTACTGCGGGTGGTCGAGGTCGAGCCCGAGTCACGGATTCCCGAGCATCGGGCGATGCTCGCCCCCCACACCCCGTGATCGGCTCGTGAGCTCCCCTCCCCCGTCCGGCTTTGCGCTCTATCGGCCGCGCGCGATCGAGGTCGAGGCGCCGGAGGGAGCCCCCCGCGCCGTCGGCCACGATCGCAGGCGGGTCGAGGCGATCCGCGAGGAGTGGCTGATCGAGGACCGCTGGTGGACCCGGGAGCCCCTCCGCCGCCACTACTTCGAGCTCGTGATCGAGGGCGGCCGCTGCCTGACGATCTTCAGGGACCTGACTGAGGGCGGCTGGTATGAGCACCGATAGGCGCCAATGGCACGCGGGCGCACGCCCGGAGGGCGAAGCCCGAGGACGTGGCGCCATGTATCTCCGCAAAACCCCGCGCCAGGTGTTTCAGCGGTGAACTACACCGAGCTACACGCCCATTCAGCCTTCTCGTTCCTCGATGGGGCCTCGCTGCCCGAGGAGATGGCGGCTGCGGCGGCTCGGCTCGGGCACGAGGCGATCGCCCTCACCGACCACGACGGGCTCTGGGGCTCGATGGAGTTCGCCCGGGCCTGCCGGGGTCTCGGTGTGCGGCCGATCACTGGGGTCGAGCTGACCGTCGCCGCGCCGGGGTCCCCCCTCCCTACCGGAGCGCTCAGGGATTCGGGTGGCAACTGCCCTCCCGGCTGCTTCCACCTGACCCTGCTGGTGGAGACCCGCGCGGGCTACCGCAACCTTTGCCGGCTGCTGACCATCGCGCACGGCCACACCCGGGACCACGCCCCAACTCCCCTGCCCGCGGCCCTCCCCTTTGCCGAGCTCGAGCGTCACGCCGAGGGCCTCGTCTGTCTGTCTGGTTGCGCTCGCGACGGGGCCCTGGCCGGGCGGGTCGCGCGCGGGGATCGTGCCGGAGCCGAGCGGCTCGGGCGGGAACTGCTGCGGGTCTACGGCCGCGACCACTTCCGGGTCGAGCTGCAACGCCCGCTCTGGCGCGGCGACCGGGCCCGCAACCGGCAGCTCGCGGCCCTCGCCGAGCTGCTCGGAGTGGCGACGGTGGCGACGGGCAACCCTCACTACCACGATCGGCGCCGCGCACCGCTGCAGGACGCGCTCGTCGCCGCTCGGCTGCTCGGCACGCTCGAGTCGAGCGAGCCCGAGCGGCGCGGCAACGGGGCGGGCTTCCTGACCGGGCCCGAGCGGATGGCGGAGCGCTTTCGCGAGCAGCCTGAGGCCGTTGCGGAGACCGCGCGGCTCGCCGATCGCCTGCGTTTCGACCTGACCCGCGATCTCGGCTATCGCTACCCCGGCTCGGAGGATCCCGATGCGGATCGCAGGCTGGCCGAGGTCTGCGCGGCGCTGTTCGGAGAGCGCTATGACGGGACCCCGGAATACGGGGAGGCGCGATCCCGTCTCGACGAGGAGCTGCGGGTGATCGCCAAGCTCCGGCTCTCCGGCTTCTTCCTCCTGCATCGCGATCTGCTCGAGCTGGCGCGCGAGGTTGCGGTCGAGGTCCGCGGCCCCTCGGTCGCCCGCGCCCTCCTCCCACCCGGCAGGGGCCGCGGGTCATCAGTGAGCTCGGTCGTCTGTTATTTGACCGGCCTCTCCCACATCGACCCGGTCAAGGCCGGGCTCTTCCTGGGCCGCTTCCTCAACGACGAGATCACCGAGGCGCCCGACATCGACCTCGACTTTCCCCGCGACGTCCGCGAGGTGCTGATCCCCCGCATCCACGAGCGCTACGGGCCCGAGCGCTCGGCCCTGGTCGCCGCGTTCCCGACCTACAGGTCCCGGGGGGCCGTCCGCGACCTCGGCGCCGCGCTCGGCCTGCCCCAGGGGGAGATCGAGCGGGTCGCGCGCTCGGTCGACGTCTACGGCTCGGGGGAGATCGAGCGGGAGATCTCAGAGGCGATCGGGGAGCGGCGGGCGCGATCGGATCGCTGGCGGGCGCTGGTCGCGCTGGCCGCCGAGTCGAAGGGACTGCCCCGTCACGCCTCCCAGCACCCGGGGGGAATGATCCTGTCCACCCGGCCCCTGATCGACCTCTGCCCGGTGGTGCCGGCCGCGATGGAGGGGCGGCGGATCGCCCAGTGGGACAAGGACTCTTGCGCCGATGCGGGCTTTTTGAAGATCGATCTGCTCGGCCTCGGCATGCTCTCGGCGGTCGAGCGGGCGGTCGACGAGATCGCCCGCCTCCGCGGCGAGCACATCGACCTCTCGCGGATCCCGCTCGACGACTCCAAGGTCTACTCCGCGATCCAGAGGGCCGAGACGACCGGCGTCTTTCAGATCGAGAGCCGCGCGCAGATGCAGATGCTGCCCCGCTCCCTACCGGAGAACATCGCCGACATCACCGTCCAGGTCGCGCTAGTTCGCCCCGGCCCGATCCAGGGTGGCGCCGTCCACCCCTACCTGGAGCGCAAGCGGCGACTGCATGAGGATCCCTCCTACGAGGTTCCCTACGAGCACCCCTCGCTGGAGCCGATCCTCTCCGACACCCTCGGCGCGATCGTCTTCCAGGACCAGGTGATCCAGGTGGCGATGGCCCTGGCCGGCTTCAGCGCGGGCGAGGCCGAGGGCCTGCGCCGGGCGATGAGCCGCAAGCGCTCGGAGGAGGCCCTCAACGCATACCGGGGCAAGTTCATCGAGGGGGCCCTGGCCAACGGCGCTACCGGCGAGGTCGCGAACCGCGTCTACGACCAGATCAAGGGCTTCTCGGGCTTCGGCTTCCCCAAGTCCCATGCGGCCGCCTTCGGCCTGCTCGCCTACCAGTCCACCTGGCTGCGGGTCCACTACGGCCCCGAGCTGCTCTGCGCGCTGCTCAACGAGCAGCCGATGGGCTTCTACCCCCCGGACGCGCTCGCCCACGACGCTCAGCGGCGTGGGATCCCGGTCCTGGGACCCGACGTCAACGCGAGCGAGGTCCGCTGTACCTGCGAGCGCACCGAGGAACCTGAGGATGGGATCGGCGTGCGGGTCGGCCTCGGCTACGTAACGGGCCTCGCGGAGCGTGACGCCGAGGCCGTGGTGCGCGGTCGATCCGAGGGCGGCCCCTACCGCGACCTGGCCGACCTGGCGACGCGCTCAGGGGCGAGCCGTGACGGGCTCGAGCGGCTGGCCTGGGCCGATGCCTGCGCGGGCCTGAGGGAGCTGGAGGGCGAGCCCACCGGTTCGGGTCGGCGTGGTGATCTCTGGTCGCTGGGAATCGCGAGGGGGTCGGTCCGCTCCGGGTCGGGAGAGCAGCTCGCGCTGCCGCTGCGTGTCCCCGGTGCGCCGGCGCTGCCCGAGCAGACGCCCTGGGAGGAGGTCACGGCCGACTATGCCGCAACGGGGGTGTCGCTCGCCCGCCATCCGGTCGAGCTCCTGCGCCCGGAGCTGGATCAGGCGGCCGTGAGCAGCGCCGACCTCCCCCGGATCGGCGACGGGGCGCGGATCCTGATCGCCGGGATGACGGTCGCGCGCCAGCGGCCGGCAACCGCGAACGGGGTCGTCTTCATGCTGCTCGAGGACGAGCATGGGATGACCAACGTCGTGGTGCTACCGCCGGTCTACGAGCGCCATCGCCTGCTGATCCGGACCGCGGGCTTCGTCTCGATCGAGGGCAAGCTCGAGCGCCGCGAGGGCGTGATCAACGTGGTGGCGGAGCGCCTGACCGAGCTCGAGCGCCCGGATCTGCCCCTGGCGGACGTGCGCAGCATCGAGCCGCCGGCCGACCGTGAGACCGGCCGCGGCCAGGCCTCGGCGATCGCCGAGCTCGGGGCCGTACTACCCGCCGCTCACAGCTTCGGCCGGCGTGGCCGTTGATGGGCCCCGTCCGACCGCATGGCTTGTACAAGCCGAACACACACCCGAACTGCAAGATCCCTTGCACGAACACCTGTACGTCCGAGCCCCCTCGTAGCTTGGCGGCCGAGATGAACGGAGAAAAGATGCACGCACAGCAGACAGCCCTCGACCGGATCGCCGACCGACTCGACCTTGCGATCGACTTCCTGACCCTTGGCCAGTACGGCCTCGAGCGTCGCCAGACCCCCGCGCCAGCGGCCGGCTGTGAAGGGGGTGGCCATCACGGTGGCTGCCGGGAGGCCCTTCCGCCGGCGCTGAGCCGCGGCTGCGAACGGATCCGCAGCGGAGCGCGGACCCGCCCGGCGCCACAGCCGAGCTGAGCGCACGAGCTCGGCGGTCCGGGTCGATCATTCGTCGGCTCCGCCGGCATCGATCGCCTCGAGCAGGTCCCTGCCGGCCTCGAGCGCGCGCCATATGGCGTCGGGGTGAACGTTCTCGTAGGTGTCGGTCGGCCAGTGGAGATCGGGGATGTAGCCGTCCTGGGCCGAGAGCGTCAGCGCCCTGCCCCCGCTCGCGTGCACCGGACTGGTGTCGTATGTGAGGCCGGCCGGATCGTCCTCGGGGGCCATGCGGAGCTCCGGCCGGCGATCCGCCACGCCCTGGGCGGCGGCGACCAGCCCGGGGTCAGCATCCCACTTGGCAATGACGCCCTCGCGGCGAAGGAAGCGCAGCGAGCAGTCACCGCCCACGTTGTCGAAGTTGAGGAACAGCCAGCCCTCCGTGTCGTGACGATCGAGGAAGGCCTGGGAGCCGAGCGTCCCGGACTCCTCACACCCACTGACCAGCAATACGACACGGGTTCCGGCCAGCGGCCGCGCCGCGGCCTCCCCGGCGAGCACCGTCGCGACAGCGCACCCGGAAGCGTTGTCGTTGGCGCCCGCGACCTCCGCGCCGCGGAGCTCCCGCTCGAGCAACAGGGCCAGGCCCGCGGCCGGCACCGCACGCAGGGCCGCGAGCGCAGCGCGGCCCCGCTTCGAGCGCCCCAACAGAGGCTCCGCCACGGCCAGGCCGACGCCGGTGATGCTCTGCAGCGCGATCCAGCGGCCCAACAGGTGCACGAAGCGCGGGTTGAACATGAGCCCGCTGCGCGAGGTGTCCATGTGGCACATCAGGCAGACAGTCCGCTCCACCTCGCCGCTCGGCTCGATCCTCGCGACGACGTTACCGCTCGGGCTCCGGGATAGCAGTCGGCTCAGCAGGGGCGCTCGCAGGCTCCCCTCGCCGACGAGAGCTGCGGCTGCGGCTGCGGCAACACCAATCCTGGTGCGCCGCAGCTCGCCGGGCAGCAGCGACGGTGTGAGCGCCGCGCCCTGGATCAGTCCGAAGGGCAGTCCGAAGGTCGACAACCCGGCGAACTCCTCGACCCGGCCATCGAGCCCGGCGCGCCCGAGCTCCTCGCAGAGCAGCTGTGCAGCAAGTCGCTCGCCGCGACCCGTCGGCGGACGGGGCCCAACCTCGTTCGCGAGCAGGTCAACGACCGCCATCGCCCGCTCGAGAGCCTCCGGCGCGTTCTCCCTGTCGGTCGCCTGCTTCACGATGATGCGATCGTAGTGGGGAGGTGAGCGCGCGGGCGCGGATAGGCGAGGGCGATACCGGCAGGCTCGCCGGGTTCGTCGCACGCGTGCTGGTGAGATATCGCCTGGCCGTCGTCTGCTTCTGGATCGGGGCCGCGCTCGCGGCGAGCTTCCTGCTTCCGAACGTGCAGCAGGCCGGGACCGGTTCGCTGGGGGACCTGGTCGCGAATGATGCTGACGCGATCGACACCGAGGTGCGGTCGGTGGAGCTCTTCCGCTTCCCGGTCCTCAGCCGAACGGTCGTCGTCGAGCGCGACCCCGGCGGGTTGACGAGCGACTCGGTGCTCGAGATCTATCGCCGCAGCGGCCGTCTAAACCTCGGAGAGCTCCGGGACCTCTCGAGCATCGCGTTCGCGCTGACCGTCACCGACGTCAGCCTCCCGCGAGCGCTGGAGGGAGCCGCGACCTCCGCCCTCAACTACCTCTTCTACCCGCAGGAGCTGGGGCCCGTCGGTCGCACCGGGCTCGCGGAGCGACTCGCGGAGCGCTACGTACGGGTCGAGGGCCGGGAGCAGGTGGGAATCACCGGGGCGGTGCCGGCGCGCGGTGAGCAGATCCGGGCCATCCGGGACGCGCTGCCGCTCGTCGAGCTGGCGACGATCCTGTTGGTCGCGCTGGTCGTCGGGATCCACTTCAGGTCCGCCGTCGCTCCGCTCGTCAACGTCGTCACGATCGCCCTCGCCTACACCGTCGCGGTCCGGCTCGTCGGCGGCGCCGGTCAGGCCGTGGGCATCGCCGTACCCGAGGAGGTCGAGCCGGTGATGGTGGCATTGCTCTTCGGGGTCGTCACGGATTACGTGATCTTCTTCATCTCGCGCTTCCGGGGGCTGCTCAGCGAGGGACTCTCGGCGACGGCGGCGGCCGAGCGGGCCACCGCTTCGCTGATGCCGATCATCCTCACGGCCGGCCTCTCGGTCGCGGCCGCCTCGGCGGGCCTCGTGGTCGCCCAGCTCGGCTTCTTTCAGGCGTTCGGCCCGGGCCTGGCGGTGACCGTCCTGATCGCTGTAGCGGTGGTGCTCACGTTCGTGCCCGCCACGATGGCGCTCGTCGGGGAGCGTCTGCTGTGGCCCGGTCGGCCGGCGCCGGAGGGCGGCCCCGCGGAGGGAGGGGAGGCCCGGCGAGCACGGTCTCCGGGCCTGGCGGGGAGAGCCCGCGCAGCGATGATCGCGCTTCCGATCCGGCGCCCGTGGGCGGTCGCTGTGGCTGTGGCCGTCCCGCTCTTGGCGCTCACCCTGCTCCTCCCCCGCCTCGAGCTCGCCAACACCCTGATCAGCGGCCTTCCGCGGGATTCGCCGCCGAAGAGCGCCGCGGCGCTCGCATCGGCCGACTTTCCCGAGGGCGCGATCTCGCCGACGATGGTGCTGGTCGAGGGGCCGGGCATCGCTGCCCAGCGGGGCGCCCTGACCCGCCTGCAGCGCTCGTTTGAAGGGCGCAGGAACTTCGCGGACGTGGTCGGCCCCGCCGATGTCGGCGAGCCCGCAAACCTCGGAGCGACGATCTCGCCAACCGGGAACGCGGTCCGCTACTTCATCGTCCTCGATGTCGACCCGCTGGGCGCCCGGGCGATCCGCACGGTCTCACGCCTCAACGACGATCTCGGCCGGCTCCTGGACGACGCCGGGCTCGAGGGGGCTACGGCGGCGCTCGCGGGCGACACCGCGATCAGCGAGGAGACCATACGCAAGACGGAGGCGGACCTGGCGCGCGTGGTGCCCGTGGTCTCCCTGATCGTCCTCGCCATCCTGATCATCTTCCTGCGGGCCCTCGTGGCGCCGCTCTACCTACTCCTCTCGAGCCTGCTGGCGCTCGGCGCGAGCCTCGGCCTGACGATCCTCGTGTTTCAGGAGTTGCTGGGCTTTGGAGAGCTCAGCTTCTACGTTCCCTTCGCCGGTACCGTGCTCCTGGTGGCACTCGGCTCCGACTACAACGTGTACCTCGCTGGACGGGTCTGGGCGGAGGCGCGCAGCCGGCCGCTTCGCGATGCGCTCCGGGTCGCATCCGCTCGGGCGACGGCGGCGATCACCGTTGCCGGCCTCGTCCTCGCGCTCAGCTTCGCGCTGCTCGCGATCGTACCCCTGCGGCCGTTCCGCGAGCTCGCCTTCCTCTTGACGGCCGGGCTGCTCATCGATGCATTCATCGTTCGCACGCTGCTCGTGCCGGCGCTCATCGGGATCTTCGGGGAGCGCGGCGCCTGGCCCGGCAAGGGCCTGAGGCAGACGGCCAAAGGCTCGTCGCCGTGAGCGGCCGGACCACACCACAGGTGGTCGCCCTGGCGGTGTGCGTGGGCGTGGTCCTGGCCGACTCGTCGATCGTCACCCTCGCCCTGCCGGAGGTTCTCCGCGAGTTCGACACCAGCGTGTTCGGGGTCTCGTGGGTGTTGACCGCGTACAACATCTTCCTCGCGGCCCTCCTGATCCCGGCGGCCAGACTTGCCCGCGAGCACCCCTCCCGCGTCTGGAGTCTCGGCCTGGTGGGCTTCGCGCTCGCGTCCCTCGCCTGCGCCCTGGCACCCTCGGTTGCCCCACTGATCGTCGCCCGCTGCGTCCAGGCTGCCGGCGGAGCCGCCGTAATCGCCGGCGCCATCGAGTTGCTGGCACGGATCGACGGCACACACCGGGGTGCGGCGAGGCTGTGGGGCGCGGCCGGCACCGCGGGGCTGGCCCTCGGACCAGCGCTCGGCGGCGTCCTCACCGAGGCGCTCTCCTGGCAGTCGATCTTCCTTCTGCAGGTGCCGCTGCTTTTGCTTCTCCCCTTCGCGGCCGAGCCCGCAGGCCGGCCCGAGGCCGGCCCCGCCGGCGCGAGGGACCGACGGCCCGAGCTCGCGCTCGGCCTGCTCTCCGCGGGACTGACGGCGGCGCTGTTCCTGCTGGTCGTGCTGCTCACGGAAGGCTGGGGCCTGACCGCGATCGAGGCGGCCGCAGTCGTCAGCGTGATCCCGGTCGCCGCGCTGCTCGCCGGCCGCATTCACCTCAGCGAGGACAACTCGGGGCCCATCGCCGTGGGCGGTGCGATCGCGATCGGCGGCGGACTGGCGGCGCTCGGTGTGATCCCGGGAGCTTCGGCCGACCTCGTGGTCGCGCCCCAACTGCTGATCGGCGCGGGGCTGGCGCTGGCGCTGCCGGTGCTGACCGCTGCAGCGCTCGGCCGCCGGGACCCCGACGGCGAGCGGGCCGCGGAGACCCTCGCGGCGCGGCACGCGGGGATCGTGGTCGGCATTCTGCTCCTGACTCCGGTGCTGAGCCTGCAGCTTGAGTCCCAGCAGGATGCCGGCACCTCGGCGGGGGCCGCGCTACTGCTGGATGCGCCCCTCTCTCCGCAGACCAAGCTCGAGATCGGCAACGAGGTGGACGCCTCGATCGAGGCCGCCGAGGGGCAGCTGCCCGATCTCGCGCCCGCATTCGCCTCAGTGGATGTCGACGCCGACGACCAGGCCGCCCTGGACGCGCTCGAGACCGGCATCGGCGACCAACTCGAGCGCGCAGCCACACACGCCTTTAGCCTGCCCTTCCTGGGAGCGGCGGTGCTCGCCCTCCTCGCGCTGATCCCGATGCGACACCTGGCGACCGGCTCCGCACGGGAGAGCGACTGATGCGGCGCCTCCTCCCCATCTACATCGCCGCCGGCGCCTCACTCGGCGTGATCCTCGCCTATCTGATCGCCGGGGGGGCTTCGTACAAGCCGCTCGAGGCCGCCGATCCGTGCGAGCCTCGACCACTCGCGGTCCTCTCTGAGCGCGGGATCTTCGAGGGGATCGTGCTCTCCGCAGCC
>DATFLZ010000025.1:0-4365 GCA_035267205.1 Solirubrobacterales bacterium | reverse complement strand
CAGCCCGCCATCGGGGTCGGGCACAGCGGCGCAGTCGCCGGCCGCGTACACGCCCTCGAGCCCCGGAACCCGCAGATGGTCGTCGACGGGGATCCGCCCGCGCTCATCCAGCTCGATCCCCATCGACCGCAGGCTCGGGTGGGCCACGACGCCGGCGGTCCACACCACGGTCCGGCTCGGGATCCGCTCGCCGGTGGAGAGCGCAACGCTGTCCTCGGCGACAGAGTCGAGGCTCGTGCCGAGCCGGATCTCGATCCCGCGCCCGCGCAGCTCCCGGGTCGCGTAGTCCGCGAGCTCGGAGGCGATCTCGGGGAGCACCCGATCCGCCGCCTCGACGAGCATGAACCGCATCCCGTGCAGCCGGGCTCGCGGGTACTGCTGGATCGCGTCCGCGGCGAAGTCCTGGAGCTCGGCCAGCGCCTCGAGGCCGCTGTAGCCGCCCCCCACGAACACGTAGCTGAGCAGCTCCTCCCGCCGCGCCGGATCCTCGGTCGAATTCGCCTCCTCCAGCGTCTCGATCAGGTGGTTGCGGAGCCAGATCGCGTCGGCCAGGCTCTTGAACCCGATCGCGTGCTCACCGAGCCCCTCGATGGGCAGCGAGCGGCTCACCGATCCGGTGGCCAGCAGGAGCTGGTCGTAACGATGCTCCTCCACCGTGCCGTCGTGGGCGGTGAGCTTGACCGTCCGGGTCGCCGGATCGTGGTCGGAGATCGCGCCGAGCCGGAGATAGGTCCGCTTGAGGATGTCCCGCAGCGGGGTGACCACGTGCCGGGGCTCGAGCGTTCCGGCCGCGGCCTCGGGAAGCAGCGGCGTGTAGAGCAGGAAGTTGACGTCGTTGACGAGGATCAGCCGGGTCGACTGCTTCGGCAGCAGCCGCTCGAGGCGCCGGGCCGCGTTCACTCCGGCGAAGCCCCCTCCCGCGATGATCACGCTGTGCGCCATACCCGGCGAGTCTAGCGACCTTGTAACACTTTGCTACAAAGCGGCGCCTGCTACGAGCCCGCCCCGGCCGCGCGCCGGCTCCGCGGCAGAGAGAGCGGCGCCCAACCGGCCCCGGCGTTGCGGAACGTTCCACCGAGAGGATTACCCTCCGGGTTCTCCACGTTCCTCAACTGAGAGATGCGGAACGTTCCCATGTGGCCGTCGGAGCCGAGCGATCCCCACTTTCCTCAACGCGGACGCTCGGCACGGTCCTCCGCATCCCCCGCCCTCTCTGCGACGGCTCAGCCCAGCTTCTGGCGAATCAACTTGGTGACCTCGCCGCCGTCGGCGCGGCCCTGCGTCTCTCGCATGACGTGGCCGATCAGCGCGCCGATCGCCTTCATCTCCCCCGCTCGCACCTTGTCGGCCGCGTCAGGATCGGCATCGATCGCCGCGTCGACGGCCGCCTCGAGCGCGCCGTCGTCACCGGAGACCGCGCCCAGCCCCTCGGCCTCGACGATCGCCTCCGGATCCCCGCCCTCGCGCACGAGCCGGGCGATCAGCTCGCGGCCGGTCTTGCGGTTGATGGTCTTCGCGGCGACCAGGTCGGCGAGCTTGGCGACTGCGCCCGGCTCGGCCTCACCGTCGGTTGGATGCTCGAGCTCGGCCTCGCGGCTGACGCGAACCAGCTCGCCCGTGACCCAGTTCGCGACCGCTGCCGCATCCGCCTCCTGGGCGCGCCCCAGGGCGCTCTCGAAGAAGGCGCCGAGCTCGGCATCGAAGGCCAGCTGGCCGGCGTTCTCGTCCGAGAGCCCGAGCTCCGTCGCGTAGCGATCCCGCTTGGCCGCGGGCAGCTCGGGGAGCGCCGCTCGCGCGGACTCGATCTCGGCCTCCGTCGGCGCCAGCGGCACGAGGTCGGGCTCGGGGAAGTAGCGGTAGTCGTGGGACTCCTCCTTGGAGCGCAGCGAGGTCAGTGAGCCGCTCGCGGGATCGAAGTGCAGCGTCTCCTGCTCGACCGTGCCGCCGCCCTCGAGCAGCCCGATCTGGCGCTCGATCTCCGCCGCGATGCCTTTCTCGATGAACCGGAAGCTGTTCATGTTCTTGAGCTCCGTCTTGGTGCCCAGCTCGGTGGCCCCCGCGGGCCGGACGGAGATGTTCGCGTCGCAGCGCAGGCTGCCCTCGTCCATGTTCACGTCGGAGACGCCGAGCTGACGGATCGTGGTCCGCAGGAGCTGCAGCCACTCGCGGGCCTGCGCGCCGCTGGAGATGTCCGGCTCGGTCACGATCTCGGCGAGCGGGGTGCCGCCGCGATTGAAGTCGACCAGTGAAGCCCCGGAGCCGTGGATGCGCCCCGACTCGCCGACGTGGCTCAGCTTTGCCGCGTCCTCCTCCAGATGCACGCGGTGAACACGGACGTCACCGAGGCTCCCCTCGCCGCAGAGCGGGATGTCGAACTGGCTGATCTGATAGCCCTTGGGAAGGTCGGGGTAAAAGTAGTTCTTGCGGTGGAAGATCGATCGTGGCGCGATCTCACACCCGAGCGCCAGCCCGACCCGGATCCCGTAGTCGATCGCCTGCCGGTTGGGAACCGGAAGCGTGCCGGGGTGGCCGAGACAGACGGGACAGGTGTGCACGTTCGGGTCGGCGCCGAACTCGAGCTCGCACGAGCAGAACATCTTCGTGCGCGTCTGCAGCTGGACGTGGATCTCCAACCCGATCACGGGCTCCCAGGCCCCGGCGCTCATGAGCCCGCCCCCACCCGGGTCCGCGCGGGGGCGCCGTCGAAGCCGATCGCTCCCTCGAGCGCGTGCGCAGCGTCGAGGATCCGGCTCTCGCTGTAGGCGGGCCCGGCGATCTGGAGGCCGACAGGGAGGCTCGTGCCGGGCGCATCGGGTGCCTCGGCGAGCCCCGCCGGAATCGAGATCGCCGGCAGGCCGGCGAGCGACATCGGCACGGTGCAGTAGTCGCTCATGTACATGGCGAGCGGATCGGAGGCCCGCTCGCCCAGCTCGAAGCTGACCGTCGGCGACGTCGGGGTGAGCAGCAGGTCGAAGTCCTCGAACGCGGCGCGAAAGTCGTTTGCGATCAGCGTCCTGACGCGCTGCGCCTGGCCGTAGTAGGCGTCGTAGTAGCCGGAGGAGAGCGCGTAAGTGCCGAGCATGATGCGCCGCTTGACCTCCGCCCCGAAGCCCTCCGAGCGCGTCCTCTCGTACATCTCGTCGAGACTCTCCGCCTGCTCACGCAGTCCGAAGCGGACCCCGTCGTAGCGGGAGAGATTGGCCGAGGCCTCCGCCGGGGCGAGCACGTAGTAGGCGCTGAGCCCGTGCTCAGCGTGCGGTAGATGGGCCTCGGAGACCTCCGCTCCGAGGCTCTCGCAGAGCGCGACCGTCCGCTCGAATACCTCACGGACGCCGGGCTCGATGCCCTCGGCATCGCCTGCGAGCTCGCGTGGCACCCCAAGCCTGAGGCCATCGAGTCGCTCCGCGCCCGGCATCTCGACCCCCTCGGGGAGCCCCGTGCAGGTTGAGTCCCGGGGGTCCGGTCCCTGCATCACCGAGAGCAGCAGCGCGGCGTCGGTCACGTCCCGAGTGAGCGGGCCGCACTGATCGAGGGAGGAGGCGAAGGCGATCATCCCGTAGCGCGAGATCGCGCCGTAGGTGGGCTTCAGGCCGACGATGCCGCAGAGGGCGGCAGGCTGACGGATCGAGCCGCCGGTATCGGTCCCGATCGCGCACGGGGCGAGCCCGCCGGCGACGGCCGCGGCGGAGCCGCCGGAGGAGCCGCCGGGAACGCGGCCCGTCGCCCACGGATTGAGCGCCGGCTCATAACCCGAGTTCTCGTTCGAGGAACCCATCGCGAACTCGTCCATGTTGGTCTTGCCGAGCACGCCCGCACCGGCACCGAGGAGGGACTCGACGGCCGTGGCCGTGTAGGGCGGAAGGTAGCCCTCGAGGATGCGCGAGCCCGCGGTGGTCGGGATCCCGTCGACACAGAAGATGTCCTTCACGGCCACGGGCACGCCGGCCAGAGAGCCCTCGCCCCCTCCAACCGCCCCGTCGGCCTGATCCGGCCGCCACAGATAGGCGCCCAGCTCGTCCTCGCCGGCGCGCTCGTGCCAGGCGCCGCCGTACTCGACGGCATCGAGCTCGCCTGCAGCGACCCGCCGCGCCGCCTCGGCGATCGAGAGCTCCAGTGGGTCGCTCACGCCTGAGGCGAGGGGACGCGGAATGAGGACTCCTCGGACTCGGGCGCATTGGCGAGCGCCTGCTCCGGGGTGAGGCTGGCGTGCGGGTGGTCGTCGCGCAGCTCGTTCTCGAGCGGGACGACATGGGTGGTCGGGTCGACGTCCGAGAGCTCGAGCCCGCCCATCTTGTCGACGTGGTCGAGGATGCCGCTGAGCTCAGTCGAGAAACGGTCGACCTCATCCTCGCCGAGGCGCAGGCG
>DATFLZ010000024.1:0-5529 GCA_035267205.1 Solirubrobacterales bacterium | reverse complement strand
GCGCCACAGCTCTGCGCCGTTGGTGCCGTCGTCGGCGCTGAACAGGAGCGTTCCACCGAGATTGACGAGGTAGCTGGGATCGCCGGAGCTCGGGCCCTCGTTGATGTCCTTGGCCAGAACGGTGCCCGCCGTGGTCCCATCCGACTTCCAGAGCTCGGTGCCGTTGGTGCCGTCTCTCGCCGCGAAATAGAGGAGGCCGCCCATATCGGTGAAGTCGCCCGGATACGCGGAGCCGGTCGGGTTGATCTCCTTGACCTGGACCGTGCCGCCCTCGGTGCCGTCGGTCTTCCAGAGCTCGACCTCGTTGGGCGCCTCGGTCGCGCGGAAGAAGATCGTGCCACCGACCTCGATGAAGTCGCTCGGGGAGCTCCCGCTGGGATTCGCGGCGATGTCCTTGACGAACACGGTGCCGGGCCCGGTGCCGTCGGACTTCCAGAGCTCGATGCCGGTGGTGCCGCCGTCGGCACCGAAGTAGAGGGTGCCGCCGACGTTGGCGAGACCCTTCAGGTCGCTCCCCGCGCCGCCGCTGTTGATGTCCTTGACTTGGACGGTGCCGCCCTCGGTGCCGTCCGACCGCCAGAGCTCCTCGCCGTTGGTGCCGTCTCTGGCGCTGAAGAAGAGCGTCCCGCCGAGGTTCGTGAAGTCGGCGGGGAGGCTGTTGTCGGGACCGCTGTTGATGTCCTTGAGCTCGACGGTCCCGCCCGGCGTGCCGTCCGAGCGCCAGACCTCCTGACCGTTGACGCCGTCGTTCGCCCGGAAAAACAGGGTGCCGCTTACGTTGACGAGGCCCCCGAGGGCGCCCGCCGTGCTGCCCGAACGAATGTCCTTGATCTGGGTCGTTCCCCCCTCCGTTCCGTCCGACTTCCAGAGCTCGGTGCCGTTGGTGCCGTCGCTCGCCTGGAAGAAGAGAGTGCCGCCCACGTCGGTGAGCTGGCCGGGGTAGCTGTTGCCGGCGTCGGGGTTGATGTCCTTGACCTGGACGGTGCCGCCCTCGGTGCCGTCGGTCTTCCAGAGCTCCCGCCCGTTGGTCCCGTCCTCGGCGCTGAAGAACACGGTGCCACCCGCCTCCGTGATGTTGTTCAGGTAGCTCGACTGACCCGGGTTGGGGTTGATGTCCTTGACCTGGACGGTGCCGGCCTCGGTGCCGTCGGTCTTCCAGAGCTCGTCACCGTTGGTGCCGTCGTCGGCCCGGAAGTACACGGTCCCGCCGACCTTGGCGAATCTGCGCGGATCGCCGTCCGGCGCTCCCGCCTGGATGTCCTTGACCTGCTCGATCGTGTCGAGATCACCCGCCTGTGCCCCGCCGGCTGCAACCGCGCCGCTCAGTGTGAGGGCGGCGGCCGCCGCTGCCGCCGGTCGCTTGCCCCTGCGCGGACGCCCGTGCCGGATCGCCTTCTCCCTGGTTTTGCGCTGTCTCCGACTCATTCTCGGCCTATCGCTCCCTAATCCGACGCTCCGACGCGCGCAATCCTATCTGGACGGTCGCGCTGGGACAAGGCCGGGCATCGAGGACCTATGTCCGCCGTGAGAGCGCGCCGGCGGCGCGGGGCGCCGGTCGCGGCCTGACAGCCGCCCTGCGCTGCCGGCTCAGAGCACCCGCCCCCGGGGAGCCCGGCGCTAGCCTGAGCCGGGATGAGCATCAAGGCCGAGGCCAAGCCGCTGACCGGACCGCTGCCCGGCGCTGCGGACGTGGGCGCCACGGTCGCCGTCGAGCCGCTGCTCGGGGGCGAGGCGCAGGCCCCGCCGAAGATGCTCGAGGGCGAGGGCGGGCGCACCGCGCTGCTGCGCATGAGCGGGGTCGGCGTGCCGCGGTCCCGGTGGGTCTGGATCCCGCTGCCGGCCTTCCTGATCCACCATCCGAAGGCCGGGCCGATCCTGGTCGACACCTCCCTCCATCCATCGGTGGAGGCCGACCCGGCGGCCAACCTCGGGCGGCTGTTCGCGATGGCGAAGTACAGGCTGCCGAACGGCGACCTCCCGTCGCAGCTGCGCGACCGCGGCATCGATCCCAAGTCGATCGAGACCGTGATCCTGACCCACCTCCACTACGACCACAGCTCCGGAATCGCGGAGTTCCCCAATGCGACCTTCGTGCTCAGCGAGCGCGAGTGGGAGGCAGCCAGCACGGTTCCCCGCCCCGCCCTGCACGGCTACAGGCACGCCCACTTCGACTACTTCTTCGACTACCGGACGATCGACTTCAACGGGCCCCTGATCGACTCCTACGCGAGCTTCGGCCGCACCTTCGACCTGCTCGGCGACGGCAGCGTCCGACTCGCGTTCACCCCGGGCCACACAGCCGGGCACATGTCGGTCATCGCCCGTCTCGCCGAGCACGACTTCGTGATCGCCGGGGACGCCGTCTACACACGGGCCCAGCTCCGTGGCGAGACACGCCCACCGCGACCGGAGGACTTCCATCAGTGGCGGCGCTCCCAACGGGAGCTGCAGCGGTTCGCCGAGGGATACCCGGCCGCGACCATCGTGCCCGGGCACGATGGCGAGGCCTGGGCCGGGCTCGAGCGCCGCTACGAGTAGCTCGAGCCGGCCTCCCGGCGCTGGGCGCGAGCACGCTTGATCACCGTCGCGCGGCCCTCCTGCTCCAGCTCCCGGTACATGTGCTTGACCTTGGTGAAGACCTCCTCGGCGCACTCCTGCTGTTGCTCCCGGCTCGCCTCCGCAACCGGCTCGAAGCGCATCGGCCGACCAAAGCGAACGGTCACCTTCGGAAACTGCAGCCGCTTCCAGCGCCGGATCCGCTGGGAGCCGTGGATCGCCACCGGGACGACCGGCACCCCTGACTCGAGCGCCGCGCGGCCGACCCCGGGGCGGGCGGACCCGAGCTCGCCGGAGCGGGAGCGCCCTCCCTCGATGTAGATCATCACGCACCCACCGCGGCGGAAGGCGGCGCGGATGCTCTCGAAAGCCTCCTCGTCGCGGTGGCCGCGGCGGATCGGGATCACGCCGCCGACACTGAAGATGTAGTTGCCGATCCGGTTCGCGTAGAGCTGGGACTTCGCCAGAAACCGGATCTTCCGCCGCAGGTACGCGCCGGCGAGGAAGTGATCCATGTTCGAGAAGTGGTTGGCCGCGAGGATCACCGGGCCGTCCGCGGGAACGTTGCTCACGTCGACCGCGCGGCAGCGGTAGATGAACAGAGAGATCGGGGTGGTGATCATCCGGACCAGCTCGTAGGTCCACCCCGGATCGTGGTTGCGGGCACGGTCGTGGAACGGCCGGAAGTACTCGGCCGGCCGCTCGTCCTTGTAGTTCTGGGGCTTGATCTCGGACATGCCGTCGCGCGCGCGGCGCTCGGCCTGAACTACCCCGGGACCGGACGGGGTTACGCCATCCGTTCACATCCGTCCCGTCAGGTTTATCGCTCCGAGACGGACCCACATGGGCGTACGGCGAACTGCGGAGAAACACGTCCGCTATTGCCAATAATCTCGCCCGCGAAGGGGGAAGACGATGACCAGGAAGAGCACAGAGCAACGACGTGAGGGGGTGAAGGCGCGCCTTCGGCAGGCGCTGCGCGCGCAGCTCCCGGCGCGACGCTTCCAGGAGCTGCGGGTCGAGGACATTGCCGAGGAGGCCGGTCTCTCCAGGAGCTCCTTCTACTTCTACTACCCCGATAAGCAGTCGCTCCTCATGGAGGCGGCGGTCGACATCGCCGATCAGCTGTTCGAGCGGGCGGATCGCTGGTGGCACGGCGAGGGCGATCCGGCCGCCCTCGTCAGCGAGGGACTGCGGGGAGTGGCCGACCTGTGGGACCGCAACGGGGATCTGATCGTCTGCACGTTCGAGGTCGCCACCTACGACGAGCGGCTATACGCCTTCTTCACCGGCCTCGTCGATCGCTTCACCGAGGAAACTGCAGCGCTCATCGAGCGCGAGCAGAAAGCCGGCAGGATCGACCCCGAGCTCGAGGCCGCCGGCACCGCTGCCGTCCTCGTCTGGGGCCTCGAGCGCGGTCTGTACGTAACCAGCCGGGGCGGGAAGCCCGGGCGCGAGGAGCTCGTCAGGGCGACGGCCGGCGTCTGGATGCGCGTGCTCTACGGAAACGGCTCGGTGCCCGGGGGCTGAGCGAGCGGCCGGCGCGGGTGCGCCGGCAGCTAGCCGCCCCGGCGCTCCCAGTCGCGGGAGCGTGCGACCGCCTCCAGCCAGCGCCCGTGCAGCTCGTCGCGTTGTCCCTCGTCCATCGACGGCTCGTAGCGGGCCCGCTCACGCCACATCTCGCCGACCTGCTCCTGTGTCCACAGCCCGGTGGCGATCCCGCCGAGGTAGGCGGCGCCGAGGGCCGTCGTCTCCGAGATCTCGGGGACGATCACGGGCGCGCCCAGCATGTCGGCCTGGAACTGCATCAGCCAGCCGTTTGCCACCGCCCCACCATCGGCCCGGAGCGCGTTGAGCCGCTCGCCGGACGCCTGCTCCTGGGCCCGCACGGCATCGACGGTCTGGTAGGCGATCGACTCGAGGGCCGCCCGGGCGAGCTGCTCGCGCCCGGTGCCACGGGTCAGCCCGAGAATCGAGCCGCGCGCGTAGGGGTCCCACCAGGGCGAGCCGAGGCCCGTCAGCGCCGGGACGAAATAGACGCCGTCGTTGCCATCGAGGCCGGCAGCCATCGCCTCGGTCTCAGCGGCGTCCTCGATCAGTCCGAGGCCGTCCCGCAGCCACTGGATCGCCGCCCCGGTCACGAAGACCGCCGCCTCGAGCGCATAGTCGGTTCCGCTCTCGAGCCCCCAGGCGACGGTCGTCAGCAGCCCCTCCTGCGGATCGGGCGCATCGGCGCCCGTGTTGAGCAGGACGAAGCTCCCGGTGCCGTAGGTGTTCTTGGCATCGCCGGCCCGGTGGCACGCCTGCCCGAAGAGGGCGGCCTGCTGATCCCCGGCGATGCCCGCCACCGGGACCTCGCCGCCGAACACCGTCGTCTTCCCGTACACGTGGGCGGAGGGCAGCGGCTCGGGCAGCGATCCGGGGTCCACGCCGAGCATCTCGCAGAGCTCACGATCCCATTCGAGCTTATGGATGTCGAAGAGCAGCGTCCGGGAGGCGTTCGAGTAGTCCGTGACGTGCTCACCGGTGAGCTTGTACACGAGCCAGGAGTCGATCGTCCCGAACACCGCGCCCTCGGCGCCCGAGGCATTGTTGATCAGCCACTCGATCTTCGTGCCGGAGAAGTAGGGGTCGAGGACGAGCCCGGTGCGCTCGCGGACCAGGTCGAGGTGACCGGCCTCGGTCAGCTCCTCGCAGCGGGACGCCGTCCGCCTGTCCTGCCAGACGAGGGCGTTGTGGATCGGCTCCCCGCTGCGGCGATCCCACCCGAGCACGGTCTCGCGCTGATTGGTGATTCCGATCGCCGTCAGGCCGCCCCCCGCGATGCCGGCGTCGGCGAGCGCCTCGTGGCCGACCCGCTTGGTCACCTCCCAGATCTCGCTCGCGTCGTGCTCGACCCAGCCAGGCCGCGGGAAGTGCTGGCGGAACTCGGAGTAGGCGCGGCCCGCGATCCGCCCCTCCTCATCGAAGACG
>DATFLZ010000023.1:0-7774 GCA_035267205.1 Solirubrobacterales bacterium | reverse complement strand
GGCGGCCGGAATGTGGCCGCTGCGATTGATTTCGCCATTCCCCTCAACCCGCCTATGCGCCGCATGTTGCGGCAAGGGGACTTGCAGGCCTGCGGGTATCGTCTCTCGACGGGGAGCGTCCGCAGACACGAACAGACCCGGAGGTAGAGATGAGCAGCAGCGAGCAGTCGGTCATCGAGGCGGTGCCCAAGCAGCTACTGATCGGGGGCGAGTGGCGCGACGCGACCGGCGGGGGCACCCTCGGCGTCGAGGATCCCTCCACCGGCGAGACCCTCTGCGAGATCGCCGACGGCACCGAGGACGACGCCAGGGCGGCGATCGACGCGGCCGTCGAGGCCCAGCCCGGGTGGCGCTCGACCCCGGCCAACGACCGCTCGGAGATCCTCCACGAGGCCTTCCGGAAGCTCGGCGAACGCGCCGACGAGCTCGCGCTGCTGATGACGCTCGAGATGGGTAAGGCGCTCGCGGAGTCGAAGGGCGAGGTGAACTACGCCGCCGAGTTCCTCCGCTGGAACTCCGGGGAGGCGCTGCGGGTCGACGGCTACTACAAGGACGCGGGCAACGGCCAGAGCCGCGTGCTCGTGATGCGCGAGCCGGTCGGGCCCTGCTTCCTGATCACGCCGTGGAACTTCCCGATGGCGATGGGGACCCGGAAGATCGGCCCCGCGATCGCCGCCGGCTGCACCATGGTGGTCAAGCCCGCCAAGCAGACGCCGCTCTCGATGCTCGCGCTGGCCGAGGTGCTCGAGGAGTGCGGCCTGCCGAAGGGCGTGCTCAGCGTCATCACCTCCAGCTCCGCGAGCTCGGTCTCCGAGCCGATCATCAGCGACCCCAGGCTGCGCAAGCTGAGCTTCACGGGCTCGACCCCGGTCGGCCGCAAGCTGATGGAGCAGGCGGCCGAGGGCATCCTGAACGTCTCGATGGAGCTGGGTGGAAACGCGCCGTTCCTCGTCTTCGACGACGCCGATGTCGACGCCGCGATCGAGGGCGCGATGATCGCCAAGATGCGCAACGTGGGCGAGGCCTGCACGGCCGCGAACCGCTTCCACGTGCATGAGTCCATCGCGGAGGAGTTCACGACCAAGCTGGCCGAGCGGATGGGCGAGCTGACGGTCGGCAGGGGCAGCGAGGAGGGCACCGACGTCGGCCCGTTGATCGACGAGGACGCGCGCGCGACGATCAGCGAGCTGGTCGGCGACGCCGTCGGCAAGGGCGCGTCGGTGCGCTGCGGCGGCGAGCCCGGCGAGGGGGCCGGCTACTTCTTCCAGCCGACCGTGTTGGGCGACGTCAGCGCCGACGCCCGGCTGCTCGACGAGGAGATCTTCGGGCCGGTGGCGCCCGTCAAGAGCTTCGCGAGCGACGAGGAGGCGATCGCGGCCGCCAACGACACCGAGTACGGGCTAGTCGCCTACATGTACACGCGGGACGTCGGCCGGGCGCTCCGGGTCAGCGAGGCGCTCGAGACGGGGATGATCGGGCTCAACCAGGGAATGGTCTCGAACGCGGGCGCGCCGTTCGGCGGCGTCAAGGCCTCGGGCACCGGCCGCGAGGGCGGCAACGAGGGCATCGACGAGTACCTGGAGACCAAGTACATCGCGATCAACGCCGACTAGGCTCAGCGCCCGAGCAGGCTCCCGATCAACCCGGTCGCGCCCTGGCGCTTCTCCAGGTAGCACTGGTGGTAGTCCTCGGCCATGTAGAAGCCGGTCGCCGGCTCGATCGTGGTCGCGATCGGCTTGGTGTGCTGCTTCTGATGCGCCTCCTTCGAGGCCTCGGCCTCGGCGCGCTGGTCCTCGGTGTGGAAGAAGATCACCGAGCGGTACTGGCTGCCGATGTCCGGGCCCTGGCGGTCGACCTGCGTGGGATCGTGGATCCGCCAGTAGACCTGAAGCAGCTCGCCGAAAGACACCTCGTCCGGGTCGTAGGTGACCTCGCAGACCTCGGCATGGCCCGTGCCGCCGGTGCAGACCTGCTCATAGGTCGGGTTCGCGACGTGACCGCCCTCGTAGCCGACGGCGGTCTCGACAACGCCCTCCAGCTCGCGGAAGGCCGCCTCGATCTGCCAGAAGCATCCCGCACCGAAGCTGACCTTGTCGGTGCTCTTCACGGTCTCGGGCCCATGGTCGGTCTTGGTCATCGCGCCTCCTCGGTCGGTGGATGCTGTCCGGAGATGATCCCAGGCGCGCGTTACGGCCACCTCAACGAATAGCCAGCCGGCGCGGCTCCGCTCAAGTTCCGGAGCATCCGCACCGAAACAGTCTCTACCGACGAAGTGTCCCTGGATGGCGTCGGCTCCCGGCAAGGGGCCGACAGGATGGAAGGAGCGGCAGATGTACTTGATGGAGTTCGTAAATTCGGTACGCGTCGCGCAGGGCTACGGCGGCCTCGACCGGCTTCCCGCGCCCGACCGCGACGGCTCCCCGCTGGAGCGGGCGATGGGCTGCCGCCTCGAGGGTGAGACCATGCGGCTCGCCTCGCCCGCGAGCGCCGAGGCGGTGTCAGCCGCTCTCGGGCTTCCCCTGAGCCTCGACCACAGCGCGGTCAGGGCGCCGGCCGAGCTCCGCAACTGACCGCGGCCCCGAGACCCGGGGCCCGCGAATCAGTCGTGAGGCCGCGCCATCTTGGCGTGGTCCAGCGCCTCATCGAGGGTCGCGTCGTCCACGCCCATCTCCCGCGCAACCTCGCGCAGCGGGCGGCCTGAGTCGGCCGCGGCCTTGACGATGTCGCTCGCCTTGTCGTAGCCGATGTGGGGGTTGAGGGCCGTCGCCGTTGCCAGCGTGCCCTCGGCCGCGGCCTGATTGGACTCGTGGTTGGGCTCGACGTCCTGGATCACCTTGGTGTTGAGCAGGCGTGACGCGGAGCCGAGCAGCTTGATCGACTCCAGCAGGTTCTTCGCGATCAGCGGCACCCGCACGTTCAGCTCGAACTGCCCCTGAGAGCCCGCGACCGTGATCGCCGCGTCGTTGCCGATCACCTGATCGCCGACCTGGATCACGACCTCCGGGATCACCGGGTTGACCTTCCCCGGCATGATCGAGGATCCCTTCTGGAGCTCGGGCAGCCGCAGCTCGGCGAACCCGACCCGGGGGCCCGAGCCCATCAGGGCGAGGTCGTTGGCGATCTTGATCAGCGAGGTGGCGACGACCTTCACCGCCCCGGAAAGCTCGACCAGCGCGTCGCGGTTGGCCTGGGCCTCGAAGCGGTCGTGCGGATCGTAGATGTCGAGGCCGGAGCTCTCGGCGAGCTTGGCCCGGGCGCGGTGGGCGAACTCCTTGTGGGTGTTGAGCCCGGTGCCGGTCGCGGTTCCGCCCAGCGGGATCTGGCCGACGCGGGCGAGGGTGCCGCGAACGCGCTCGGCGCCCATCCGGATCTGGGCGGCGTAGCCGCCGAACTCCTGCCCGAGGGTGACGGGCACGGCGTCCATCAGATGGGTGCGCCCCGCCTTGACGATGTCCGAGAACTCCTCGGCCTTCTCGCCGAGCGCGAACGCGAGATCATCGAGCGCCGGAAGCAGATCGTTGACGGTCTGATCGAGCGCCGCGAGGTGGACGGCCGAGGGAAAGACATCGTTCGAGGACTGGCCCATGTTGACGTGGTCGTTGCGGTGCACGCCCTCGCCGGCGATGTTCGCGATCACCTCGTTCGCGTTCATGTTCGAGGACGTGCCGGAGCCGGTCTGGAAGACGTCGACCGGAAACTGGTCGTCGTGCTCGCCGCGACCGATCGCGTCGCCCGCCTCCGCGATCCGCTCGGCGAGGTCGGTGTCGAGGAGGTCCAGCTCGGCGTTGGTCCGCGCCGCGGCCGCCTTGATCCGGCCGAGCCAGTGGACGACCGGAGCCGGGACCCGCTGGCCGGACACCGGGAAGTTGTCAACCGCCTTGTCGGTCTCGGTGCCCCAAAGCTTGTCTGCTGACTCGTCGCTCATTCGATCCTCCGTTGGCTGGCTCGCTGGCTGTGGAGCGGGGAGGGTAGCCAGCGGCGGGCGAGCCCGGCGGCTCAGCCCGCCTCGCGGGCGGCCTGGTAGCCGGCCCCGTAGGCGCGTTCGAACCTCGCGCCGAGGCCCTCGGGGTCGTCGCTGAAGCGAGCGGCGCTGTTGATGCGCCGGATCAGGTCCGTGTGGATGCCGGCGGTGTCGGAGGCCCCCTCCTCGAGCGCGCCGACCAGGTACCCGAGCTCGGTCGCCGCCTCGCCGGCGGGGCGCCGCTGGACCTCAGCGTTGAGCCGGGTAGCGGCGGGAATCACCGACTCGGCGACCGTGTTGAGCTCACCGCTCGACTGCCCCGGAACCAGGCAGTCGCTGATCGGGACCGACCCGTCGACCAGCGCCGCTTCCGGCGCGTCCTCGACCGCCGCCAGGTAGGCCTCGGAGCCCTGCAGGCAGGCGGTGGGCGTTGAATCGGAGTCGGAGGAGCCGCAGGCGGCGAGAGTCATCGACCCCGCCACGAGCAGCGCCGCGAGCGGGCGCTTCATGCGGATCAGGTTAGAGGGCCGCAGTCCCCGGCTGGACGCGGAGCCGGGCGGCTGAGGGGGCGCGCTCCTACAATCCGCCGCCCGATGGCAGCGCCCGATCCCTCCTACTCCCCAGTCGACCCCAAGCAGTCCTTCCCGGCCCTTGAGGAGGAGGTGCTCGAGCGCTGGCGCGAGAACGGGACCTTCCAGCGCCAGCTCGAGATGCGCGAGGGGCGGCCGCTGTGGAGCTTCTACGAGGGGCCCCCGACCGCGAACGGAAAGCCGGGCTCCCACCACGTCCTGAGCCGCGTCTTCAAGGACATCTACCCGCGCTACAAGGCGATGTGCGGCTACTACGTCCCGCGCAAGGGCGGCTGGGACTGCCACGGGCTGCCGGTCGAGCTCGAGGTCGAGAAGGAGCTCGGAATCTCCTCCAAGGAGCAGATCGAGTCCTACGGGATCGCCGAGTTCAACGCGAGGTGCCGGGAGTCGGTGTTCCGCTACGTCGGGGATTGGAACCGGATGGTCGAGCGCATCGGGCACTGGATCGATCTCGAGGATCCGTACGTGACCATGGACGACGACTACATCGAGTCGGTCTGGTGGTCGCTGCGGCAGCTGTTCGACTCCGACCGCCTCTACCAGGGGCACAAGGTCGTGCCGTACTGCCCGCGCTGCGGCACCGCGCTCTCCTCCCACGAGGTCGCGCTCGGCTACAAGGACGTCGTCGACCCGTCGGTGTACGTGCGCCTGCCGGTTACAGAGGCGGCCACGTCCTCCGCTTCGCGTCCGGGCGGGCCGCCGTTGAAGGAGGGCGACAACCTCCTCGTCTGGACGACGACGCCGTGGACGCTGATCTCGCACGCGGCCGTCGCGGCGGGAGCCGAGATCGCCTACGTGCGCGCCACCCCCGCGGGATCCGATGAGGTCGTGGTGGTCGCCGAGGCCCTGGCCGAGCGCCTGCTCGGCGAGGACGCCACGATCCACGACCGCTTCGCGGGCTCGGAGATGGCCGGCACCCGGTACGAGGCGCCGTTCGACTACGTCAAGGGCTCGGACTTCGGCCCCCACGGCCACACCGTCCTGCTCGCCGACTTCGTCACCACCGAGGATGGGACCGGCCTCGTCCACACCGCGCTCGCGTTCGGCGAGGACGACTTCCGGCTCGGCGAGGCCTACGAGATGACGCTGCAGAACCCGGTCGGGCTCGACGGCCGCTACGACGAGCGCGTCCCGGACTTCCAGGGGAAGGTCGTCTACGAGCACAACCCCGAGATCGTCGAGGCGCTCGATGCCGCCGGCAAGCTCTTCCGCGCCGTCGACTACGAGCACGCCTACCCGCACTGCTGGCGCTGCGACACCGCGCTCCTCTATTACGCGAAGTCCACCTGGTACATCAAGACCTCCGAGGCGCGGGACCGGATGCTCGCCGAGAACGAGCGGATCGGCTGGCACCCGGAGCACATCAAGCACGGCCGCTTCGGCAAGTGGCTGGAGGGCAACGTGGACTGGGCGCTCTCCCGTTCCCGCTACTGGGGCACGCCGTTGCCGATCTGGGAGTGCACCGCGGAGGACTGCGACGAGCGCTTCTGCGCCGGCTCGGTGGCCGATCTGCGCGAGCGCGGCGGCGAGGTGCGCGAGGATCTGCACCGCCCGTTCGTGGACGAGATCACGCTGGAGTGCGAGTCCTGCGGCGGCGAGATGCGACGCGTCCCGGAGGTGATCGACACCTGGTACGACAGCGGCGCGATGCCGTTCGCGCAGTACCACTACCCGTTCGAGAACGAGGAGCTGTTCCGCGAGCGCTTCCCGGCGGATTTCATCTGCGAGGCGATCGACCAGACCCGCGGCTGGTTCTACTCCCAGCTCGCCGAGTCGGTGCTGATCTTCGACGAGACCGACTACCTGAACTGCGTCTGCCTCGGCCTCATCCTCGATCCCGACGGCCGCAAGATGAGCAAGCGCCTCGGCAACCTGGTCGATCCCCACGACGTGATCGACGTGCACGGCGCCGACGCGTTCCGCTGGTACTACCTCGCCTCCCAGCAGCCCTGGGCGGGATACCGGTTCAGCACCGAGACCGTGGGCGAGGCGGTGCGCCAGTTCCTGCTCACGCTCTGGAACACCTACTCCTTCTACGTGCTCTACGCGAACGCGGAGGGCATCGGCCCCGCCGACCCTCCGGCGCCGCCCGACCACGACGGCTACGCGAGCCCCGGGGGCTCGGCCGAGCGGCTCGACCGCTGGGCGGTCTCCCGGCTGGAGGCGACCACGCACACCGTCCGTCACGCGCTCGACGACTTCGACTCGACGACCGCCGGCAAGGCGATCGCCGGCTTCGTCGACGAGCTCTCCAACTGGTACGTGCGCGTCGGCAGGCGCCGCTTCTGGGACGGCGACCGCGCGGCGTTCGGCACGCTGCGTCACTGCCTGCTGGAGACCGCGCAGCTCCTGGCGCCATTCGTGCCCTTCACGGCCGACGCGATCTGGTCCAACCTGGAGCACGGCGAGGCCGCCGGGCCCGAGCACTCGGTTCACCTCACGGACTACCCCATCGCCGAGGGCAGCCGGCGCGACGAGGCGCTCGAGGCGGGCATGGAGGCCGCGCAGCGGGCGGTCGAGCTCGGCCGCGCCGGACGCTCCCACGCGAAGGTCAAGATGCGCCAGCCGCTGGCCAAGGCCGTGATCGTCGCCACCGAGGCTGAGCGACGGACGATCGAGACGTTCGCCGACGTGGTGCGCGCGGAGCTCAACGTCAAGAGGCTCGAGTTCGTCACCGAGGAGGCCGAGCTCGCCGACTACAGCGTGAAGCCGAACTACCGGACCCTCGGGCCGCGCTTCGGCAAGCAGATGCCCCAGGTCGCGGCGGCGGTCGAGTCGCTGAACGCCGACCACGTCCGCGAGGCGATCGCCGGCGAGCGCGAGATCGGGATCTCGATCGACGGCCACGACCACACGCTCGAGCCCGACGATCTGACGCTCGTGATGGAGCCGCTCGAGGGCTACATGGTCGAGTCGGAGGCGGGGCGAGCCGTGGCCCTGGCGCTCGATCTCACCCCGGAGCTGGTGCAGGAGGGACTGGCGCGGGAGATCGTCCGCGCCGTCCAGAACGCCCGCAAGGAGGCCGGCCTGGAGATCACCGACCGGATCGAGCTGGAGCTCGCGGGTGACGACGAGCTGCTCGCGGCTGCTCGCGCCCACGAGGAGTACCTCGGTGGCGAGGTGCTGGCCGGGTCGGTCGGCTACGTCGACGCGGACCCCGAGGGCGGGCGCGAGGCCGCGACGATCGAGGGTCGCGAGCTCCGCATCGGTCTTCGCCGCAGCT
>DATFLZ010000022.1:0-2920 GCA_035267205.1 Solirubrobacterales bacterium | reverse complement strand
CCCATGCAGGTCTCCAGGGGCTCGCGCTCGGCGCCCGGGGCAACCACCGGGAACAGGAGGGCGCCCAGGCAGACCGCGGTGGTCAGGCTCTTAGTCATCATGTGTGCTCGATTCATGCGGTGATCGTCGTTGATCCTGCGTCCAGCGGCCACCGACCCTGGGTGTGAGCCGACGACACCGCGCACGCTCGCGTCCTCTCTTCGCCACCGATTCTCGACCACATGCAGCAGATTCGCAACTTCTCCATCATCGCCCACATCGACCACGGCAAGTCGACCCTCGCCGACCGCATCCTCGAGATGACCGGCGCGATCACCGAGCGCGAGATGAGAGCGCAGGTTCTGGATTCGATGGACCTCGAGCGCGAGCGCGGCATCACCATCAAGGCGCAGGCGGTTCGCGTCGACTACGAGGCCGCCGACGGGCAGGACTACCACCTGCACCTGATCGACACACCCGGGCACGTCGACTTCTCCTACGAGGTCTCACGCAGTCTCGCTGCCTGCGAGGGTGCGCTGCTGGTCGTCGACGCCGCGCAGGGCGTCGAGGCCCAGACGGTCGCCAACACCTACGCGGCGATCGAGGCGGGGCTCGAGTTGATTCCGGTCCTCAACAAGGTCGACCTTCCCGGGGCCGAGCCCGAACGGGTGGCCGCTGAGATCGCGGACCTGCTCGGCACGGATCCCGAGGACGCGATCCCGATCTCGGCCAAGACGGGGGAGGGGGTGGACCGTGTCCTCGAGGCGATCGTGGAGCGCGTGCCGCCGCCCGAGGGGGATCCGTCGGCCCCGCCGAGGGCACTGATCTTCGACTCCGAGTTCGATCAGTATCGCGGCGTCGTCGCCTACGTGCGGATGATCGACGGCACCTTCGGCAAGGGGGAGACGATTCGCGCGATGCAGGCCGGCACCGAGGCGGAGATCGACGAGATCGGCTTCTTCCGGCCGCAGATGACCGCCGCCGAGCGCATGGACGCCGGCGAGGTCGGCTACGTGATCACGGGGCTGAAGGACGTGGCCAAGCTCCGTGTCGGCGACACGCTGACCGCGCGCGACGGCGGCGCGGCCGAGGCCCTCTCCGGCTACCGCGAGGTGCAGCCGGTCGTCTTCTGCGGCCTGTTCCCGATCGACACCGATCGCTACGAGGACCTGCGCGACGCGCTCGACAAGCTGTCGCTGAACGACGCCGCGCTCTCCTACGAGCCGGAGACCTCGGACGCGCTCGGCTTCGGCTTCCGCTGCGGCTTCCTCGGCCTTCTTCACATGGACATCGTCCGCGAGCGCCTCGAGCGCGAGTACGACCTCGACCTGATGGCGACGACCCCCAACGTCAGCTACCACGTGCTGAAGACCGACGGGGAGGAGTTCGAGGTCCACAGCCCGGCGGCGATGCCCGACCCGGCCTCGATCGAGCACGTCACCGAGCCTTACATCCGCGCCTCGGTGATCACCCCGACCGAGCACGTCGGCGCCGTGATGGAGCTCTGCCAGGGCCGGCGCGGCACCCACGTCGACCTCCACTACCTCAGCCCCGAGCGGGTCCAGCTCCGCTACGACCTGCCGCTGGGCGAGATCGTGCTCGACTTCTTCGACCTGCTCAAGTCCTCGACCCGTGGCTACGCATCGCTCGACTACGAGCCCCTCCCGAGCCAGGTCTCCGAGCTCGTCAAGCTCGAGGTCCTGCTAGCCGGCGACACCGTCGACGCGCTCTCGATGATCGTCCACAAAGACAGCGCCGAGCCGGCGGGGCGCGAGCTGGTCAAGCGGCTTCGCAAGACGATCCCGCGCCAGCAGTTCGACGTCCCGGTGCAGGCCGCCGTGGGCTCCCGGATCCTCGCGCGCGAGACGGTGAAGGCGGTGCGCAAGGACGTCACCGCGAAGCTCTACGGCGGCGACGTGACCCGCAAGAAAAAGCTGCTCGAGAAGCAGAAGAAGGGCAAGAAGCGGATGAAGCAGGTCGGCTCCGTCGAGGTGCCGCAGGAGGCGTTCCTAGCCGTCCTCAAGATCGGCGACGAGGACTGATCCCCGGCCGCTGGGCCGCTCGCGATCATCTAGGCTCGCCGCGTGCGCCGTCTCGAGGAGATCAAGCCCATCCCCGTCGGCGAGATCGGTGAGGGCCCGCTCGTCCCCGCTCCCGGGACCGCGACCAGCCGCCTCCTGCGCCGCGCACGGGGGGCTGCGCTCGAGTTGCTCGGCTTCCTGTTGATCACGATCCTCTCGCCGCTCCTGTTCCTCGGCGCCCTGGTCGTCGACCTCTACCTGAAGGCCCGGACCGGCAAGCCGCTGGTCGGGGTCCGCCTGCTCGCCTTCATCTGGTGCTTTCTGCTGACGGAGCTGGTCGCGCTGATCCTGCTGACCGGGATCTGGCTGCGCTCCGGCGGGCCGTTCGGCGTCGGCTCGATGAGCAGGCGCCGCGGGATCTACTGGCTGCGGCCGCGGTGGGCGCGCGCCCACCTGGTCGCGTTCCGGACCTTGTTCGGCGTCGGGGTGGAGATCGAGGGGCTGGAGGAGGCGAGCCCGGGGCCGGTGATCGTCTGCATCCGCCACGCGAGCATCGTCGACAACCTGCTCGGTGACAACACCCTGGCGCTGCGGGGCGGGTACGGCCTCCGCTACGTCGTCAAGCGGGAGCTGGAGGTGCTCCCGGCGATCGACATCGGCGGCCGCTGGATCCCGACGAACTTTCTCAACCGCGCCGACGCGGAGCTCGACAAGCTCGTCCTGCTGACCGAGGACCTGGGCCCCGCCGAGGCGATCACGATCTACCCGGAGCGCACCAGGGCAACCGCCCGCAAGATCGCGAGGGCCAAGGAGATCGTCCGCGAGCGCCAGCCTGAGGTGGCCCCGCTGGCCGAGCCGCTGGTGAACCTGTTGCCGCCCCGTCTGGGCGGGCCCCTGGCCCTGCTCGAGAGCGCCCCGGA
>DATFLZ010000021.1:0-5295 GCA_035267205.1 Solirubrobacterales bacterium | reverse complement strand
CTCGGCGTTGGCGTCGGCCGAGGCCTCGACGACCTCCCCCGAGGCAGTCACCAGCTCGGCGCCGACCAGGTTGTCGGCGGCGAGTCCGTGCTTGCGCTCGAGCCAGCCCGAGCCGCCACCGAGAGTGAGTCCGGCGACGCCTGTGCTGGAGACGCGACCACCGGTGGTCGCCAGCCCGTGCTCGGTCGTGGCGCGGTCCACCCGGGCCCAGTCGGCGCCGCCGCCGACCCGGGCGATCCGGCGCTCGGGGAAGACCTCGACCGAGTCGATCCCGCGCATATCGGCGACGACGCCGCCCTCGGCGATCGACAGGCCGGTGACGGAGTGGCCGCCGGCGCGAGCGGCGAACGGCAGTCCGCGGGCGCGGGCGTAGGCGATCGCTGCGGCGACATCGGCGCTCGTGTTGCAGCGGGCGACGATCCGGGGCCGCTTCTCGATCATCGAGTTGAACAGCGTGATCGCGTCGTCGTACTCGGGCTCGCCGGGGTGGTGGACGGTGCCCGTCGGCAGAGTCGGGGCCTCGGTGGCTGTTGCGAAGGCGGTGGGGGAATACATCTCTAGCTCCATTCGGTGGGTACGGCTGATTGCGGGAACCACGGTAGGCGCGCAGGATCCGCATGGCTTCGCCTTTTCGGGCCATCTTTCGAAGATGGCCGGATCGGGCCAGGCGGCTCCGAAGCGGGCGTCGCGGGGATCCGGAAGTGGCTGGGTCGCCGGCTAGATCAGGCCCGAGCGGGTAGCCCAGGCGACCGCGGCCGAGCGGGAGGGGAGCCCGAGCTTGGTGCGGATGTTCGCGACGTGGCGATGCACCGTGTGGGAGCTGATTACGAGCTCCTCGGCGATCTCGGCATCGCTCTTTCCGCCCGCGACGAGTCGCAGGATCTCGAGCTCGCGGGGAGTGAGCGATCCGAGCTCATGCCCGGCATCGCCGCCGACAGGGAGGTTGCTCTCCGCGAGTGGCTGCCGTGCGCGCTCAACGTCGGCGGCGGCGCCGAGCTCCTCGTAGGTGGAGGCTGCTCCGGCGCGCTCGCGCTCGGCCGCGTCGCCCCATCCGAGGCGCGCCAGCGCCTGGGCGAGTGCCAAGCGCGCGTGGGCGGCGTCGTAGGGGGCGGCGCTCCCCTCAAAGCCGTCGACCGCGTCCTCGGCGCCGCGGCGCGCCCGGTCGGCATCGCCGGTTGCCAGCGCGTGGTCAGCCTCCAGCAGGCTCGCGTGGGCGCGCAGGTAAGGCGTGCCGATCGCCTCGCTCGCTCGCCGTACCTCGTCGAGCGCCTCGGCCGCGCCCTCGCCGCTGCCGCAGTCGTCGAGGGCGCGGGTCAGTAGGCCCTGCGCGGGGAGTCGGTCGAGGATCGCCGCCTCCGGCAGGCGCCTCAACGCCCGCTGGGCGAGCGCGGCGGCCTGCTCGGGGTTGCCCGCTCCCAGTTCCAGGTAGCCGAGCCCGACCAGCCCGGCGGAGCCCGCCTGTTCAAACAGCTCCCGCGCTTCGGCCTCCCGCCCCTGCCGCGCCCGCAGCTCGCCGAGTCGCGCCAGCCCGCCCGCCGCCATGCCCGGACGGGTAGAGCGCAGATCCTCGACTGCGCCGGTCAGCTCCCGTTCGGCCGCGGTCCAGTCCCCCTGGGTGGCGAGCACCCGCCCGTAGCTCGAGCGACAGACGCCGAGCAGCTGCCGGCTGCCCCAGCGCTCGGTGAAGCGGCGGGTCGTCTCGCACCACTCGGCGGCGCGCTGGAAGTCGCCGATCCCGTCGCAGGTGGAGATCAGACAGCAGAGCGCCCAACCCTGGCTGATTGGCAGGTGCAGGTCCTCGGAGGAGGCGATCGCGACCGCCTCGTCGAGCCAGCGCATCCCCTCCGCGACTCGTCCCTCGGCAACGTGGCAGCAGCCGCCCTGCGCGAGGCCGACCGCCTCCAGATCGCTCACGCCGAGCTCGCGCCCGATCCGGCGCGCCTGCACGCAGAGGGCAAGGGCGTTCTCGCTGTCGCGGTCGAAGTTGATCGCCAAGTCAGCCTGAAGCAGCGCCAGCCACCCGTGCTCGGGCACCTCGGGGAGGCCGTCGAGCAGGCTCGCCGCACGCTGCATCCACCCGCGCGCGGTTGCCTCCTCGCCCCGGTACTCGCGGAAGTCGGCCGCGATCCACGCGGCGACCCGGGCCGCGGCCGCCCGCTCCCCGGCGGCCCGGTGGAGCTGAAAGGCGCGCATCCGCGCCCCGAAGGTGAGCTCCTCGTCCGCCAGCCACCAGCCGGCCCAGCCCAGGCCCTCCAAAGCCTCGGCGCTCTCCTCCCGCTCGATCGAGAGCTGGAAGAGCTCTACCGCCCGGCTCCACTCGGCCGCGGCCAGCGCCGCCTCGGCCGCCGCGAGCGCCTCGGCCGCGTTGGTGCCGCCCGCGTCGGCGTTCTTGAGCCCCGCCGCCTGAAGCGGCTGGTTCATCGCGGAGCTCGCCCGATCGCTCACCTGCGGATCGTCGCAGATGGCGGACGCGGAACTCACGAACGGCCGCCGGCCCGAGCGGGGTCAGCGGTGCGCAGCGTACGCTTGTGGCATGTGTGGAATCGCCGGCAAGCACGGTCCCATCGACCCCGCCGCGGGCCGGCGGATGCTCGATCGCCTCGCCCACCGCGGCCCCGACGACTCGGGCTCGATCGACCTCGGGGGTGCCTGGCTCGGCCACACGCGACTCTCGATCGTCGACATCGGCGGCGGCAGCCAGCCGCTGGGCGCCGGGGAGGGCGGGCTGTGGCTCGTCGGCAACGGCGAGATCTACAACCACGAGGACGTGCGCGAGTCGCTGGACGGGCGCCTCTTCGCCAGCCGCTCGGACAACGAGGTCGCCCTGCACCTGCTCGAGGATCGCGGCCCCGCCGCCCTCGCCGAGTTGAGCGGCATGTACGCGGTGCTCGCCGCCGATGCCGAGGGCCGCTTCTTCGCGGCCCGCGACCCGGTTGGGATCAAGCCCCTGTACTGGGCCCGGCGCGGGGAGGAGACCCGCTTCGCCTCCGAGATGCGCGCCTTCGACCCCTCCTGGCTGCCGCTCGTCGAGGCCTTCCCGCCCGGCCACTACTGGACCCCGGAGGGTGGACTTGTCCGCTTCGAGAACGCGGTGCCCGACGCCGGTCAGCTGAGGAAGCTGCCCGGCCCTGAGGAGCCCGGCGCCCCGATCCCGGACGATGTCCTCACGCAGACCCGCGAGGTCGTCGCCGATTCGGTCAAGCGACAGATGATCGGCGACGTGCCGGTGGGGGTGTTCCTCTCCGGCGGTCTCGACTCGAGCCTCGTCGCCGCCGTCGCCGCCGAGTACTACGAGAGCCGTGGCCAGCGACTGCAGACCTTCGCGGTGGGGACCGAGGACAGCCCCGACCGGCACGCTGCGCGCCGTGTGGCCGAGCACCTGGGGAGCGAGCACCACGAGCGTGTGTACACGGCCGAGGAGGCGCTCGCGGTCCTGCCCGAGACCGTTCGCGTGATCGAGTCCTTCGATCCCTCGCTGGTCCGCAGCGCGGTCCCCAACTATCTGCTCGCGGAGATGACCGCCGAGCACGTCAAGGTCGTGCTCACGGGCGAGGGCGCCGATGAGATCTTCGCCGGCTACGGGTACTACCACGAGGAGTTCGCCGACGAGGATGATCTCCACGCCGAGCTGGTCCGCACGATCGAGGGCCTCCACAACCTCAACCTTCAGCGCGCCGACCGCGTGACCATGGCGCACGGCCTCGAGGCGCGCGTCCCCTTCCTCGACCGCGAGGTGATCGCCTATGGCCTGCATCTGCCGGCGGGCTGGAAGACCGCGGGACCGGAGGTCCCGGAGAAGCGGCTGCTCCGCGAGGCCTTCGATGGAGCGCTGCCGGAGGACCTGTTGTGGCGGGAGAAGGCGCAGTTCGGAACCGGCAGCGGTGCGGCCGACGTCCTGACGGAGCGGATCGAGGCGGCGATCAGCGACGCGGAGTTCGAGTCCGAGCGGTCCGCGCTCGACCCGCCGCTGCGCACCAAGGAGGAGCTCGCCTACTACCGGATCCTCCGCGAGGCGCTGCCGGGCTTGAAGCCGGGGGAGACGATCGGGAGGTTCGCGCGGTCGTAGGGGGCGGAGAGCCCTCCCGCACGCTCGCGCTCCGGCCATGACCGCTGCGGTGATCTCGATCGAGCGCGCGCGAGCCCTGGCCCTCCACGCGCAGGGGCTTGCGCTTCCCCCGGCGCCGGGAACGGGGGTCGCGGCTGTGGTCGCGCGCCTGGGCTGTCTGCAGCTCGACCCGGTCGGGGTCGTCGCCCGCTCGCCCCTGCTCGTGTTGCGCGCCCGCCTCCGCAGCGGCACCCATGGCTCGCACGCACGCGCGCTGGCCGAGGCCACGTACCGCGGGCGCGTGCTCTTCGACTACTGGTGTCACGAGGCGAGCATCTGCCATGTCGACGACCTGCCGCTCCACCGGTGGGCGATGCGTACCTATCTCGAGCGCCTCCCCGCATCCAGCCGGACGCCCGAGTGGATGCGGGAGAACGCCGCCTTCGCCGAGCACACGCTCGCGGCGCTACGGGAGAGCGGGCCCCTGCGGGCCTCCGAGCTCGAGGACCTGTCCACGAGCGCCTGGAGGTGGGGGCACTGGACCGACGAGGTCTCCTCGCGGCAGACGATCGCGCGGATGCTCGACCGGCTCTGGCACAGCGGCCGGATCGGCATCGCCGACCGGGTAGGGATCGAGCGGCGCTGGGATCTGCTCGAGCGCTGCCTGCCGCCGGGCACGCTGACGGCGGCGGACGCCGAGCCGCTCGACGCGGCCGAGGTCACCCGCAGGGCGGTGTTGCGCACGGTCGGGATGCTCGGCGTCGCCCGCGCCCCGCACATCAACGCCCACTTCACCCGGCGCCGGTACCAGGGGCTCGGGGGCGCCGGCAGGGGAGCGCTCGGGGAGCTCGAGGGCAACGGCCGGCTGGTCCGGGTCGAGGTCGAGGGGCGCGGCGGCGCCTGGTGGATGCTGCCCGAGTCGCTGGAGGGGCTCGATCGCCTCGAGCCGCCTCGGCGCACGGTCGCCCTCTCGCCCTTCGACAACCTGATCTGCGACCGGCGCCGGGCCGAGGAGCTGTTCGGCTTCGAGCACCGGCTCGAGATCTACGTGCCGGCGGCGAAGCGGCGCTGGGGCTACTACGTCCTGCCGATCCTCCACCGCGACCGGATCGTCGCGCGCGCTGATCTGCGGGTCGAGCGCAACGGCGGGGGCGAGCCGCCGCGGCTGCAGGTCCTCGCCCTCCACACCGAGCCCGGCAGGGCCGCTCCCAGCGCGGTCGATCGTGCCCTGCGCTCACTCGCCCACTGGC
>DATFLZ010000020.1:0-12080 GCA_035267205.1 Solirubrobacterales bacterium | reverse complement strand
CGAGCCGTGGGCTCTGCCTGCCGGGGAAGCTGCGGCGCCCGGTGCGCCAGATCTCGGCCGGCGAGCGGTATCAGCTCGGCTCGACCGCGAGCGTTCCCGACCCGGCGGCGCGGCGGGCCAAGATCACCAACGACGGCACCCCGGAGGGCTGTAGCAAGGCGGTCGCCACCGGCGCCTACACCCCGAACCAGCTCGCGACCGCCTACGAGGTCGACCCGCTCCATGCGAGCGGCCTCGAGGGCCGCGGGATCCGGGTCGCGACCCTCGCCGGCCAGCGCCTGCAGAAGTCGAGCATCCGCACCTGGGCGCAGTGCTTCGGGATGCCCGAGCCCAGCCTCGAGCTGATTCGCATGCCGAGCTCGGTGCCGTCCACGCAGAACACCTCCGACGAGGAGTACCTGGACGTCGAGGCGCTCGCGACCCTCGCCCCGCGGCTGCAGAGGATCACGCCGATCTCGGTTCCGCTCGACACCAACTTCTCCCACTCGTTCCCCCTCTTCATGTTCGGCGTCCTGGACCGCTCCCGGCAGAACGGAAAGCTCCCCCACGTGCTCTCGATCAGCGACGGCGTCTGCGAGTCCCGGTTCACCGACGACCAGCTGACGCTGAGCCAGCGACTGCTGCGCGAGGCGTCCGTGCTCGGGATCACCGCACTGGCCGCTTCCGGCGATCTCGGGTTCCTCGGCTGCCAGGTCCCGAAGGAGATCGCGGGCTATCCCGACAGCTCGCGGTTCGTCGCCGGGGTCGGCGGGACGGCGCTGAGCGTGACGGCGGACAACGAGATCGCCGACGAGGTCGTGTGGTCGACCTTCGGCGATCCCGGCGAGGACGGCGTCGGCTCCGGGGGCGGCCCGAGCGGCGTCTGGGCGCGGCCGGGGTTTCAGCGGGCGCCCGGTGTCGGGCCGGACCTCCAGTCCGGACAGCCGACGCGGCTGACGCCGGACCTCGCGGCGAACGCGGCCTTCGCCCCGGGCCTCGCCATCTTCGACGCGACCATGCAGGGCTGGGGAGCCGACGGCGGCACGAGCGCCGCGACGCCGCTCGCCGCCGCGATCGTCGCGCTCACGCTCGAGCAGGAGCGCGCGGCCGGCCGGCCGCAGCTCGGCTCGCTGCCGCCGCTGCTGTACGCGATCGGCCGCGGGGACGACTACGCCTCCGTCTTCTTCGACGTCACGGAGGGCACGAGCTCGCCGAAGCCGAACACCCCGCTCGGGCAATCACCCGCGGGCGGAGCCGCGCAGCCCGGCTACGACCTGGCGACCGGCCTCGGGACGCTGCGCGCCAAGGGCTTCGCCGACGCGGTGGCGTCCACCCCACCCGGCGGCTGAGGCCGACACGGTCCGCATTCCGGCCCTGCCCCCCTGTGGTGGGGGTCAGGCCGGAAGATGGGCCGAGCGTCGAGCGACCGGCGGGGGCGAGGACGAGGTCTCCGGGGTGGGAGACTGAGCACGTGGAAGAGCGCGGAACCCAGGAACGGCTCGGCGGGCCCCACCCGGTGCCCGGCGATCCCTTCGACGGGGAGGTGCGGATCGAGCACGTCCGCTTCGCCTCCGAGGACGGCGCCTTCGTGGTCGCGGAGGCATCGCTGGGAGACGGCTCACCGACCAGCATCGTCGGGCCGCTGGCCCACCTCGACGAGGGCGCGCGGGCCCGGGTCAGCGGGCGTTGGGAGGAGCACGCGCAGCACGGCCTCCAGCTCCGCGCGTTCGAGGCCGAGCCGCTCGACCCGGCCGGGATCGAGGGCGCGCGCCAGTACCTGAAGACGATCCCGGCGATCGGCGCCTCCCGGGCCGCCACCCTGATCGAGGCCCACGGCGAGGACGTCTTCGACGTGATCGACCGCGACCCCGAGGCCGCCTTCGGCTCGCTCAAGGGAGTGGGCCCGGTCAAGGCCAGGGAGGCGGCCGAGGGCTGGCTCGAGCGTCGCGACCAGCGCCGCCTGTACACCCTGCTCGCCCCGCACGGCCTGGCGCGGCACGTGCCGGAGCTGGTCGCGGTCCACGGGACCGAGGCCAGCGAGGCGGTCCGCTCCGACCCCTACTCGCTCACCTCGCTGCACGGGGTCGGATTCCACAGCGCCGACCGGCTCGCGCTGGCGCTCGAGGTCGATCCCTCCTCCCCCGAGCGGATCCAGGCGGCGGCGGTGCACGCGCTGAGCGAGGCGGAGAACCGGGGACACACGCACCTCCCGCTCCCCGAGCTGCTCAACGCGATGCGCGAGCTGCTCGGATCCGAGGCCGAGCCGTCGATCGGGCAGATCAGCGCCCATCCGGAGCTCACGGTGGAGGGGACGCTCGTCTACCGGGCCTGGACGCACGAGGCCGAGCGCTGGCTCGCCGCCGCGCTCGGCGGCATGGCCCGCTCCAAGCCCGCCTGGAGCCGCGACGTCCCGCGGTCCGAGCTCGGCGACCTGAACGACCACCAGCGCGACGCCGTGATCAACGCGCTGACCGAGCGGGTCTCGGTGATCACCGGCGGGCCGGGGACCGGCAAGACCCACCTCACTCACCAGCTCGCGCTGCTCGCGGACGCGCACGAGATCAAGCTCCGCCTGCTCGCCCCCACCGGGCGCGCGGCGCGGCGGCTCACGCAGGCCACCGAGGGCGCGCCGGCCGAGACCATCCACAAGGCGCTGGCCTGGATCCCCGGAGACTTCCCCGGCCGGGACGAGTCCGAGCCGATCGAGGCGGATCTCGTGATCGTCGACGAGGCCTCGATGCTGTCGCTGGAGATCTGCCGGTACCTGATCGCCGCGATCGGGCCAGAGACCCACCTGGTCCTGATCGGAGACGCCGATCAGCTCCCGCCGGTCGGCCCCGGCAAGCCGTTCCTCGAGCTGATCGAGTCCGGGATCACGCCCACCGTGCGGCTCGAGTTCGTCTTCCGCCAGGCGCAGACCTCGATGATCGTCGGCGCCGCACACTCGATCCGCGCCGGTGAGCAGCCGCGCTCCGTCCCCCACGCCGACGAGGTGCAGGACTTCTTCGTGCACCGCCGCTCCACCGCCCAGGCCCTGGCCGACGACGTGGTCAGGATCGCGACCGAGCGGATCCCGGCCGAGTACGGGCTCGACCCGCTCCGCCAGGTCCAGGTGCTGGCGCCTCAGTACCGGGGGCCGCTGGGGATCGACTCCCTGCACGAGCGGATCCGCGACATCCTCTGCGGCTCCGCGCAGCGCGTCCTGGATGGGCGCTTCCGGGTCGGTGAGCGCGTGCTGATCACGCGCTCGATCCCCGAGCTCGAGATCTCGAACGGGACGATGTTCGTGATCGACTCGGCCGACGAGGAAAGCTCGGAGCTGTATCTCGAGACCGAGCTCGGCGAGCTGCTCACCCTCCCCTACGCGGAGGCCCGCGCGCTCCGCGGCGGCTTCTGCGCCTCCGTCCACAAGGCCCAGGGCTTCGAGATCCCCGCGGTTGTGGTCTGCCTCCACTCCTCGCACGCGCCCCAGCTGCTCTCCCGCAACCTGCTCTACACAGCGGTCACCCGGGCTCAGAAGCTGTGCCTGCTCGCCTGCGACCCGCGCGCCGTCCAGCGGGCGCTCGCCAACACCGACGCCACGACCCGCCACTCGCGGATGGGCGAGCTGCTGCGCGGCTGAGGGCGCCCTCCCCCGGCACGGCCGACTCGGGGATACTGCGGAGCGAACTCGATTGAGAGGTGGAGCATGAGGCGGATCCGCGCAGGCTGGGCGCTGACGAAGAAGAGCTGGGGCGTGCTGCGGGACAACCGCCAGCTGATCCGCTTTCCGATCTACGGCGCGATCGCCTCGATCCCGCTCGCGATCATCACGCTCGGGCCCGGCCTCTACCTGATCGAGGAGGGCGGCGAGCTCGTCGGCATCCCGCTGATGGTGATCGGCGTGTACATCCTCGCGGTGGTGACGATCTTCTTCAGCGTCGGGCTCGCGGCGACCGCAAACCGGATCTTCCAGAACGAGCCGGAGGCGACCGTGGGCCACGGCCTCGCCGACGCTCGCGGGCTGTTTCCCCAGATCGCCGGCTGGGCCTTCTTCTCCACCGTGGTCGGGCTGATCATCAGCGCGATCGAGGAGCAGGGGTGGGCCGGGGCGATCATCGGCCGCCTGCTCGACATCGGCTGGGCGCTCGTGACCTTCCTCGCGGTGCCGGTGATCGCGATCGAGGGCACCGGCCCGATCACGACGATCAAGCGCGCCGGCTCGCTCTTCAAGTCGCGCTGGGGCCAGCAGGTGACCGGCAACATCGCGATCGGCGGGGTCACCTTCCTGCTCGGCTTCCTCCCCGGCGCCGCGCTGGTCGGCCTCGGCATCCTGCTCTGGAGCACGAGCGGCTTCGGCGGCGCGCTGCTGGTCGTCGTGGGCGCGATCGTGATCATGATCGCGATGCTGATCCAGAAGGCCCTGAGCGGGATCTTTGGCGTCGCGCTCTACCACTACGCGGCCGAGGGGGCCGCGCTCGGCGGCTTCACCCAGGAGGAGCTGGAGTCGGCGGTCAAGCCGAAGAAGCGCGGCGGCGGGCCCAGCCCGGCGCCGACGACGGTCTAACCGCCGCCGGCGCACGAGCTGGAGGCTTGCGCGTCAGCGCGGGCGGCGCTGTCCGCGGCGGCGAGACTCGCGCTGCGCCCGGGCGCGACTGCGGCGCTGGGCCTGGGTCGCGTCGTTGAGCAGTACTCCGAACATGGCGTTCATGGCAGATCCCTCCTTTCGCGGGTCGTAACCAGTAAAACTTGTTAGCCAGTTATAGCATAACCAGCCCTGATAGATTGCCGGTTATGCGTGAGACCCATCACGCTCCCGACCGGCTCGAGCTGGTCCGCGAGTTCGTCAACAGCCTCGACATCGAGGAGAGCACCGACGAGCTCGGCGACGGGAGCTCCGCAGCGGACTGGCTCCGCCAGCACGGCCTCGGCGAGCGCAAGCTCCTCACCGGCGAGGAGCGCCGCCGGCTGATCGCCGTGCGGGAGGCGATCCGTGAGCTGCTGCTCGCCAACAACGCCGGCGACGCCCCTCCCCCGGACGCGCTCGCGGCGCTCAACGCAGCCTCCTCCGACATCGCGCTCGGCCTCCGCTTCCGCCCGCAGGGCACCGAGCTGGTCAGCGGCTCCGGCGGGATCGATGCCGCCCTCGGCGAGGTCCTCGCCCGCGTCCACGAGGCGATGGGCGACGACACCTGGGGGCGGCTCAAGGCCTGCCCTGCGCCCGAGTGCCACTGGGCCTTCTACGACCGCTCCCGCAACCGCTCGGCGACCTGGTGCCAGATGGGCGAATGCGGGAACCGCAACAAGGCCCGCGCCTTCCGGGCGAGGCGGCGCAAGGAGAAGTAGGCGAGCCCGCGCGCCGCCGCCGGATCGGCTATCCCTTCAGGCCCGTGGAGAACTCAGCGGCACCCCGCTTCGAGCGCTACGTCGCGATCGGTGACTCGACCACCGAGGGGCTGATGGACCCGGATCCCCGGGGCGGCCCGCGCCACCGCGGCTGGGCCGATCGGCTGGCGGAGAAGCTCGCCCGCCGCAACCCCGACCTGCGCTACGCCAACCTCGCGATCCGGGGCCGCAAGCTGCCCCAGATCGCGGCCGAGCAGCTGGGGCCCGCGATCGCCATGGAGCCGGATCTGGCCAGCGTCCTCGCCGGCGTCAACGACATCCTCCGCCCAAACGTCGACCTCGAGGCCCGCGCCCGGGACCTCGAGGCGATCGTCGCCGGCCTGCGCGAGACCGGCGCCACCGTCCTCGTCGTCAACTACCCCGACATCGGCGGCTCGATCTCGCTCGGCACGTCGCGGTTCGCCCCGAAGCTCGAGGCGTTCAACCGCACGATCGCCGAGATCGCCGAGCGTCACGGTGCGCTGCTCGTCGACCTCGAGGCCGACGAGGTCAACCACCCGGCGATGTGGGCCCGCGACCGCCTCCACGCCAGCCCGCACGGCCACGAGCGCATGGCCGACCTCGCCGCGGCCACCCTGGGCATCGAGGAGCTCGACCCCGGCTGGGTCCACAAGCTCGGGCCGCACCGGCCGCCGCGGCGCGTCGCTCGGGCGGCCGGCACGGTGTTCTGGGCGGGCTTCTATTTGACCCCGTGGATCCTCCGGCGCCTGCGGGGAACGTCCTCGGGGGACGGAATCGAGCCGAAGCGCCCGGAGCTCGCCCCGGTCGAGATCCACAGATAGGGGTAGTCTCCGCGCGATGTTCTCCTGGCGCACGCGATGGCGGATCTTCGAGTACGTGCGCAACAGCATCTGGCTGGTTCCGGCCCTCTTCATGACGCTCGCGATCGTGCTCGGGATCGCCCTCCCGGATCTCGACGCGAGCGTCGACACCACGCTCGGGATCACCTACGGCTCCGGCGCCGCCCAGGGCATGCTCGGGGCGATCGTCAGCGGCATGATCACCTTCACCGGCTTCGTCTTCTCGATCCTGCTGCTCGCGGTCCAGTTCGGCTCGAGCCAGTTCTCGCCACGGATGCTCCGCCGCTTCCTGCGCGATCCGACGACCAAGTTCGCGTTGGGCATCTTCATGATGACGTTCATGTACTCGCTGCTCGTGCTGCGCACGATCGGCGCCGACGGCAACGAGAACTTCGTCCCCGACAACTCGATCTCCGTCGCGCTGCTGATGCTCCTCGCGAGCATGATCATGTTCCTGCGCCTGATCAGCACGACCACGCAGGGCCTGCGCGTCGCCTCCGTCACCGGCGATCTCGCCCGCGAGACCGCCAAGGTGATCGACCGGATCTATCCCGATCGCGTGGAGGACCGGGATCGCCTCGAGCCCGACCCGGACCCAAGGGAGGGCAGGAGCTCACGCGTCGTGACCTATGAGCGGCATCCCGGGATCCTGCAGAGCGTCGATGCCCGGGGATTGGTCGAGATCGGCCAGGAGACCGACACGGTGATCGAGCTGATCCCGACCACCGGCGATCTGCTCGCACCGGAGACGCCGCTGTTCCGGATCTGGGGAGAGAGCCAGGCGGTCGATGAGGCCCGCCTGCAGAACTCGATCGCGACCGGTGACGAGCGCAACCTGCGTCAGGATCCGGCCTTCGGCTTCCGGCTGCTCGCCGACATCTCGTCGAAGGCGCTCTCGCCCGGCGTCAACGACCCGACCACCTCGATCCAGGCGCTCGATCAGATCGAGCTGCTACTCAAGATGCTCGCCCGCCGACGGCTCACCCCGGGCTCCCTCGAGAGCGCGGCCGGCCAGGTCCGGCTCATCTACCCAACCTCCACCTGGGAGAGCTTCCTGAGCCTGGCGCTGGACGAGACGCGCTACTTCGGCCAGACGTCGTTCCAGGTCATGCGCCGGCTGCGCGCCTTGCTCGAGGGCCTCCGAGATTGGGCGCCCGAGCACCGGCGCCCGGCCGTCGAGCATCAGCTCGGGCTGCTCGAGTCCAGCGTCGAGCGCAGCTACGACGTGCCGGCCGAGTCGACCTTCGCGGGCGCCGCCGACCGCCAGGGCATCGGCTCGCCGCAGGCCCCCACGCGCTGAGCCGGGGGTATATGCTCGCGCCATGAGCGCTGAACAGCTTGAGGAGATCGGTCCGATTGATTACGTCCTGGTCGAGTGGCAGGACGGCCAACCGAACGGTGCCGCAGCGCCGCATCTGATCGATCTGGTCGAACGCGGGATCATCAGGATCCTCGACCTCGCCTTCATCACCAAGGACGATCAGGGCAATGTCGCCGGGATGGAGATGTCCGACCTCGCGCAGATCGAGGGGCTCGATGAGCTGACCGGCGCAGCGTCCGGCCTGCTCAGCGAGGACGACACGCGCGAGGCCGCCGAGGCGCTCGAGCCGGGCACGACCGCGGCGCTGCTCGTCTACGAGAACAGCTGGGCGGCCGGGTTCGCGACAGCGCTCCGCGAGAACGGCGCGCAGCTCGTCGCCAGCGGCCGGATCCCGGTCCAGGCCGTGATCGCGGCGCTGGACGCCACCGAAGACGCTTCCTAGTCAAGCGAGAAGAAGGAGAGAGCCATGCCAGGATTGCTACGCGGAGTCGCCAGGACGGCAGCCGTCGCCGGCACCGCAACCGCCGTCAGCAACAGGGTCTCCCGTCGCCAGGCACAGCGCTGGCAGGAGCAGGGTGGCCAGCAGCCGATGGAGTACCGCTACGAGGCCCAGCAGCCACAGCCCCCGCAGGCGCAGCCCGCGGCCGCACCGGCCGCGTCCGAGGCATCGACGATCGAGCAGCTCAAGGAGCTGGCCGGCCTGAAGGAGCAGGGCATCCTCACCGACGAGGAGTTCGCCGCCCAGAAGGCCAAGATCCTCGCCTCCTAGCGACCGGCCCCGGGAGTAGCTTTATAGCCATGCTCCGGCCCATCGGGGGCCGGACCTATGGAGGGAGTTACAAGTGAGAGGTGCTGGAAGAGTTGTGTTCGCGGCGATCCTGTTGTTGATCGTCGGCACGCTGAACGTCATCTACGGGATTGCCGCGCTCGATGACTCGGCCATCCTGGTCTCCGATCAGCGGTTCATCATCACCGACCTGGACACGATGGGATGGATGTTGATCATCCTCGGACTGATCCAGTTCACCGGTGGGTTCTCCTTGATCTCGGGCCACACCTACGGCCAGGTGATCGGCATCGTCGCCGGCAGCCTCGGCGCCCTGGGCGCGCTGCTGTCGATCGGCGGCGCGTTCCCCTGGTGGTCGCTGGCGATCTTCTTCGTCTGCATCTGGGTGGTCCACGGAATCATCATCTACGGCGAGGATGAGGCCGACGCTACACGCGTCTGACCACAGCCCGCAGTCGTACGGACGGAGGCCCGCCCAGCGGGCCTCCATTCGTTAACCCAGCGCGCTGAGCGCGTCGCCGACGAGCTTGGCCGCGATGATCAGGCAGATCGCCGCCATGATCGCGGCGTTGTGCCGGCCCATCCAGCCCTTGAACTCGGCCAGGATGCGGTCCGCGCGGTCGCCCATCCCGAGGTAGATCGCCAGCGGCGTCCCGACCCCAACCGAGGCGACCGCGGCGAAGACCGCGAGCGCGACGGCCTGGTCGCCGGTGGAGGCGTCGGTCTGCGCGATCGCGGCGGCGCCGGCGACGACCAGCAGGAGGTTTTTCGGATTGATCGACGCCAGCAACACGCCGAAGCCCCCGGCCTTCGCGGCGGTGAACCCGTCGATGGTCTCCATCCACTTCGGCAGCTCGGGCTCGGCGCCCTCGCGGGGCCGCCCCCGCCACTGACGGAAGGCGACGCGGACCAGGACCGCCGCGAGGAGAAGCTTCAGCACGCTCACCCAGTCCGCGGGCTGCCCGCCGTCGGTCGGGCCGATCCCGCCCGCGGCCACCAGAATGACCGCGCCGACGACGGCGATCCCCCCGATCCATCCGGCCAGGAACGAGAGGCCGTTGGAGCGGGCACGGGGAGTGCCCAGCATCAGCACGACGCCGATGATCGGCACCGGGCTGATCGCCACACCGACCGCGAAGGAGAGCGACTGACCGATCGCGTCAGCCACCGGCGGGCTCCCCCTCCGGCATCTTGCGCAGAAGCAGCGCACCGATCAGGAAGCAGAGCGCGCCCAGACCGGTCGTCCAGTTCGATGCCGCGAGGCTGATGATGTCGCCGGTCTTCGGTACGTAGTAGGAGGCGATGGTCGAGATCATGAAGAAGACGCAGCCCGCGAGGTTGATCGCCGCGATCCGCCACTCGGTCCCGTGGTGCAGGACCCGCCCCACGCCGCGCACGCTCGCGTAGGCCATCGCGCCGGAGACGAGGAAGCAGATCGAGCCGACGAGCTCGGGCGCCCAGATCAGCCGGTCCACCTGCGAGTCGTCGAACGCGGTCTGCATCGCTCGGTACGTGTTGACGTTGAAGAAGATCGTCCCGGCGAACTGGATCAGGGACGGAAGCCGGTCGGCGCCCTGCGCCCCGTGGGCCTGCAGCAGCGCGGCCCCCGTGAAGAACAGGGAGCCGACGAAGAACGTGACCCCGTCGGCCTCCGCGCCGACGAGCTGGGCGTAGCCGGGGAACGGGCCGACGAAGAAGCAGAGCGAGCCGATCGCGAAGCCGAGCCCGATCCAGCGGTTGAGGCCGGATCCGGCGCGATGGGAGGCCCAGTGAATCGCCATGGGAACAACCTACGCGACCGGCGCCGCCAACCATCACCTGATCGGGATGACGGCGCCGGCACGCTCAGTCAATAGGGTGCAGGCGTCAACAGCAAACGGAGGAGTAGCGGGATGAGCGAGTCGGATCTTGAGAAGGCGCGGAAGTCGGTCGAGTTTGCCGCCCTCGACGACGGGTTCCTCGGCAAGTTCGGCAACCGGTTCCTGACCGAGGGGGCGCCGGACAACGCGCTGCCGGACCACGGCATGCCCGCGGTCGACGCGATGCGCCTGATCGGCGAGGAGCTCGTGCTCGACGGGGTTCCCGAGCGCAACCTCGCGACCTTCGTGACCACTTGGATGGAGCCCGAGGCGCAGCGCGTGATCCACGAGAACCTGCACCGGAACTTCATCGACCACGCCGAGTACCCGCGCACCGCCGAGATCGAGAAGCGCTGCATCCGCATGCTCGCCGATCTGTTCAACGCGCCCGGCGAGACGACCGGTGCCCGCACCCAGGGGTCCTCGGAGGCGATCATGCTCGGCGCGCTGTCGCTGAAGTGGAAGTGGCGCCAGCGGCGGGAGAAGGCCGGCGCGGACGCGACCAGGCCGAACATGGTCTTCGGCGGCGACGTGCACGTGGTCTGGGAGAAGTTCTGCCGCTACTTCGACGTCGAGCCGCGGATCGTCCCCCTCCAGCCCGACAAGTACACGATCGGCGCGGAGGACGTGCAGCCGCACGTGGACGAAAACACGATCGGCGTCGCGGCCGTGCTCGGCACGACCTTCACCGGCCACGCCGACGAGATCGAGGACATCAACAAGCTGCTCGTCGACCTCAAGAACGACAAGGGGCTGGATGTGCCGCTGCACATCGACGCCGCCTCGGGCGGGTTCGTGTGGCCCTTCGTCTACCCGGACCGGGAGTGGGACTTCCGGCTCGAGCAGGTGCGCTCGATCAATGTCTCCGGCCACAAGTTCGGGCTCGTCTACCCGGGGATCGGCTGGCTGATCTTCCGGGAGGAGTCCGATCTCGCCGAGGACCTCGTCTTCTACGAGAACTATCTCGGCAAGCGCGATGCCACCTTCACGCTCAACTTCTCGACGGGCTCGGCGATGGTGCTGGCGCAGTACTACAACTTCGTGCGCTTCGGTCACGAGGGCTACCGCTACGTGATGGAGGTGATGAACGAAAACGCGAAGCTGCTCGCCGAACGCCTCAAGGGGATCGGCCTGTTCAACCTGGTCGGCGAGGGCGAGGAGCAGCTGCCGCTGGCGGCGTTCAACCTCGCCGAGGAGCAGAACTACGACGAGTTCGACATCGCCTGGCAGGTCGCGGCGGAGCGCAACTGGATGCTGCCCGCGTACACGATGCCGCCGAACGCGGAGAAGGTGAACATGCTGCGCGCGCTGGTCAAGCTCAACTTCAGCCACACGCTGGTCAACACTCTCGCCGACGACATCGCCGAGGCCTGCGAGACGCTGAAGAAGAAGGGCGGCGCCGACAAGGCCGAGCGCGAGAAGGTCAAGCAGGGAGTCGGGTACTGACCCTGAGGGCGCCCGCCAATCACCCCGATCGGATGACGGAGCCACGGCCGAGCGGGAATAGCTTCTCGGGCTACCGGGGGTGAACCCCGGTCCGGGCTGAGCAAGTTAGTTGTGCCCAGTCCGGCCACAACAGAGGAGGAGACACAATGAGAGGTACCGGCCGAGCGATGTTCGCGGCGATCATGCTGATGATCATCGGCTTCCTGAACATCATCTACGGGATCGGAGCGCTCGACGACGCGAACATCTTCGTCAACGACACGCGATTCGTGCTCGATGACCTGAACACCCTCGGATGGGCCCTGATCGTCATCGGTGCCATCCAGCTGACCGGTGGCTTCTCGCTGATGTCCGGCAGCACCTACGGGCGCGTGATCGGGATCATCGCCGGCAGCCTTGGCGCGATCATCGCGCTGCTGTCGATCGGCGGGGCGTTCCCCTGGTGGTCGCTGGCGATCTTCTTCCTATGCGTCTGGATCGTGCACGGCATCGTCGTCTACGGC
>DATFLZ010000019.1:0-8714 GCA_035267205.1 Solirubrobacterales bacterium | reverse complement strand
CGACATCGAGACCTCGGGATGCAGGCCCAGGTAGTAGTGGAGGCCGCTGGTGCCGCACTTCTGGGCGCCGACGATGATGAGATTGGGCAGCACGAGGCCGCGCGAGGAGCCGTCGCCTTGCGCCGAAGGGAGCGTGCGGCCGCTGTCGTCTCCCCGCTCGACGGCAGTCGGCCCTGTGGGAGCCGGAGCCACCATGGACGACCCCGAGGTTAGCGGAGGACGGCGCGGCCTCACTCCGGCGACCCGGCCTTCGAGGGCGCGGCCCCGGCGGCCTCGGCCTCCTCGCGGAGGATCTCGTTGCCCGTGCCGATCCTGATCACTCGCCACCTGCCGCGCCATGGATCGAGCGCCTCGTCGAAGCGACGCGCGAGGAGCGACCGGTACTCGGGATCGTCGAAGTCGAGGCCGAGCTCGGACGCGGTGGGAAGCCGCTGGAACGCGACGCCAAGGCGTCGCAGGGTGCCGAACTCCAGCGAGTCGGTGATCACCATCACTCGCTCGCGCGGGACGCCGAGCGAGGAGATCGCCGCCTCGACCTCGCTCTCGAAATTCTCCTCGGGCTGCCCGAGGAAGTAGACGATCCCGAGCGGACGGGCGCGCTCGCGGTGATAGACGTGATCGCGCAGGGTCTGCGCCCCGGCGATCGGCAGGCTAGGGCCGACGGGGTGGCTCGAGTAGCGCAGCCACCGCCGCAGAGGGCCGCCGCCTCGCGTCGGGCGCTCCGGCTCGTCGCCGGCGGCGATCGGCGCCAGCAGGGCGGCCGCAGCGGGGGCGCCGTTCCCCGGGAAGACCCGCTCGCAGCCGTCGCGGAGCTCCTCGCGCACGGCCGGATCGAGCAGCTGCTGCACCCGGTCAGAGAGCGCGTCGTCGCCGGGACCGTCAACCGCCAGCGCGACCCCCTCATCGGCCGCCCAGCGGGCGCGGGCGGCCTGGTCGTCGGTGTTGCGGGGCATCGGCACGAACAGGCTCGGAACGCCGAACGCGATCAGCTCGTGGAAGGCGTTGTAGCCGGCGGCGGCCACCGCGAGGTCGAAGGCGCGGAAGTAGCGGCTCATCGGGAACGTCGCCGCGAGGCGGACGACGCCGTCCGGCACATCGAGACCGCTGCCGATGCTCGACTCGAGCGCGGCGACCTGCAGCCGGTCCTCGGCCGCGAGCAGCGCGAGCACGCGGCCCACGGCCCGGTCGGTCGCCCCGCCCTGGCCGAGGTTGACGAGCGCGGCCGGGCGGTCAGGGTCGAGCCCGAGCTCGGCGGTCGCCCGCCCGCGGTCCAGCAACTCGTCGCCGTCGAGATAGACGATCGGATCGACAACCATCGCCTCGTCCCGCCGCTCGACCGTCGGGCCCGCGTCGGCCTCGGCGGCAAGCTCGCCGGGCTCGAGGACGGCGTCGAAGGCCCCTGTGCGCTGCAGCGGCGCCTTCGAGGACCCGTGCCGCCACATCGGCCGACGGCACCACACCGAGGGAGGCGCGCCACGGGCGCTGAGGACGTGCGTAAGTGCCCGGTATGGATGAACGCCGTCGAAGACCACCAGATCCGGCGTCTCGGCCGCCAGCAACCGCTCGACCCGCCTCCGCAGCCGCAGGTTCCACTGCCAGTCGGAGCCGGAAGCGGGGCGTCTGTACGAAGGGTGATACTCGACCCGGAAGCCCGAGCGGGCCACGACCGGCGCCGCCTCCGACAGCGTGAAGAAGACCGGCTCGTACTCCTCGGGCAGGCGCCGGGCGATCGCCATCGCGCGGTTCAGGTGTCCGAGACCGGTGCCGTTGCTGGTCGCGAACAGGATCTTTCTCTCGCCCGACACGCTCAGGCCTCCTCGCGCTCGAGCAGCGAGAGAAGCGGCGGCGCGGCATGGTTGCCCTCCACCACCAGCCTCTCGACGGTACGGCGGTAGCGGCGGGCCACGCGTGCCCGTGCGATCGGCCCGAGCTGTGTGCGCCAGCGCCCGATGTGAGCGTGCTCGGGACCCATCGAGGAGTGGAAGTACTCCCGCATGCCGGGGTCGTCCTGGAGGCCGAGGAAGTCGAGTAGCCCGTGGTAGACCCGATCGCACTCGGGACCGACCAGGTCGTCGAGGACGACGACGCGGAACCGGTCCTCGCCGATCGCGTAGCTGGCCCCGTCCTCCTCGCCCCGGACCCCGCGCTCGATCGCTCGCAGGCGATCCGCCCACCAGTCCACCGCGGCAACGGCGCTATCCGGCCCCCAGGTCTTGCCGGTGACCGAGGCCGCTGCATCGCGTCCGTCGCGAAGCGCATGGATCACGCGCGCATCGGGAAAGAGGCGGAGCAGCGTCTGGGCCTCACGGACGTTGTGGGACGACATCTCGACCAGGCCAGGAGCCCCGGCGCGCCCGGCGACCGGGCCGAGAAGCTCGATGACGAGCCCGCGACAGGCAGCGATCGGGTTCTCGGGGTAGGCGGCCTCGAACCGCTGGCACGCCGCATCGAACTCGCTCCGGCGAAGCAGGTTGTAGAGGCCGCGCGGCCGACCGTCGACGCGGACTCGATGCCACCAGAAGCCCCGCAGCTTCGTCATATAGCCGGCCAGCGTGATCCGGCCCTCGAGGAGGTCGGGCATCGCGCGTTTGTTGCAGTGAAAGCGGGCCTCGATCGGGACGTCCGCGAGCTCGGCGTGATGCCCGAGCAGCCGGGCCAGGGCGTGGGTGCCCGAACGCCCGGTGCCACCGATGAAGACGAGCTCGGGTTCCGCCATTCGCCGTCAGTCGAGTCGCCGCAGCCCGGTCACGCCGGCTGCCGCTCGTAGGCGGCCCGCAGCTGTGGGGCGCAGTGGAAGCCCTCCCGCTCCAGCCGCTCCAGCGTCTTCTCGTACTCGCGCGCGAGCGCCTCCTGCTCCGGCCCGGTGAGTCCCTCGCGCCAGCGCTCCTTGTGCGCAGCTCCAGCGCTCATCTCGTCCGTGAAGAAGGCGCGCATCGCGGGATGGTCGTCGAGCTCCATGAACTCCCTGGCCTCCTCGTAGACCGCCTCGCGGTTGCCGGCGACGAGGTCGTCGAGACTGATCGTGAGCAGCTTCGAGCGGTCCGGCAACCGGCTGACACCGCGCTCGATGTTGCGCAGGCGCCCCTCCCACCACCGCAGGCCCTCGAAACCATCCCGCGGGTGCGAGCGCTTCTGGCGCTTCGAGACCTTCGAGGAGCCGGCGTCGCGACCGTCGCGGACGGTGTGGATCAGCTTCGCCTCGGGAAAGATCCGCTGCAGCGTCGGGCTGGCGGCGATCGTGAAGCAGCTCATCTCGATCAACCCGGGCTTGCCCTGTTCGGCGGTCAACGGCCACAGCAGATCGAGAAAGAGGTTCCGGCAGGCGAGCTCCAGATCGACGACGTGCTCACGCTCGAACTCCTCGATCGCGGCGTCGAAGCGGTCCCGCGGGACGATCTTGTGCAGGCCCCTCACCTTGCGGCCGAACGCGAGGCGCTTGGCGACGACCGGCGCGACCTCACCGGCGCGGATCCGTCGCCACCAGAACTTCTTCAGCTTCTTCAGGAACACGTCGGGGCCGACCCGGCCGGAGAGCAGGTCGGGGAAGCCCTGCGGGTTGCAGTGGAACCGGCACTCAATCGGTACCCGTGCGAAGCGCGGGTGACTGCCGAGCAAGTGGGCGAGCACATGGGTTCCCGAGCGGCCGGTGCCGCCGATGAACAGCAGGTCGGGGTTGTCCGGCCGCGGCGAGAGGTCGCTCACCGGGATGCGCTCCGGCGCTCGTAGGTACGGATCAGCAGCTCCGCGCAGTGGATCCCGTCTGCTCGCATCCGCTCCAGTATGTCGCGATAGGCCGCGTCGACCTCTGCCTGACTGCGCTCTGGCACGCTGCTGCGCCAGCGCTCGAGATGGGCGTTGCGGTCCTTGACCCGGCCCTGGAAGTACTCGAGCATCGGATCCTCGTTCCGCAGGCCGGCAAACCTGCGCATGAGGCGGTACGTGCGGCGGCGATCGCCGCCGACGAGCTCATCGAGGTCGACGGCATGGACGAGGCCCGGACCGGCGGCGCGGATGCCGGCGTCGATGCGGCGGATCCGCGCCTCCCACCACTCGAGCCCCTGCTTGATCGACCGGGGGTAGGTGAGCCAGCGAGCTTGACCGACCCGCGAGGCCGCGGTGTCGCGGCCGTCGCGGACCACGTGGATGAACTTCGCCTCCGGAAAGAGCCTCGAGAGGGCCGGCGCCTCGGCGACGACGTCGCAGCTCTGCTCGATCAAACCGGCCTTCGCCTCCGCCGTCGCCAGCGGCCAGAGCAGGTCGAAGAACAGCTGCCGACAGGCTGCCTCCGGCTCATCGGCGAAGCGGCGCCCGAACGCGGCGAGCGCAGCCTCGAGGCGGCGTCGCGGAACGTATCGGTGGATCCCGCGAAAGCTGAGCCGGGCCGGCTCGAAGTTCCGGTACCAGTGGCGCCGCATACGCCACGCGAAGAGATCGGGCCCGGTGCGGCCGGCGAGCACGTCGGGAAAGCCGCCGGGGTCGGTGTGGAAGCGGGCCTCGTTCGGCACCTTGCGGAAGTGGCTGTGGCAGCCGAGGATCTTCGAGACGACGTGCGTCCCTGAGCGCCCGGTCCCGCCGACAAAGAGCAGCGGCGGAGGGTCGAAGACCGAATCATCAATCCCGGCCAGGGCAGTATCTATGTCGGGTGAAGTAGTGGTGCTCATCCAGAATCTCTCGCGGGTGCCGGCCCGCATCCGAGGCCCCGCACTTCAGCGTGGACGCTTCTTCCGCGGGTGGCACCGTCGTGGGGCCCCGCCGGTGCCGCTGCACTGGTGGGGTGTCGACGGCGACAGGACCCGCGGCCAAGCGCTTGGTCCCTAAGCCAGAAGAACCTGGATCTTACTTGAGGCCCTTGATCACGTAGGCCTGCTCGCCGGCACCCACCATGCCCAGCTTGCGAGCTTCACGCAGGGCCGCAGCAGGAGTCTTGAGCTCCGCGGAGCGGGCCTGCAGCCGCTTGTTCTCCGCCTTCAGCTCGACGAGCCGCTCCTCGGCCGCGCCGGCCTCCTGCCAGGTCTCGAACAGGCTGATCGCCGGGCGCACATATGAGGCGAGCACGGCGAAGAGCACGATCACCAGGGCCACGCGGCCGACCTTGTCCCACTTGATCCGCGAGGCCGCGCCACGAGCGCCACCCTTGCGGGGCGCGATCCGCGCCCGGTAGCGGGTGGCTGCGTTGGTGCTCACGGATCCGGATTCGACCGCCGCGGCCGGACGCCTGCACGGTCCCGCGCTGCAACGGGATTTGCGAAAAGGGGAACGGTTGTTCGGGTGTCACGGGCCGGCGCCCGCGGCCCTTCTAGCGGCCGGTGTAGGCGGCGAGGCCAGGATAGGTGGCGGTCGGACCGAGGTCCTGCTCGATCCGCAGCAACCGGTTGTACTTCGCGACGCGGTCCGACCGCGACGGAGCGCCGGTCTTGATCTGGCCGCATCCCGTGGCGACGGCGAGGTCGGCGATCGTCGTGTCCTCGGTCTCGCCGGAACGATGCGAGATCACGGCGCTGTAGCCCGCCTCGCGGGCCATCCGCACCGCCTCGAGGGTCTCGGTGAGCGTCCCGATCTGGTTCACCTTGACCAGGATCGAGTTCGCGACCCCGCTGTCGATCCCGCGCCCGAGGCGCTCGGGGTTGGTCACGAACAGGTCGTCCCCGACGAGCTGGCAGCGGGCGCCGAGCGCATCGGTCAGCGCTTTCCAGCCGCTCCAGTCCTCCTCGTCCATGCCGTCCTCGATCGAGATGATCGGGTAGCGATCGACCTTGTCGGCCCAGTAGTCGGCCATCTCCTCCGGGCTCAGGCTCCGCCCCTCGTGCTCGAGCGCGTAGGCGCCGTCCGAGTAGATCTCGCTCGTAGCCGGGTCGAGGCAGATGAAGACATCCTCCCCGGGCGCGTACCCCGCGGCCTCGATGCCGGCGACGAGCGCCTCGAGCGCCGCCTCGTTGGACGACAGATCCGGGGCGAAGCCACCCTCGTCGCCGACCGACGTCGCCATGCCCCGGGACTTGAGGTGAGCCTTGAGCGCGTGGAAGATCTCGGCACCGACCCGCAGGCCCTCGCTGAAGCTGGGAGCGCCGGCGGGAGAGATCATGAACTCCTGGAAGTCGACGGAGTTGTCGGCGTGCGAGCCGCCGTTGAGCACGTTCATCATCGGCACGGGCAGAGTCACTGGGGGACCCTCGAGCCCGTAGAGGCCGGCGACGTACTCATATAGCGGCTTGCCCGTGCCGTCGGCCGCTGCCCTGGCGACCGCCAGGGAGACGCCCAGGATCGCGTTCGCGCCCAGTCTCGACTTGTTCGGCGTGCCGTCGAGTTCGATCAGCGTCCGGTCGATCGCCTCCTGATCCTCGCTGCCGGCGCCCGCGAGCGCCTCGACGATCTCGGTGTTGACGTTGCGGACGGCGTCGGTCACCCCCTTGCCGCCATAGGCTTCGGATCCATCGCGGAGCTCGGTGGCCTCGAACTCGCCCGTCGAGGCCCCGGACGGCACGGCCGCGACGCCGTGGCCGCCGGACTCGAGGCTGACCTCGACCTCGACGGTCGGGTTGCCGCGGGAGTCGAGGATCTGGCGGGCGTGGATGTTGTTGATAGCGGTCATCGGGGTCGGCAGTCTGTCACGACTGTCTCTCCACTGCCGCGCTGAACCGCCCGGCCGTCTCCCGTAACGCGAGCTCGGGGTCGCAGCGCAGGCGGCGCGCGAGATCGACCGCAGCGAACAAGTGCTCGCCCACCGCTTCGGCGACCTCGCGGCGCTCCTCCTCGCCCCCTGCGGGCCCGGCCGTGCTCCCCGCGGCGGCCAGCCGGTCGAGCTGACCGGCGCTCGCCCGCAGAGCCTCGAGGGTCGGGCCGGGGTCATCGCCCCCGACCGTCCCGAGCTGTGCTCCGTCGGGAGCGCGGTTGACCGCGCGGCGCTGCAGCTTGCGCGCGTACAGGAGGGCCGGCAGGTTCTCGGGCACGTCCGTGAACAGCCCGTCGCGCCCCTCCTGCTCCCGCTTGATGCGGTCCCAGTTGGCCAGGACCTCGCCCGCGCTCTCGGCGTCCGCCTCGCCGAAGACGTGCGGATGCCGGCGGATCAGCTTTGCCGTCATCTGCCGGGCAACCGCAGCGAGATCGCCGGCACCGCGCTCCTCGAGCAGCAACGCCAGGAAGTGCACCTGAAAGAGCACGTCGCCGAGCTCGTCCAGCAGCTTCTCATCGTCGCCCGACGCGGCCGCGTCGGCCAGCTCGTAGGCCTCCTCGACCGTATGCGGGACGATCGAGCGCTCATCCTGCTGGCGGTCCCACGGGCATTCGCGGCGCAGACGCCGCGTGATCCGGTCGAGCTCGGCGACGGCCTCGGCCGCGCTCCCGGCATCGGGCTCGGGCTCAGGCACCTCTAGGGCGCGGCGCCGGGCGGCGGGGCGCCACCGGGCGGGGCGCCACCGGGCGGTGCGCCACCGGGCACGGGCGCGCCGTCCGGGCCGAGCACGCCGGGCACGCCGCCGGCACCGGCCGCCGGGTCCGGCACCGGGAATTGCGGTCTCTGCGTGGGGCCGAACTGCGGGGCGCCGTCGGCGGAGTAGGTTGCGGTGCCGGGCTCGATCGGACCGGCAAGGGGCTGGCCGCCATTGAGGATCACCTGCTGGCGATCGACCGGGGCTGCCGCGGAGGCGTCAGGCTGGCCTGGGGTCGCGGGCGGAACCTCGGGGACGAAGTTGGAACAGAGCGACATGACGACCTCGTCGTCGCAGATCGTGAGCGACGTCCACTTGTTGACGAACGCCTCCTGCACCTCGGCGGCCGCGCGCTGCTGGCGGGCGGCGAGCAGCTGCTGGCGAATGTTCTCCTCGAGCTCGTCGTCGAGCTCCTGCTTGCTCGCCTCCTGCGCGTTGACCACCTGGATCAGGTAGAAGCCGCGATCGGTCTCGAACGGGCCGATCAGCTCGCCCTCGGCGGCTGCGAAGACCTCCTCGTCGAGCTGCGGATCGCCCTGGCCCTCGACGAGCCCCTCGAGCAGTCCGCCCCGGTCCTTGGAGGCCTGATCCTGCGAGAACTTCTTCGCCGCCTGGTTCCATGCCTTCGCGTAGCCCTCGTCGTCGGGGCCGAGTCCGTCGAGCTGCTCCCTCGCCTGCTCGACCTGCCCCTGGTCCTCGTTGAGAATCACGCGCGCGCTGCGAGTGGCCGGGGTCTCGAACAGCTCCGGGCTGGCCTCGTAGAACTCCTCGATGTCCCCGTCGGTCACCTCGACGTTGCCTTCGGCCTCGAAGGACTCCTGGAGCTGGCGCTGGAGGGCGAGAAGGCGGCCCTGATTAACGACGTCCTCACACTCGATCGGCGGAACGTCGGCCTCGATCTCCTCCTCGGAACAGAACTGCGACTGACGCACCACCCGCCGAAACTCCTTCTCGTTCTGGAAGCTCTCCTGGATCTGGGTGAGCTCGTCCTGAACGTCCGTGTCGGTCACCTCGATCCCACGATCGGCGGCCTCGCCCTCGGCCCAGATCTCGAGCAGGAGCCCCTGCATCGCATCCTGGTTGACCTGCTCGAACTCCGGCGCGTCCGGCTCCGGCGGCTGCTCGAGGCCAAGCCTTGCCGCCGCCTGCTCGCTGGCCGACTGATAGTCCTCGTCGGTGATCGAGCCGTCGTCGACATCCTCGACGATCGCGACGGATCCGTCGGGGACACCTGCCTTGCCGAGGCCACTGGTGGCCGCGGCCAGGACGAGGGCCAGGATCAGCGCGAGG
>DATFLZ010000018.1:0-10936 GCA_035267205.1 Solirubrobacterales bacterium | reverse complement strand
AGCCGACGATCGTGACCACGGGAATCGTGCCGACGGCCTCGAGTAGCTCGCGCCGACCGCGCACGAACAGCGCCCGCGGCGCCGCGGGACCGAGCCGGGCGAAGGCCTCGGGCCAGTCCGGATCGTGGGCGCAGACGGCCTCACACCCCTGCGCGGCAAGCAGCTGGTCGAGCTCGGCGACGGCTGCCGGCTCCGGGTCGGGTTCCCGCTCGACGCCCATGGCGCGCCCGAGCTCCGCGTCGGACAGCGCCAGCAGATCGCGGGCGCGGGAGCCCGCCCCCCGATCGACGGCGCGGTCGATCCGAGCTGCGAGCTCGCGCAGCAGCAGACCTCTGGTCACGCACTCCGCGCAGGCCATCAGGTCACTCCCGCCCTGACCCTCAGCGCGAGCGCCTCATGAATGTGCGCGGCCTCCACCTGGGCCGCATCGTCGAGATCCGCCACGGTTCCCGCGATCCGTAACGTCCGGGTCCAGCCTCGGCCGCTCAGGGCGTGGAGGCGCTGGCCGGCGCGCAGCGCTTCCGCCGCCTCTTCGCTGAGCTTCGTCTTCGCTCGCAGGGTCGCGTCGGGGGCGGCTGCGTTCGTAACGCTCTCGCCGAGGCGCTTCGCCTGGCGAGCGCGCGCTGCGAGCACTCGGGCGCGCACCTCGTCGGAACCCTCGGGCTGATCGGATGCCATTGCCTCGGCCTCCGGCTGCTCGATCCGCAGGGTGAGGTCGATCCGGTCCGCCAGGGCCCCGCTCAGGCGTGCGCGATATGCCCGAACCCGCTCCGCCGAACAACTACAGCGGGGATCATCCTCGCCCCGCCCGCAAGGACAAGGGTTCGCCGCGGCGAGGAGCTGCACCGCTGCCGGGAAGCGAAGCGCGCCCGACGCGCGGGCGATCGTCACCTCGGCGTCCTCGAGCGGCTGGCGAAGCGCCTCCAGCGCGGGGCGGCTGAATTCGGCGAGCTCATCGAGGAAGAGGACTCCGCGATGGGCGAGGCTGACCTCGCCCGGTCTGGGGGGCGAGCCGCCACCGATCAGCCCGGCCGCCGAGATCGTGTGGTGCGGCGCACGGAACGGCCGGGAAGGAGGCTGCGGGCCGGGCGCTGCGGGCAGCCCGGCAATGCCCGCGACTCGCACCACGTCGATCAACTCCTGCGGAGCGAGCGGCGGCAGGATCGAGGGCAGCCGCCGCGCCGCCATCGACTTGCCGGCGCCCGGAGGGCCGACGATCAGCATGCTGTGCCCGCCCGCCGCGGCCACCTCGAGCCCACGTCGCAGCCCGGACTGCCCGCGAAGCTCGCCGATGTCCGGCCCGGGCGTAGCGCCGGGTGGGCCATGCTCCGGGACCACCCCAGGAGACGTCTGCTGCTCAAGCTCCCCACGGGCGAGGGCGGCGAGAGTGATGAGAGCATCGAGGGGCGCGACCTCGACGCCGTCGATCATCGCTGCCTCGGCGGCGTTCGCCGACGGCAGGGCGACTCCCCGCGCGCCGCAGCTGCGTGCGGCCTCCGCGATCGCGAGCGCACCCCTGACCCGTCGCAGCGAGCCGTCGAGCGCGAGCTCTCCCGCGAGGACCCACTCACCGAGGATCGCGGCCGGCAGTTGGTCGGAGGCGACGAGGATCGCCGCCGCGATCGCGAGATCGAAGCCGGGGCCCGCTTTGCGGAGATCGGAGGGCGCGAGGCTGACCGTGATTCGCTTCTGCGGAAAGTCGAGCCCCGAGTTGACGATCGCTGCGCGCACCCGCTCGCGCGACTCCCTGACGGCAGCGTCCGGAAGCCCGACGACCGAGAACGCAGGCAGGCCGCGCTGGATATCGACCTCGGCATCGACGGCGCGGGCCTCGACGCCGACGATCGCGAAGGTCTTGGCGATTGCAAGCACGCCGGCGAAGCTAGGAGCCGGGAGCTCACGGGTGGGAGACGGGGTGTGCCAATTGCGGCACCGCTTTGACACGGATCTGTGGAGCCCCTGTCCAAGCCAATGATTCGGCACCGATCGGCATCGGAATCGGCACACGCCGTGACCCACCCGTGCGTCCGGCCGCGAGACGATCTCGCCATCGAACGCCTCGGCACAGATCCGACCGACGCCCGCCGCCGCACGGGAGCGTCCGGAGAGCGCGCAGCTGCCGAGTACCTCGCCGGGCGTGGCCTGGCGCTCGTCGAGCGCAACGCGAGGACGCGCTTCGGAGAGCTCGACCTGATCTGCGCCGGCGGCGGCGCGCTCGTCTTCGTCGAGGTCAAGACGCTGGTTGGACGCGGTGAGCAGGATGCCGAGCGGGCCCTCGACTCGATCGGGCCGCGGAAGCGGCTACAGGTCAGACGCCTCGCGCGCGCCTGGCTGGCGGAGCGGCGCTCGCGACCGGGCTACGAAGAGGTGCGCTTCGACGCGGTCGGGGTGAGCGTTGCTGCGAGCGGTCGTGTGAACGGCCTGGTCCACGTGCCGGCGGCGTTCTGAGCGCCGCGCCCAGGTACTCAGGCGCCGAGCTCGAGCTGGCTGTAGGCGGTGGAGGCAAAGGAGCGCCGGTGCAACGCGCAGATCCCGACCTGACCGATTGCCTCGCGGTGCTCGGGGGTGCTGTAGCCGACGTTGCCGTCGAAGTCCCAGTCGGGATACCGCTCGGCGGCGCGCCTCATGTACCGATCGCGGCTGACCTTCGCGACGACGGAGGCGGCGGCGATCGCGGCGCTCCGCGCATCGCCACCGACCACTGCCTCGTGCGGCACCGCGCACCGGGAGCCGAGCGGGAACCCGTCGCTCAGGCACTTGGCGCCGGGAACGGCCACGCGTGAAAGGCAGTCCGCGAGGGCCTGGAGATTGGTCACATGCAGGCCACGCGCATCGATGCCCTGGGCACAGCGGGCGGTGACGACCACCCGTTCGGCCGCGGCCAGGACCGCCGGGTAGAGCGCCTCGCGCTCCTCCTCCGTCTTGCGCTTCGAGTCGTCGAGGCCGGCGAGGCTCCGCCGCTCCGCCGGCCCGAGGCGTTCGTAGTCGAGCAGCACCCCGGCCGCAACCAGCGGGCCGGCGAGACATCCGCGGCCGGCCTCGTCGGCCCCCGCCACGTAGCGGGACTCGTACTGGCGGTCGAAACGGAACAGCCAGGTGGTGCGCCGGCCGTCGCTGCCCTTGCGGCGCCGGCGGCGCCTTGCGGCGCGGGCGGGCGGGGTCGTGTCCCCGCCCTGATCCCTGCCGGCGTTAGAAGATCCCAACCCGGTCCGGGGGCCAGTAAGTGGCAAAGGCCTTGCCGATGATCCATTGCTCTGGGACGGGTCCCCAGAAACGGCTGTCGTCGCTCGCTCCACGGTTGTCGCCCATCATGAAGTAGTGGTCAGGCGGAATCGTGATCTCCTTCGGGAGATTGCACCCATCGCGCTGGCGACAGGCATTGGTGAAGTCCTCCTCCGCGGCGACGCCGTTGACGATCGGGGTGCCGTTACGGATGCTGAGCGTGTCGCCGGGGAGTGCGACGACGCGCTTGATGAAGTTGGTCTCCGACCGCTCGTCGACCGGCTCGCTGCAGGCCTCCCGGGGCTGGCGCGGGGCGCCGCACTTCTGGCCGCGCTCAGCGCCGACGGGCGGATTGAAGACGATGATGTCGCCGACCGACGGGTCGCCGAAGTGGTAGCTCGTGCGGTTCACCAGCACTCGCTGCCCGACTTCGAGCGTCGGGATCATGGACCCTGACGGGATCTGGAACGGCTTGACCAGGTAGGCCTGGATCAGCAGCGCGAGGCCGACCGCGAAGCCAACGATCAGGACCAGCTCGACGAAGGCGCCGAGCGTCGATTTCGGGCGCGGAATCAGGGGTCGGTCCCCGCCGCGCCTCAGCCGCCCCGCTCGGACGCCTCGTCTTCGGTCGAATCCTCCTCGGACTCGGCCGCCGGCTCGTCGCTGTCTGAATCGCCGGCCGAATCGTCCTCGCCCTCCGTGACCTCCGCGGCGTCCTCGGCCTTCGGCTGCTCATCGCCCTTGCCCTCGGCCCCGCCATCGCTATCGCTATCTTCATCGCCTGCGGCGGCCTCGGCACCCTCTGCCTCGGCACCGCCCTCGGCGGTCTCGTCGCCCTCGATCTCCGTGACCTCGACCTCGGCCTCTTCCTGGCTCGTGCCTTCGGAGTCCGTCGGGGTCTCCGCCTCCTCGGTGGAGAGCACATCGTCGGTGATTCCCCAGCGACGCTCGGCGACGCGAGCGGCCTTGCCGACCCGGTCCCGGAGGTAGTAGAGCTTCGCGCGGCGCACATCGCCGCGGCCGGCGACCTCGAGCTTCTCGATCTTCGGCGAATGCACCGGGAAGGTGCGCTCGACGCCGACGCCGAACGACTGCTTGCGGACCGTGAAGGTCTCCCGCGCGCCGCTGCCCTGGCGCTTGATGACGGCGCCCTCGAAGACCTGGGTGCGCGTGCGGGTGCCCTCGATCACCTGGAAGTGGACGCGGACGCGGTCCCCGGCCGCAAATGGCGGTACGGGGCGCAACTGCTCCTTCTCGATGCTCTGGATGATCGTGCTCATGGAAAGTTCCTCTCGGCGAGCCACCTGCGGAGGCGGAGTCCGACAGGCCAAAAAAGTCGCGCGTACCGGTCGGCCCGCGCGGACCGGGAATAGTAGCGAACGGCCGCCCGCGTGAATCCCCGCGGTGGCGGACGGAGCCTAGGCCGTGTGGCCGCCATCCTCCGGGCCCGCCGGAGACCCCTCGTGGAGCTCGCGGCTCCGCTGTAGCCGCCAGGAGCGGACCGCCTCGTGATCCCCGGAGAGCAGTACCTCGGGGATGCCCCAGCCCCGATACGTGGGCGGGCGGGTGTAGTGCGGATACTCGGGAGCGCCTCCGAGCGCCTCGGAGAACGACTCCTCGACGGCGCTGTGGGCATGACCGAGCGCTCCCGGCAGCTTCCGCAGGACGGCATCGGCGATCACCATCGCGGCGAGCTCCCCACCTGCGAGGACGTAGCGGCCGATCGAGACCGCGTCGTCGGCGATGTGCTCACGAACGCGGTCGTCGATCCCCTCGTAGCGGCCGCAGAGCATCGCGATGTGCGGCTCCGCAGCGAGCTCATTGGCCAGCGACTCGTCCAGCATCTGCCCCCCGGGGGTCAGCAACAGGATCCGGGGTCGCCTGCCACCGTAGCCGTACGCGGCATCGAGAGCGGCGTCGACGACATCGACCCGCATGACCATCCCCGCCCCACCCCCGTAGGGGGAGTCGTCCACCTGGCCCGCGCCCAGCGGCGTGCTCTCGCGGTAGTTGAAGTGGCGGAGCTCGGTGCCGGCGGCGAGCGCGTTACTCACATGGCGCTGCTGCGAGAACCAATCGAACCACTCGGGGAACAGCGTGAAGAAGTCGATCCGCATCGGCGGCCTCCCAATCTAGCCTGCGCCGCGAGGAGCGCTCAGTCGAGGATGTCGACGATCACGCGGCGATCGTCGCGTCCGCCCACGGCGCGGGTGACCGTGCGAATCGCGTTGGCGATCCGGCCCCCCCGGCCAATGACGCGGCCGAGATCATCGTCGGCCACGGTCACCTCGAGCACGAGGTCGCCGTCCTCGTCGAACTGCTCGACCTCGACGGCGTCCGGGTCGTCGACCAGCGAGCGGACCAGGAACTCGACGAGATCGCGCATCGGCGGGCGCGGCTAGCTGCCGCTGACCTCGACGCCCTCGGTGCGAAGCAGCTTGGCGACCGTGCGTGAGGGCTGTGCGCCGTTGTCGATCCAGTGCTCCGCACGCTCGGTGTCGATCGTGATCTGCGACGGATCGGTCTGCGGGTTGTAGCTGCCGATCGTCTCGATCGTGCGCCCGTCACGCGGCGAGCGCTTGTCGGCGACGACGATACGCCAGATCGGATTCTTGTTGGAACCCGCGCGTCTGAGTCTGATTCGTACTGCCATAGGCGAGGCGGCAGCTTACAGGTATGGAACGGCGCCGCACCGAGCAACGCGACCGCGTGCCCCAGCGCGAAGCGGAGGACGTTCGGCAGGCCACCTCAGCGGCGGCGGCCGGCGCCCATCTGACCGCGGAGCAGGGCCTCGGGGTTCGGCATCTTCCCGGAGGCCATCTGCTTCATCACCTTGCGCATCTGATCGAACTGCTTGGTGAGCTGCTTGACCGCCTGCACGTTGGTCCCGGACCCCATCGCGATGCGACGCCTGCGCGAACCGCGGATCACGTCGGGGTTGCGCCGCTCCTCCGGGGTCATCGAGAGGATGATCGCCTCGAGCCGGTCGAGCTCACGGTCGTCGACGTTGGCGCCCTTGAGCTCCTTCATCGCCTTCCCCATGCCCGGCATCATCCCCAGCACGCTTGTCAGCGGGCCCATCTTCCGGACCTGCTTGAGCTGCTTGAGGAAGTCGTCGAGGGTGAACTCGTCCCGGCGCATCTTGCGCTCCATGTCCTCGGCGTCGGAGAGGTCGAGCTCCTTCTCGGCCTTCTCGATCAGGGAGAGGACGTCGCCCATCCCGAGGATCCGCTGCGCCATCCGGTCCGGGTGGAAGCGCTCGAGCGCATCGAGCTTCTCGCCGGTCGAGGCGTAGAGGATCGGCTTGCCCGTAACGGCCTTGACCGAGAGCGCCGCGCCACCGCGGGCATCGCCGTCCAGCTTGGTCATCACGACACCGTCGAACTCGGTGGCCTCGGCGAACTGCTCGGCGACGTTGACGGCGTCCTGGCCGGTCATGGCGTCGACCGCGAGCAGGATGTTGTGGGGCTTGGTGCGCTTCTTGATCGCGACCAGCTCGTCCATGAGGTCGTTGTCGACATGCAGCCGGCCCGCGGTGTCAATGATCAGCACGTCGAGCTCCTGCGAGCGAGCCCGCCCCAGCGCCCATTCGGCGATGTCGACGGGATCACGCTCGGTCCCCTGCTGGAAGACCTCGACCCCGGCCTGCCGGCCCAGACGGTCGAGCTGGTCGACCGCGGCCGGGCGCTGGGTGTCACAGGCTGCGACTCCCACCGACTTTCCCTCCTCCTTCAGGTGGCGGCCGAGCTTGGCGGTCGCCGTGGTCTTGCCGGAGCCTTGGAGACCGGCCATCAGAATCACCGTGGGCGGCTTTGAGGCGAACGCGAGGTCCCGGCCGGAGCCGCCCATCAGCTCCGCGAGCTGCTCGCTGACGACCTTGACGACCATCTCGCCCGGCTTCAGGCTCTCGAGGACGCCCTCTCCGATCGCCTTCTCGCGAACGGCGGCGACGAACTGCTTAGTCACCTTGAAGTTGACGTCCGCCTCGAGCAGCGCGAGGCGGATCTCGCGCATGGCCTTGTCGACATCGTCCTCGCTGAGCTTGCCGCGAGAGCGGAGGTCGGACATCGTCCCCTGGAGGCGCTCTGAGAGCTGGTCGAACATGGCGACGGAGGATAGTGGGGCGCCGGGAGCCGCCCCGGAAGCGCAGGCGGAGCCGTCCTCTAGTCGCCGAGGAGGGCCGCGGCGAACTCGTCCGCGTCGAAGGGCCGCAGATCGTCGATCCCCTCGCCGACGCCGATCAGCTTCACCGGGATCCCCAGCTCGCCCGCGATCGCGAGCGCGATCCCGCCCTTCGCGGTCCCGTCGAGCTTGGTCAGAACCACGCCGTCGACCTCGACGGCCTCGCTGAAGATCTTCGCCTGTCGAAGCCCGTTCTGGCCGGTCGTCGAATCCACGACGATCAGAGTCTCGGCCGGCGGCCCGCCCAGCCTCTTGGCGATCACGCGGTTGACCTTGGCGAGCTCGTCCATCAGATCGGTGCGCGTGTGGAGACGCCCGGCGGTATCGATCAGGACGACGTCGATGGCGCGAGCCTCGGCTCGCTCGATCGCGTCGAAGATGACCGCGCCGGCGTCCTGGCCGGTCTCGGCGCGAACGATCTCGCACTCGGCCCGCTCCGCCCAGGTGGTGAGCTGTTCGACCGCCGCGGCGCGGTAGGTGTCACCGGCCGCGAGCAGGACCGAGAGGCCCATCGATCGCAGGCGGGAGGCGAGCTTGCCGATCGTCGTCGTCTTCCCGGTGCCGTTGACGCCTACCACCAGCACGACGGCCGGTCGCTTGCGGACATCGATCGTCGTGTCACCGACGCGGGCCAGCTCGGCCAGCAGCTCGATCAGCCGCTCGCGCACGGCCTCGCCGTCGGTCACCTTGCCCGATTCCACCTCCAGCTCGAGCTTGCTCACGACCTCGGCGGTGGTCCGGGCCCCGACGTCGGCCATGATCAGCGCCTCCTCGAGCCGCTCCCAGGTCTCCGCGTCAAGGGTCTCGAACAGCGACGAGCTGAGCTCGGCGCTGAGCGCCTCCCGGCTCGTGGCGAGGCTCTCCCGCAGGCGGCGGAAGACGCCGCGGCGCTTGGCCTGAGGCTCGCCGGAGTCCTCCCCCTCCTCGCCCGGCGGCTCCTGGAGCTCGGCGCCGGGCTCAGCCTCGATCAGGTCTGTCCAGGTGGTGGGCATCGAAGGCCGCAGGCTACTCGGGCGAGCCGCAACGGGCTGACTTCTGCCAGCCGTCCCTGAGCTGTTGCTATGCGGAGGATCCTGCACGGGCAGGGGGCGCAAGCGCCAGCAACGCCGCCGGAGCTTCGTAGACGAGGTCGGATGGCAGCCGCCGGACCTCGAACCCGGCCGCCTCCCAGACCGCCTGCTTGCGCGCGTCCTCACCGCGGTCCAGGTGAAACGGCCCGCCGTCGATCTCGAGGATCAGACGGAGCTCAGGCCAGGACAGATCCGCCTCCTCCCCACCCACACGGTGGTTGAGCCTCGGCATCGGCCGACCGGCGTCCCGCAGGATCTCCATCGCCAGCACCTCAGACCCACTCCGAGCATCCTCGATCGGCAGGCCGGCGTAGCGGGCCAAGGCCGCCGCCAGCCGAGGTGTACCTCGTCGGCCGCGGAACCGCCCCAGAGCGTCGCCCAGCAGGGCGAGCGAAGTGAGCTCGAGTCGCACCGCCTCTCGAAGCGCTCTGGCGAGGGCCGCACGCGTGGACACCCCGGTTAGATCGAGCAGCGTTCGTTCGATCGCAGTGACCGGAATCCCCCGAACCTCTGCCGTCTCGCCGGCGAGAGTGGCGCTCCTGTAGACGCGAATGCCGTCGTGAAGACGGGGCCCACCAACGCCCGGGCGAACAATTGCGTCGATCGGCGGCGTGCGGTCGAGAACGCCCAACGCGCACGCTGCGGTCCGGTCCCGCAGGAAACTGCCCGGGGCGGTGAGGGTGAGCTCGATCCAATGCCCGTCGTCATCCTCGAGAACGGGCGCGATTGCGTAGACGCCCCGGCGACGCCGGACGATGCGGCCACTCCGGAGTCGATGCCGGATCGCCTCCGGCGTGAACCCCAGTTCGACCAGCTGGGAGTAACCGAACCTGTTGCGCTGTTGCCCGGCAAGTCGGGCGAGCTCCGCGTCTCTCATGCTCTGTATAGGCACGGGACGGGGACGTTTCGCCCCCCCCGGGGGGGGCTTGCCGCCGGAAGGCGGGGCCTATGCCGCTTCGGGCTCGGCTCCGGGCGACTCGGCGCGGGGATTGTCGCCGGCGACCAACTGGGTCTCGCGGGGGAGCTTCCGGGAGATCACCTTGGTGGCGCCGTCCTGCATGCTCACGCCGTAGAGGACGTCGGCGGCGTCCATCGTTCGCTTCTGGTGGGTGACGATTACGAACTGGGCGCGGTCGGAGAAGCGGCGGACGAGCTGGAGGAAGCGATCGATGTTGGCGTCATCGAGAGCCGCCTCGACCTCGTCGAGGATGTAGAAGGGCGACGGGCGGGCCAAGAAGACGCTGAAGACGAACGCGAGCGCGACCAGCGACTTCTCACCGCCGGAGAGCAGCGAGAGGCGACGCGTGGCCTTTCCAGCCGGCGTCACCTCGATCTCGACTCCGCGGTCGTCGCTCTGTCCGTCGCCCTCCTCGTCGGCGGCATCTGCGTCCTCGGCCTGACCGGCCTCGCCCGCGCCGTCGGCGGCCTGGCCAGCCTCCTCGCCCCCGCCACCCAGCACGCGCTGGGGCTTCGGCGGCTCGACCATCCGCAAACGGCCGCGGCCGCCGGGGAACATGTGCTCGATCAGCTCCTCGAAGTTCCGGGATGCGGCTGCGTAGGTCTCCTCGAACGCGGCGCTGATCTCGCGGTCGGTCTGCCGGATCAGCTTCTCGAGCTCGGTGAGCGCCTTCTCGAGATCCTCACGCTGCCCTTCGAGCTCCTCCACGTGCTCCTTGGCGTCCTCGTACTCGCGCTCGGCGAGCGGGTTGACAGGCCCGAGCTGCTCGCGGCGGCGGATCAGGCGCTCGATCTTCGCCTCGACCTCGGCGCGTCGCTCCTCCTCCAGCCGGACCGGCTCGGGCTCGGAGCCGAGCTTGAGGCGCTCGACCAGTCGATCGCGCTCGGCAACGGCCTCCTCGCGCCGGTCCCTCAGGTGGGCGGCCCTGACTTCGGCCTCGGTGACGCGCTCGGCGATCGTACGCAGCTTGCCCTGCAGCTCCGCCTCGGCCCGCGAGCATTCACGCAACTCGACCGTGAGATCATCGCCGGCGCGCTGGCCGATCACCTTCTCCTCCAGGCCGGAGGCACGGGTGCCGACCGCATCCCGGGCGGCGGCGAGCGAGGCGCAGAGGCCGGAGAGGGTCCCGGCGAGGCCGGTCTCGGCCTCTAGCCGCTGCTCGAGCGAGTCCTGGCGCCGGTGCCCGAGCAGGTCCTCTGCCCGGCGGGCCGACCGCACGGCCCGCTCCGCGGCGGAGCGAACCTGAGCGAGCGCGGTCAGGCGGGCCTCGACGTCCTGCTCTCCCGACGCCTGCTGGATCGCACCGCCGGCCTCGGCGAGCGCCGTGGAGGCGGCCTCGAGCTCCCTCGCGAGAGCCGTCTCCGCGTCCCGCTCGGTGGCCTTCAGCTCCGCCGCGAGCGCCCCCAGCGCCTCGCGCCGACGGGTGACGGCGGCGCGCAGCTCGGTCTCACGAGCGGCGATCGACTCGGTGCGGGCGCCCAGTCGCTCGTGCGCCGCCCGCAGC
>DATFLZ010000017.1:0-11778 GCA_035267205.1 Solirubrobacterales bacterium | reverse complement strand
CGCCGCCGCCCTTGCTCTTGCCCTTGTCCTTGCTCTTGCCCTGGTCCTTGTCCTTGAAGGGGTTGTCGACGTCGGGGAGGTTGCCGGGGCCGCCCTTGCCGCCACCGTCGCCCTTGCCGCCACCGTCGCCCTTGTCGTCATCGCTGGGCTCCTCGACCGGCGGCTTCGGCTGCTGGTTGCCGGTGGGCTCGTCGCCCTCGTCGTTGTCGAGCTGGCCCACGCAGCCGGCGTCCTCGAGATCGACGGAACCGTCCTTGTCGTCGTCGAGTCCGTTGGTGCAGGCCGGGAGCTTGTCGCCGACGCCGGGCAGGTCGCCGCCATCGGGAAGATCGATCGAGACGCCGTCGGAGCCGACGCCGAGAACGTCGTCGCCGGCCTGGGCGCCGACCGCGCCCGCAGCGAGCAGCGCGCCGAGTACGGCCAACGCAGTGACGATTAGGAGCCTGTTCTTCATACCCTCTCTCGGTGCCCTGTCTTTCCCTGTCCCGCCGCCATCCGTGTTCCGGGGCTGACAGACCTCTCACTCTCGAACCAGAAACCTATCCACCTCAGTGGCGGAATGCAATTTGGAACCGGCCTTCGCAAGCTGTACTTCTTCTCGGCAGTATGCAGGACAAGCTTAAGGGATGGGAAAGCTCGCCGCTCCGGTTCGCCGGCGCCGCTTTCGGGCGGAACCGGCCCGGGGTCCGGATTCCGCGAGGTTGCGGGCCTGTCCACTAGCGTCCCGGGCCACAGCGATCGAACTGGAGGACACCGATGAGCGACGACGCAGACGGGATCAAGGCGAAGGGCGAGGAGGCGCTGGGGGAGCTCGCGCAGGCGTTGCTCGAGAACCCGCTCTTCAGCCAGGCGGTCGGCCGCGCGCTCGGCGCGGGTGAGAAGGCGATGCAGGCCCAGAAGAACGCGCTCGGCGCAATCGACGTGGCCAGCGCGGGCGACGTCGATCGGCTCACCCGCCGGATCCGCTCGCTCTCGGACCGCGTCGAGGAGCTCGAGGACGCCGTCGACGAGCTCAGCCGCAGGCTCGCCGCGGAGCGCACCGCTTCGCAGTAGGGGGAAGCCTCTACTTGAGGTTGAGAGTGGCGCCGTCCGTCCGTCCCGCCGCGAGCGCGCTCGCGGCGACCCCGGCCAGCCGCAGGACGGCGGCCTCGGCGGGCTCGTCCTCGAGCGGGCCGTCCGCGTTGCGGACGATCACGACGCCGATCCCGACGGCGACCCCGTGCTCTCGGGCGGCGGCCAGCAGCGCTGCGCTCTGGAGGTCGTAGAGACCGGCGCCGCCGGACTCCGCAGCGCTCTCGCGACCCACCGGCAGGGGGCGGCCGAGGCTGACCAGCTCGCCGGCGCCGTCACAGCCGCCGGCGATCGCGCTGAAGAGCCCGGGGTCGGGCTCGAGGGCTGCGCCCGGCACGGCCCCGTAGGCGGCGCTGGCGCCGTCACGGGCCCACACGCGCTCCGGCGCCACGAGCTCGGCCAGCGCGTGGCCCTCGCCGCGGGCGCGGGCCGTGCCGACCCGGATGGCTCGCTGGAGGCCGCGCGCGGCCAGCGCGTCGAGCACGATCGCGGCGCTCGTGCCCCCGATGCCCGTCGCCTGCACAGTCAGCTCGGTGCCGTCGGGAAGCTCGCCGTGATAGCTCCAGAGCCCGCGGTGGTGGTTGCTCATCCGGGGCTCGACCAGCACCTCCTGGGCGATCGTCAGCGCCCGCGCTGGATCGCCGCAGAGGATCGCGTCGGGAGCGGTCGGGGCCATCGGTCTCAGGTAAGGGGGCATGACCGCTCCCAACATAGATGGTCCCGGCCGGGAAACGCCATGCTCGGAGCGGCGGGAGACGGCAGCGGGCCGGGTAAGCTGCGGGCGTGTCCGAGTCGAGCTCAGAAGAGGATCTCGGGGATCTTGGGGATCGTGATGATCGCGGCGACGGCGGTGAGCGCACCGCCGACGCGCTGCGAACCGCGGTCGAGCGCACCCTGGCGGCCACCGCAGGGTCCGCGGTCGGGACGCGGGAGCGTGCGCGCGGCCTGTTCGATGAGGTCGCCAGGCGCGGCGAGGCCGCGCGCGGTGAGATCGGGCGCCGGGGGGAGGCGGCTCGCGAGGGTGTGTCCCGCACGCGTGATGCCGCGCGGGAGCAGGTCGTCCGTGGTCGCGAGGCGGCCCGCTCGGACCTGGTCCGGCGGGGCGAGGAGGCGTCCGGGCGGCTTGCCGAGCTGCTCTCGGAGCTGAAGCTCGCCGACCGCGACGATCTCGGCCCGCTCGCGGAGCGACTGGCCGGCATCGAGGCCCGGCTCGCGGAGCTCGAGCGCGGGCTGAGGGGAGAACGGCTTGGAGAAGCCGGTTCCAAGGGGGAGTATGACCCTAAAGTTGAGGGTGAGATCACCCCCTCCGAGGCTGATTCTGGTGACTAGCGCCAGCGGGCGCCGGATCGCGATCGCGGGCATCGCCACCCATTGGGGAACCGAGCTCGCGCGCAGGCTCGCCCGCGATCCACGCGTGGAGCGGATCTTCGGTCTCGACACGATCGAGCCCGATGCCGACCTGGAGCGCACCGAGTTCATCGAGGTCGACATCCGGAGCCCCGTGCTCAGCAGGTTGCTGCCCTCCACGGAGGTCGACACGGTCGTGCACTGCGGGATCATCTGGTACCCGGCGCCCGGTCGGCCCGCCCGGGCGCTGCATGACATCAACGTGATCGGCAGCCTCCAGCTGCTCACGGCCTGCGAGCGCACTGAGACCGTCGAGCGCGTGATCTGCCGTGGCTCCGCTGCGATCTACGGCTGCGAGCCCGCCGCTCCCTCCTTCTTCACCGAGGAGATGGCGAGGAGCTTTCCGCTGCGGACGCGATTCCAGCGCGACATCGGCGAGCTCGAGGCCTACTTCGAGAACTTCGCCCGCCGTCATCCCGAGCTGACCTGCTGCATGCTGCGCTTCCAGCCGGAGCTCGGCGCGGATCTGCAGTCCCCCCTCGCGAAGTATCTCTCGCTCCCGGTGGTCCCGACCCAGCTCGGCTACGACCCTCGCCTGCAGTGGATCGATGCCGACGACGCGACCGAGGCGCTCGTGGTTGCGACGTTGGATCCGATTCGTGGCGCCGTCAACGTCGCGCCGGATGGGTCGATCTCCCTCACCCGCGCGCTGCGGCTCGCGGGGCGCGGCGAGCTCCCGGTGCCACACCCGGTATTCGGCCCGGCGCTCAGCCGCCTCGGCGGCCGGCTCGGGGTCGGCAGCCTCTACGGCGATGCGGTCCGGCTGCTCCGCTACGGGCGCGGTGTGGACAACCGCAGGCTCCGCGAGGAGCTCGGCTTCTCCCCCCGCCTCGACGCGGTCGAGGTCGTTCGCGAGTTCGCCCGCCGCTCCTCGGGGCTCAGCGTTGCCCCGATCCCGACGCTCGGCAGCGCCCTCTCCAGACTGGTGGGCGAGCCGCGATGAGCGCGACCGGAACGCAGAGCCGTCGAGCCGAGCAATCCGCGGCAGCCGTCGCCGGGATCGAGTTCCTGCAGGGCATCCGCGAGGGCATCGAGGGCGGCCTCGATCCGATGGCCGCCGCGGAAGGCGCGGCGACGGCGCTGCCGCGCTCTCTCCGTGAGTCGATCGCGCGCATGGCCCGGCGGCTCCGCGGCGACTACCACGAGGACGAATGGGGCTTCGACGAGGAGTTCGCCGAGGCCGCTTACCCGTTCTTCGAGTTCCTCTACGACCGGTGGTGGCGTGTACAGGCGGTCGGCGTCGAGCGGATTCCGGCGCATGGGCGGGCGATGCTCGTCGCCAACCACGCCGGCGCGCTCTTTCCCTTCGACGCCTCGATGATCACCAGCGCGATCATGAAGCAGCACCCGCTGCCGCGCTGGCCTCGGTTCATGGTTCTGGACTGGGCCTTCAGCCTGCCCTTCCTGGCGCCGTTCATGCGCAAGGTCGGCGGGGTCCCGGCGGATCCGTACAACGCCACCAGAATCCTCAACTCCGACGGCCTGATGATGGTCTTCCCCGAGGGAGTGAAGGGAACCGGCAAGCCGTTCAGCGAGCGGTACCGGCTGCAGCGCTTCGGGCGTGGCGGGTTCGTCGAGATCGCGCTGCGGACCCGCTCGCCGATCGTGCCGATCGCGGTCGTCGGCTCGGAGGAGATCTACCCGATGGTCGGCGACGCCGGGGCCGTGGCCCGCGCGATCGGTGCTCCGTTCGTGCCGCTGACGCCGACCTTCCCATGGCTCGGCCCGCTGGGGTTGATCCCGCTGCCCTCGCGGTGGCGGATCCACTTCTGCGAGCCCATCGACATCTCCGCCTACCCGGCCGAGGCGGCGGAGGATCGGCGGGTCGTATTCGAGATCAGCGAGATCGTTCGCGAGACGATTCAGCAGGCCCTCTACGAGAACCTCGTTCAGCGTGGCTCTGCGTTCGGCTAGCGGGTCGGCTCAGCTCCGGGCGTCCTTCCCGCCGGCCGCGAGGGGCCTGCCGGCCCGTCCGTCCAGCCCGCCCTCAACGAATGGACGATTGACCGGCCGCGCATCAGGCTCTAGGTTGGAGCGTGCAACAGATGGCAATAGGCCATTAGTACCCGGTGGCGAGTCAGCGGGCCCGGCCGGACCGCACGCCAGAGGGTGCAAGGCGACTAGATCGTCGCAGGCCGACGAGACGGGCCGAACGCCCGTGGAGACGACGGGGCCACACCGACCCCGTCGTTTCATGTCCGGGGCCGCCGCGCCGTCAGCCCGCCCGCCCGCACCTCGTCGTCGCCGGGCCCCCGGATGAGCGACGCCGGGACGTCGATCTCGCTGAGCGAGGCCGCCCGCCGCGCCGGGCTGCCGCAGGCCACCCTGGAGCACTGGGTCTCCGAGCGGGTCCTGAGCGTCGACGACGGCCGCTGGACTCCGGCCCTCGCCGCGCAGGCCCGGATCGTCGCGAGGATGCTGGATCGGGGCTACAGCCTCCGTCAGGTTCGCTCCGCCGTACGCGACGGCCGACTCGCGTTCGGCTCGGCAGAGGATCTCCTGCCCGCGGCCGAGCGGCGGCACACCCGCGAGCAGGTCGCCGAGGAGGTCGGCATCGACGCGGAGCTGGTCGAGCGGGTCATGGCCCTGCTCGGCCTGCCGGTGGCGAGCACCGGGCGCTTCTCGGACGCCGACGTCGAGGTCCTGCACCGGCTCAAGCGCGTCCTCGATGGCGGCTTCCCACTGATCGCCCTGTTGCAGCTGGTCCGCGTCTACGCACAGTCGATGCGGAGGATCGCCGAGGCCGAGGTCCGGCTCTTCCATCTCTTCGTCCACGAGCCGATGATCGAGGACGGTGTGCCGGCACCGGAGATGGCCGAGCGAATGGGAGAGCTCACCCGGCAGCTGTTGCCGGAGATCGCGCCCGTCTCCGACTATCTGCACGGGCGCTACCTGCGTCACTATCTGGAGCAGGACGTGATCGGGCACATGGAGACCGGGCTCGGCGGCGACAGCGCGGTGCCGGGCGAGGTGTCGATGACCTTCGGCTTCATCGATCTCGCCGGCTTCACGCGGTTCACCCAGGAGGCGGGAGACGCGGAGGCGCTGGACTACGTGGAGCGGTTCGTCGAGCGGGTCGAGAGCACGCTGCCGTCGGAGGCCACGATCGTGAAGACGATCGGGGACGAGGTGATGGTCGTCTGCCCCGACCCGCTGCTGCTGATCGATTGGGCGGTCGGCTTCATCGATCTCTTCCAGGAGCGCCCGCGGCCGCACATCGGCCTGCACTACGGCCGCGCCGTCTACCGGGACGGCGACTACTTCGGGGCTGACGTCAACCTCGCTCACCGCATCGCGGCCCGCGCCCTCGCCGGAGAGGTGCTCGCGACCAGCGACCTTCTCGATCAGACCGGCAGCCCGCGCGGGCTCGAGCTCGAGTCGTTGGGGGAGGTCGCGCTGAAGGGCTTTTCCGAGCCGATCGAGCTCTATCTCGCTCGGCGCTCAGCCTGAGCGCGCCGGTTCGCGTTGCCGCCCGCGGCGCCACCTATGATCGCCCATCGATGAGGGAATCGAAGGCGCTCTCCCAGCTCGTCGAAACGGTCGAGAGAACCGCGTTGCTCAGGGTCGGCAGCGACGGCGTCGTGCTGCTCTCCGGGGGGGCCGACTCGGCCTGCCTGGCAGCGGCCGCCGTCGAGATCTGTGGGCCGCAGTCGGTGTCCGCCGTGCACCTCAACTACGGGCTGCGTGAGGACTCCGATCGCGGCGAGGAGGCCGCGCGGGCGCTGTGCGCGCAGCTCCGCATCGACCTGCACATCGAGCGCCCGGAGCTCGAGGAGGGAAACCTCCAGGCTCGTGCCCGCGCCGTCCGCTACGAGGTGGCCGAGCGTCTCCGCGCGAAGCTCGGCGCGGCCTGGATCGCCACCGGGCACACCCGCACCGATCTCGCGGAAACGCTGCTCTACCGCCTCGCCGTCTCGCCCGGCACGCGGGCGCTCGGCGCCCTGCGCGCCCGGAACGGCGTCGTGCTGCGCCCGCTCCTCGACCTGGCCCGCACGCAGACCCGGGCGGCCGCCGCCGAGGCCCGGCTGCCCTTCGCCGACGATTCGAGCAACGACCGCCCGCTGTTCGCGCGCAACGTGATCCGGGCCGAGGTTCTCCCGCGGCTCGCGGAGATCGGGCCCGAGCTGGAGCGCAACGTCGCCGAGACCCAGGGCGAGCTGCTCGAGGACGCCGCGCTGATCGATGAGCTCGCGGGCGACGCGATCCGCGCCGCCGGCAGTGAGGGCGGTGCGCCGCTGCGGCACGAGGAGCTCACCACGATGCATCCGGCTCTCCGGCGGGCGGTGCTCACCCAGCTCGCCGAGCGCGAATCCGGTGGTCGCCCGGTGCGGATCGACCGGGCCCGCGCCGCCCGGATCCTCCGTCTCGCCGCCGATCCGGAGGGCGGCGTGGTCGAGCTCGGGCGAGGCCTCTGCGCGATCGCGGAGGCCGGAACCGTGAGGTTCGCAACCGAGCGCGCTTCGCAGCCCCCGGAGCCGGTGCGGCTGACGATCCCCGGCCGGGCCCGCTACGGCGACTGGGAGATCCGCGCCGAGCTGGCCGAGCCCGCTGGTGGCGCGCGGGGTCCCGAGCTCGCGACCCTCGACGCGGATCGGCTCGGCGGGGAGGTCGAGATCCGCTGCTGGCGTGAGGGCGACCGGATCCGCCCGCTCGGGCTCGGGGGGAGCAAGTCGCTTCAGGACCTCTTCACCGACAGCGGCGTGCCGCGCTCACTGCGGCAGCAGCTGCCGGTGCTCGTCGCCGACGAGGAGATCGCCTGGGTCGCCGGCGTCGCCGTCTCCGAGGAGTTCCGGCTCGAGCCGGAATCCGCCCGGTCCGCGGTGATCACGGCCACCGCGATGGACGAGCAGCGAAGCTGAGCCCTCTATATCTAGACTGCCCGTCGATGGGTGGGTCCGACGGCGGAGACAGCGAGGACGCGATCGGTGAGGTGCTCGTCTCAGCGGAGGAGCTGAGGGCACGGGTCAAGGCGCTGGCCGCCGAGATCGACCGCGACTACGAGGGCCGCGACCTGGTGCTCGTTGGGGTGCTCAAGGGCGCCGTGATGTTCATGGCCGACCTCATGCGCGAGCTCTCCGCCCCGTGCGAGGTCGACTTCATGGCCGTCTCGAGCTACGGGTCGGCGACCGACTCCAGCGGTGTCGTCCGCATCCTCAAGGACCTCGACACCGCGATCGGCGACCGCGACGTGCTGATCGTGGAGGACATCATCGACTCGGGCCTGACGCTGCACTACCTGTTCAAGAACCTCAAGGCGCGGGACCCCCGATCGATCGAGGTCTGCGCGCTGCTGACCAAGCCGGAGCGGCGTCGCGTGGAGCTTCCGATCCGCTACGTCGGCTTCGAGATCCCCGACCGGTTCGTGATCGGGTACGGACTCGATCACGCCCAGCGATACCGCAACCTCGACTATGTGGCGGTGCTCGCCGAGTAGACCTTCCCAGCGGGCGGGGACGTTTATCCGGCGCTGAGACACCCTGGTACGCTGAACAGCGGGTGAATCGACAGATTCCCCTTGACCATGCGGATTTTCAAGCTTTCCAAAAAGGCCTACTGATGCGTCGCGTCTCTCGCAGCGGCGCCCTCGTGCCGATCCTGATCGTGATCGTGCTCGCGTTCTTCGCGCAGCGGATCATCTCCCCTGCGACCCAGGAGGAGGAGCCGACCTACACGGAGTTCATCGAGGCGATCAACGACGATCAGATGGCCTCCGAGATCGAGACCGTGACGATCAAGACCGGCGACAACAAGATCGAGGTCAAGAACAAGGACGAGACGGAGTACACGACCGGGTACCCGAACAACACCGAGCAGGACCTCGTCAACACGCTCGAGCAGCAGAACGTCGAGACCAAGGTGGACGGGAGCGGTGGCTCGGCGATCCTCGGCCTGCTCACCTGGGTGCTCCCGTTCGTGCTGATCCTCGCGTTCTGGATCTTCCTGATGAACCAGATGCAGGGCGGCGGCTCCCGGGTCATGAACTTCGGCAAGTCGAAGGCCAAGCGGATGTCCGTGGACGCCCCCAAGATCACCTTCCGGGACGTCGCGGGCGCGGACGAGGCCGTGCAGGAGCTGCACGAGATCAAGGAGTTCCTCGAGAACCCGAAGAAGTTCCAGTCGCTGGGCGCGCGGATCCCCAAGGGCGTTCTTCTCTACGGCCCCCCCGGCACCGGCAAGACGCTGCTCGCGCGAGCGGTGGCCGGCGAGGCGGGCGTGCCCTTCTTCTCGATCTCCGGCTCTGACTTCGTCGAGATGTTCGTCGGCGTCGGCGCGAGCCGCGTCCGCGATCTGTTCGAGCAGGCCAAGCAGAACTCGCCCTGCATCATCTTCATGGACGAGATCGACGCCGTCGGCCGCCATCGCGGCGCCGGCATGGGCGGCGGTCACGACGAGCGCGAGCAGACGCTGAACCAGCTCCTGGTCGAGATGGACGGCTTCGAGATGAAGGACAACATCATCCTGATCGCGGCCACCAACCGGCCCGACATCCTCGACCCGGCGCTGCTCCGGCCCGGCCGCTTCGACCGCCAGGTCGTCGTCGACCGGCCCGACCGCAAGGGCCGCAAGAAGATCCTCGAGGTCCACACCCGCGGCAAGCCGCTGGCCGCCGAGCTGGAGCTCGACGTGCTCGCCGGCCAGACCCCGGGCTTCACGGGCGCCGACCTGGCCAACCTGATCAACGAGTCGGCGCTGCTGACCGCCCGCAAGGGCAACCGTGAGATCACGATGGAGGAGCTCGAGGAGGGGATCATGCGCGTGATCGCCGGCCCCGAGAAGAAGACCCGCGTGATGAGCGAGAAGGAGCGCCTGATCACGGCCTATCACGAGATGGGTCATGCGATCGTCGGCCACCTGCTGCCCAACTGCGACCCCGTCCACAAGGTCTCGATCATCAGCCGCGGCCAGGCCCTCGGCTACACGATCAGCCTCCCGACGGAGGACAAGTTCCTCACCACCCGCGCGGAGCTCGCGGACACGATGGCGATGACGCTTGGCGGCCGGGCCGCCGAGGAGATCGTCTTCGGCGAGATCACGACCGGCGCCTCGAACGACATCGAGAAGGTCACCCAGACGGCCAAGCAGATGGTCATGCGCTACGGCATGTCCGAGAAGCTCGGGCCCCGCGTCTTCGGCCATGACTCGACCCAGCCCTTCCTCGGACGCGACATGGGCTCCGAGCCCGACTACTCGGACGAGATCGCGCGCGAGATCGACGACGAGATCCGCCGCGTCGTCGAGGAGGCCCACCAGACCGCCAAGGACCTGCTCAGCGACAACCGCAAGGGCCTCGAAGCGACCTCCAAGATCCTCCTCGACCGGGAGACGATCGACGCGACGCAGTTCGTGGCGCTGCTCGAAGGGGCCAGCGAGGAGGAGGTCTTCGGCGCTGAGGACGAGGGTGGCGATGAGGTCTCCGAAGACTCCGAGGAAGAGGCCGAGGCCGAGAAGGGCACCGGCCGCGAGGGCCCGCGCCCGAGCCCCAGCGCCCGGCCCGGATTCGCCGCCGAGATGCGCGCGGACGAGCGGCCCCAGCGCGACTGACCCGGCACCGGGCCTGAAGATCGCTCGATATCTCGCTCAGGGCCGAGCGGCCGGCGAGTCGATGCTCGTCTCGTCGAGGTCGCGGCCGGCGGTCTCGGGGAAGTAGGCGATGAAGATGATGATCGCCACCACCGCCCCGAGACCGTTGGCGGCGATCGCCTCGCCGAGCGTCAGCGAATCGCGGAGGAGCGCGATCGCCCCGAGGCCGAGCACGGAGCCCACGATCGTCAGCACCAGGATCAGGGTCTGGGCGGCTGAGCGGATCCGGGTCGGGAAGAGCTCGCCGCCGTAGGGTCCCGCTGCGGCGCCTCCCGCGGCGCCGATCGCCGCCGCGATCGGGCCGGCGATCCAGGGCAGGATGCCGGAGCCGAGATAGAAGGCCACGAAAGCGGCCAGCGAGGCGATGAACGCCGGGATCGCGACGGTCCGCCGACCGTGCGAGTCGGCGAGGATGCCGCCCCCGATCAGCCCCGGACCCGCGGCCAGGCCCATTAGGCCCAGCAGCAGGACGGCGGCCCCTGCCGAGAGTCCCCGCCCGTCGGTCAGATACTGGGTCAGGAACTCGAGCGCCGGGGCGACGAATGCCGCGGCGAGCAGCGTCGCGATCCCGAGCATCAGCAGTCGCCGGCGGTAAGGGGCGGCGAGCAGCTCGCGGTAGGCGTGAGGCTCGGATTGGTGGCGGATGAAGCGCGGCGACTCCTCCAGCGTCCTCGCCGCGCTGAGGACCAGCGGAATCGCGAGCAGCTGGGCCCCGTAAGCGAGGGCGAACCCGGCCCGCCCGGATTCCGCCAGCGGGAGGGCGAGCGTCGCGAGGCCGATCCCGATCCCGGAGGCGACGGCCAGCAGGGCGAGCGATGTCGCCCGCGAGCGAGCGGGCACGCGCTCGATCACGATTACCGCCAGCGCGATCGCGAGCGCAGTGTCGATGGTGCGCAGCAACAGGTGTCCGCCGACATAGAGCCCGAACCCCGGGGCGAGGCCGATCGCGGCAACCAGCACGCAGTGGGCGATCGCGGCCGAGACGATCACGCGGCGCCGCCCGAGCCGGTCCGCGAGCGTCCCCACGAGCAGGGCGACGACGACGCCGCCGCGGACCACCGCGAGCCCGACGGCGAGGGTGGAGTCATCGGCTCCATAGATGTCGGCGGCTGCGGGCAGCGTCGTGGAGAGCAGCCCCAGCGTGCCGCCGCCGAAGCTGTAGATCGCGGTCAGGAGGGCGGCGATCGCGATCGTCGCCTGCTGTTCCGGACCGAGGTGCTCCGGGGGCGCCCACCAGGGCCGATCTCGGGGGAGCGGCTCACCCCGATCGGCGGCTCGCTCGATCCGGCGTGCTCTCCGCGCGATCAGGGGTCTCCAGAGCGCCCCGAAGTACGGCATCTCAAGGCGCCAGGTGACCCGATGCCCGGCAGCGGTCGAAGTCAGCTCCGCAGAACTCGCGACCGGAAGCTGCTCCGGTCCCAGGGTCTGGCCGTCCGCGGGCATCCGCCCGAGCCTATTGCTCGTGCTCGGGCGCTGGTTGAATGGGGTCCGTGAGCAGTGCCCTGACGCAGATCATGGGGATCGTCAACGTCACCCCCGACTCCTTCTCCGACGGGGGGGAGTTCCTCGATCCCGGCGCCGCCATCGCGCACGGGGAGCGGTTGGCTGCGGAAGGAGCCGATCTGCTCGACGTCGGCGGTGAGTCGACGCGCCCGGGGGCCGAGGGCGTCGGGGCCGAGGAGGAGCGAGACCGCGTCGTTCCCGTCATCGAGGGCCTCG
>DATFLZ010000016.1:0-11526 GCA_035267205.1 Solirubrobacterales bacterium | reverse complement strand
ACCCGGGCGTTGGCTTCTGGCTGCTCAATCTGGTCCTGACCACCGGATTCATCACCGTCGCCCTCCTGCTCAGCCGGCGCCTGGGCGTCGTCGATCGGCAGCGCCGCGCCCATCAGCGGGAGCTCGAGCAGCGCACTTCCGACCTCGCTGTGATCTCGGAGGCGACCCGGCGCCTGGCGCGGACGACCGAGAGTGAGCGCGCACGCGAGCTGGTCTGCGAGGTCGCTCTCGATGTCACCGGGGCGCCACTTGCGGCGCTGCTCGAGCCGGCCGGAGACGGACGCGGGCTGAAGGTCACCGCCCGGATCGGCGGTCGGGACGCGGCCGAGGCCCTCGAGTTCCGTGACGGCTCTGGAGAGGCCGAGGCGTTCATCCGCCGGAGCCGCGTTTTCGACCCCGACGGCGAGCGCCTCGTGGTGGAGGGCCTCGGCTCAGTGCTCGGGGTGACGGCCCGCAGCGCGCTGTGGCAACCGGTGCTACAGGACCGGCAAGCGGTTGGCGTGCTCGCGATCGGCTGGGAGGAGCGCCCGGAACCGCCATCGGCGGCAAAGCTCGAGGCGCTCGAGGCCGTCGCCGCCGATGCAGCCGTCGCGATCGACCGCGCGGCCCTGCTCGTCCGGCTCGACGCGATGGCCCGCACTGACGAGCTCACGGGCCTCCACAACCGGCGGGCCTGGGAGGAGGAGCTGGCGCGCGAACGCAGCCGCTCCGCCCGAGCGGGGGAGCCGCTGTGTGTGGCGATGATCGACCTGGACAACTTCAAGGCCTACAACGACGAGCACGGACACCAGGCCGGCGACAGGTTCCTCCGCGAGGCCTCCGCGGCCTGGAAGTCTGCGCTGCGCCTCATCGACGTGATCGCCCGCTATGGGGGCGAGGAGTTCGGGATCCTGCTCCCGAACTGCTCGTTGGCGAACGCCGAGCAGCTGCTGGAGCGTCTCCGCGACCTCACGCCGGACGGGGCGACCGCCTCGTGTGGGCTCGCCGAATGGGACGGGACAGAGACCGGGGCCGAGGTCGTGGGAAGGGCGGATGCGGCTCTCTACGAGGCGAAGCGGTCAGGCCGCGACCGGACCATCACGGCGTCGGCTGCCTCGGACCAGCACTAGGCGTCCGGCGCCGGGCCTGGCGCACCCGCGTCCGGGCTGGACTCACCCCCGGGCACACCACTCAGATACTCGGTGAGCTCCGCCTCGAGCTGGGGATCCAGCACGGCGAGCACCTCGTCCCCGGCGCGGAGCTCGGTATCGGCGGTCGGCACGAACCCCCGTCCGTCGCGGAGCACCGAGATCAGCAGGCTGCCCTTCGGCAGGCTGAGCTCGGCGACCCGCTTTCCGACGACGGCCGAGTCGGGCCCCAGCGCCATCTCGATGATCTCGAGGCGCTCCTCCGGCAGATCGAGCAGATGAATCAGCCCGTAGCGCGGAACCTCGTGCTCGATCAGTCGGAGGATCAGGTCGGTCGCCGAGATGTACGGCTTGATTCCGAGGAGCTCGAAGTGCTGCCGGTTGCGCGGGTTGTTGCACCGCGCGATCACACGATCAACGTCGTACTTGTCGCGCGCGACCTGGCAGATCAGCAGGTTGTCCTCGTCATCGCCGGTGACGGCGATCACCATCTCCGCCTCGGCGATCCCCGCCCGCTCGAGTACCCAGAGCTCCGATGCATCGCCGTTCAGGACCCGGTGCTCGAGCTCCTGCTCGACCACCATGAAGCGCTCCCGGTCCTGCTCGATCAGCTTCACCCGATGGCCCTTCTCGATCAGCTCCCGGGTCAGGTTCCAGCCAACCTTGCCGGCGCCGATCACGAGGATGTTGAGGTTTCCCGGAAGCCCCGCGCCGCTCACTCCTCCCCACCCCCCGGGCGCTCGTCGGCGGCCGCCAGCACCTCGCGCTCGAGCAGGTCGATCGCAACCTGAGTCGGGCTGATCGTCCGCATGCCCTGCTGCTCGTACCACTCCGCCCGCAGCGGATCGAGAACCCGGGCGATCACCGTGGGTACCTCGAACTGCTGCTTGGCGATCTGCGCGATCACGATGTTGGTGTTGTCGCCGTTAGTGGACGCCACGAAGACCTGGGCGCGCTCGATGCCGGCCGCCAGCAGCGCGTCGAGCTCGAGCGCCTGGCCGACGGTGAAGCTGCCGCCGGACTCGACCCAACCGCCGCCGAGGCCCGCCTCGAGCCGCGCGAGCGCGTCGGAGTCCTCATCGATGCAGGAGACGTCGTGGCCCTCTTCGAGCATCCTGAGCGCGAGCGAGGATCCCACCCGGCCGATTCCGACGATCAGTACGAACACCGCCCGATCGTATTCGGCCGAGCGGCCCTCCGTCTACCGGGGGTATCTCTCGCAGCTGCAACAGAGAGGGGCGGCCTCGCGGCCGCCCCTCTCCCATGGATCTGTGAACGCGTCCGCTAGATCGCGATGACCGGGAGCATCAGCAGAGCGATGATGTTCGCGACCTTGATCATCGGGTTGATCGCGGGACCGGCGGTGTCCTTGTAGGGATCACCGACCGTGTCACCGGTCACCGAGGCCGCGTGGGCTTCGGTGCCCTTGCCGCCGTAGGCGCCGTCCTCGATCAGCTTCTTGGCGTTGTCCCAGGCGCCGCCGCCGGCGGTCATCGAGACCGCGGCGAAGAAGCCGACGACGATCACGCCGATCAGCAGCCCACCGAGCGCCTGCGCGCTGATCAGGCCGACGACGAGCGGCACGATGATCGGGATCAGCGACGGAAGGATCATCTCCTTCTGCGCGGAGGCGGTGACGATCGCCACCGTGTCGCCGTAGTCGGGCTTCTCGGTGCCCGCCATGATCCCGGGCCGCTCTCGGAACTGCTTGCGGACCTGCTCGACGACCTGGCCACCGGCACGGCCGACAGCCTCGATCGAGAGCGCGGCGAACAGGTAGACCATCATTCCGCCGATCAGCAAGCCGATCAGTACGGCCGGGTCGCCGAGGTCGAAGTAGCCGAGCAGGTCGAAGACCTCGCCGTCGGCGGCCGCCTCCTCGACCAGTTCGAGTTGGAACGCCTTGAACAACACCAGCGCAGCGAGCACCGCGGAGCCGATTGCGTAGCCCTTGGTGACCGCCTTGGTCGTGTTGCCGACCGCGTCGAGCGGATCGGTCACGTTGCGGACGTCCTCGGGCATATCCGCCATCTCGGCGATGCCGCCGGCGTTGTCGGTGATCGGGCCGAACGCATCGAGAGCAACGATCAGGCCGGTCAGCGAGAGCTGGCCCATGACCGCGATCGCGATGCCGTAGATGCCGGCGATCTCGTTCGCTCCGAGAATCGCAAAGGCGATCAGCAGCGCCGGCAGCGCCGTGGCCTGGAAGCCCTGGGCGAGACCCTGGATGATGTTGGTCGCATGCCCGGTCTGCGAGGCCTCGGCAATCGCCTTCACCGGACGGAACCTGGTCGACGTATAGAAGTCCGTGATCACAAACAGCCCCGCCGTGACGACGATGCCGATCAGTGCACAGATCCACAGGCCGGTCACCGACGCATCGGCGAGGGCGCTGCCCGGGTCGAGCACGCCGACGCTGAGCGGATCCGACATCAGCCATTCGGTGATCGGGTAGAACGCCGCGGCGCTGATCACGCCGCTGTAGATCAGGCCCTTGTAGAGGGCGCCCTCGACGTTGTCGGTGCTGGTCCGCACCATCAGCGCGCCGACGATCGAGGCGAGGATCGCCGCGCCACCGATCACGAGCGGGTAAAGGGCGACCTCGCGGGCGACCGCGAGGTCGAAGGTCAGCACGCCGAGCAGCATGACCGCGACGGCGGTAACCGCGTAGGTCTCGAACAGATCGGCGGCCATGCCTGCGCAGTCGCCGACGTTGTCGCCGACGTTGTCCGCGATCACGGCCGGGTTGCGGGGATCGTCCTCGGGGATGCCCGCCTCGACCTTGCCGACGAGGTCAGCGCCGACGTCGGCGGCCTTGGTGAAGATGCCGCCCCCGAGTCGCGCGAAAACGCTGATCAGCGAGCCACCGAAGCCAAGGCCGATGAGCGCGTCGATCGCCTCCTTGTCGCTCTGGTCGGTGAGCAGCAGGATCCCGTAGTAGCCGGCGACGCCGAGCAGCGCCAGGCCGACGACCAACAGACCGGTGACCGAGCCGCCCTTGAAGGCAACGTCGAGGCCGGGGCTGACACCGCCGCGGGAGGCCTCGGCAACTCGCGAGTTGGCCCGCACCGAGACGTTCATCCCGATGAAGCCGGCCGCGCCCGAGAGGACGCCGCCGATCACGAAGCCGATGCCGGTCTCGATGTTCTGGATCAGCGTGATCGCGATCACAAGCGGAATCGCGACGATGGCGATGATCGTGTACTGACGGTTGAGATAAGCCTTGGCGCCCTCTTGGACGGCCCCGGAAATCTCCTGCATTCGATCGTTCCCCGGGGACTTCGCCAGCAGACGCTGCGTGACGAGGATCCCGTAGAGGACACCGGCGGCCGCGCAGACAAGCGCGACGACAACGCCGTAATCGGTCAGGAACTCAGTCAAGTTCTCTTCCCTCCGTAGTGGGTGGTGTGCAAGTGCAAAATGAGGCCGCCCCGCGAAGTTCGCACCAAGGGGCGGCCGAAAGCGGTCCGGAGTCTAGACAGAACCGGTGGCGGAATGCGGTGCAACCGCATGACGAGCCGCCTCCGGAGCGCTCACGAGGGCCGATCCCTCCCCGAGGCTAGCTCCCGGGCGTCCACAGCCGCGAGGAGGAACCGGGCTCCTCGCCGCCACCGGGCGCGCCGGCCGAATCCCCGCCCGCAGCGGGGGCGTCGGGGCCGGGGGCGTCGCCTCCCGCCTCCTGCGCGTACATGACCTGAAGCTGGCTGAGCGCGTTGCGGACCTCCTGCTGGGGCTCCGGCTCCAGCAGGCCGACGAGCGCGTTGACCGCATCGATGCCAACGCGCGCCTGCTCGAGGTCGCGCTCATCCTCCTTGGCGATTCGTCGCGCCGCGAGGTTGAGGATGCTGACGACGCTCTGGGTGACGACGTCCTGGACGCGCACCTTGCGCATCTCCTCTTCCATCTGGCGCATCATCTCTTCCTGCTCGGGAGTCATCGGCTCTCCGGGCTCAGGCGGCTGCTGGGGCTGTGTGGGCTCTTCGCTCATCGGTGGCACCCTACACGGCGTCAGCCGGCGACCGGCTCGGGCACGTAGGTCCGAGTGGTGTCGGCGACGGTCTCGCGGTAGATCTCCTCGATCGACCCCCCCTCGGCGAAGGCCGCTCGCGCCCGCTGGGCTCCGTTCGGCCCCTGCACCGGATCGTCGATCCCCAGCTCGCGCCGCGCCGGCTCGGTCCACGCCCAGAGCGCGTCGACGGCAGCCCGTGTCTCCACCTCGCGGCGGTCCGCGAAGTCGATCATGCGCCCGTCGAGCCCGTAACGAATCGCCCGCCAGAGGTTCTCCTCGACCTCCCGCGCGCGCAGCAGCGGGCCGAGCGCCCCCTCGTCATAGTCGAGCGCCGCCTGGGCCACGCAGGCGATCATCAGGCCGGCAAGCCGGAACGACTCCTCGCCGCGGGCCTGGGCGTCGCAGATCCGCACCTCGACCGTCCCGAAGCGGTGATGCGGACGGACGCTCCACCAGAGCTGGGTCGACTCGACGATCGAGCCCGTAGCCGAGAGCAGGTCGATGAAGTCCGCGTATCCCGCCCAGTCGCCGAACGGATCGTGGATTCCGCACCGGGGGAAGGTGCGGGTGAAGATCTGCGTCCGCACCGAGTGCAGGCCGGTGTCGCGCCGATCGAGAAACGGCGAGTTCGCGGACGCCGCGAGCAGCGTCGGCAGGACGCCGCGCAGGTGATCGCACACCGCGATCGCCCGATCGGCACCGCGGACGCCAACGTGCACATGGAGGCTCCAGGTCTGGTTGCGCTGCGCGACGTAGCCGAGGTCATGGCGGAGCCGCTGATAGTGCGGGGTATCGATGATCTCCTGGTCGAGATAGTCGGCCCATGGATGGGTCCCCATCGCGACCAGGCTCACCCCAAGTCGGTCGGCGAGAGCGAACAGGCGGCGGCGGCGGTCCGACTGCTGTTCCACCGCGTCGGCGAAGGTCTCGGCCTTGCCCGAGCGGATCTCGATCTCGGTGTCGATCAGCTCCCCTGCCGCCGACTCCGCCAGCACCTCGTCGCGCTCGCATTCGGCATAGAGCTCACCGAATCGGTGGGCCAGCTCGAGCGTCTCGGGGTCGAGCAGGGCGAACTCCTCCTCGATCGCGACGGTGAAGTCACGCGACTCCTCGAAGGTCTGGCGTGCGGCCTCGAGATCGAGGCTGGGGTCGGGGGCCGGAGTCATGCGGCGCGGAGGCTCGGAAGGCTCAGATCAGGTCAAGTAGAAGTAGAGCGCGTAGAGCAGGTCCACGGCGGGGCTGGACGTGTGGACCGTGACCTCGGGTGGCATGTCGAGCAGCTGCTCGGAGTAGTTGAAGATCACGTTGACACCGGCCTCGACGAGGCGGTCGGCGACGTCCTGGGCCGCCTCCGCGGGGACCGCGAGCACCCCGACGACGATCTCCTCCTTGGCGACGACCTTGTCCAGCTCGTCGATCGGTCGGACCTCGACGCCACCGAACTCCTTGCCCACGAGCTTCGGCGCCGAGTCGAAGATCGAGACGATCCGGAATCCGTGGTCGGCGAAGATGTCGGAGGAGGCGATCGCCTGGCCGAGGTTGCCGGCGCCGAACAGGGCGATGTTGTGCTGACCCGAGGTCCGCAGGATCTTGCGAATCTCGGCGACCAGCGAGTCAACCCGGTAGCCGACGCCGCGCTTGCCGAACTTTCCGAAGCCCGACAGATCGCGGCGGATCTGGGTGGAGTTGATGTGGGTCCAGGAGGCAAGCTCCTGGGAGGAGATCGTCTCCTTGCCCATCTTGCGCGCCTGGATCAGCACCTGGAGGTAGCGCGAGAGCCGCGCGGCCACACCGAGGGACAGCCGCGCGGACGGCCCGTCAGCGCCGACCGGGCCGATCCCGGGCGTCGCGTCGGACTCCGCCCCGGCTGGAGGGCTGGCTGCACCGGGACGGTCGCTCATGCCTCAAAGGTAGCGAGCCGGGCCGCCACTGCGTCGGGATCGAAGATCAGCTCGCAGACGAGGGCGCCGTTGACCTCGACGACCGGGATCCGCTCGAGCAGCCTTCGGTGCAGGCTGTCGTCGCTCTCGATGTCGACCTCGTGAAGCTCGAACCCGGCACCCGCGGCGAGCATCTCGAACAGCCCCTCGCGGGCCTCATCGCAGAGGTGACACCCCTCCCGCGTGTAGAGGATCACCTGGGCCGCCAAGCCGCTCACCGCGCCGCCGGGTCGAGGCCGAGATAGGCGGGGAACTCCTCGGCCGGCAGGTGGACGGCGGCCGCGCCGATCATCGCCGCGTTGTCCGTGCAGAGCTCGAGCGAGACGAGCTTGAGGCCGAGTCCGCGCCTCGCGCAGAGCTCCGCGGTGCGCTCGCGCAGCAGGGCGTTGGCGGCAACCCCGCCCCCGAGCACGACCGCGGGCCATCGAGAGCCATCGGCCTCCGCCGCGTCGAGGGCGCGCTCGAGCTTGGCGATGAGCTGCCCGACGACGGCTGCCTGGAAACTCGCGGCCAGATCGGCTCGTCGCTGGGCGGTCACCTCCGGCCCGAGGTCGCGAACGCGGTAGGCGAGGGCCGTCTTCAATCCGCTGAAGCTGAAATCGAGGCCTGGCTCGGAGCTCATCGCGACCGGCATCTCGAAGGCCCCAGCGTCGCCGTCGGCGGCCTCCCGCTGAATCTCGGGCCCGCCGGGATAGCCGAGGCCGAGGAGGCGGGCGGCCTTGTCCAGCGCCTCACCGGCGGCGTCGTCGAGCGTCTGGCCGAGCACCTCGTAGGAGTCGTGCCGCCGGACGCCCGCCAGCAGCGTGTGCCCGCCGCTCGCGATCAGCGCCAGGAACGGCGGGTCGATCGGATCCGGCTCCAGGTACGCGGCGGCGACGTGGCCGAGCAGGTGGTCGACGGCGATCAGGGGCTTACGGGTCGTGGCGGCGAGCGCCTTCGCCGTGCTGACGCCGATCAGAAGGGCCCCGATCAGCCCCGGTCTGACCGTCACCGCGATCGCATCCGGCCGCTCGAGCGTGATGTCCGCGTCGTCGAGGGCGGCGGCGATCACCGGGTTGATCAGCTCGACGTGCTTGCGCGAGGCGACCTCGGGCACGACGCCGCCGAAGCGGGCGTGGCTCGCCGCCTGCGAAGAGATCACGTTGCTCAGCACCCGCGGTCCGTCGATGACGGCTGCGCAGGTGTCGTCGCAGGACGTCTCGATCGCCAGGATCACGCGTCGGGCTCGCCGAGCCACATGATCAAGGCGTCCTCGTTGTTGTCGTGGTAGTAGCGCAGCCGCCGCCCGGCGGGCCGGAAGCCGAGGCGCTCGTACATCCGGATCGCCCCGCGGTTCGAGATCCGCACCTCCAGCGTGTACCGCTCCTCGCGGCCGGCGTGCTCGAGCATCTCGTCGACCATGGCGGAGGCGACGCCGCCGCGGCGCTGCGGCGCATCGACCGCAACGTTCATCAGGTGCCAGACATCGGCGTACCGCGAGCAGATCAGATATCCGACGAGGCCCTGCTCGGCCTCAGCCGCAAGGCAGACGCCGGTCGGCTTGGAGAGCTCGAGCACGAACATCGCGAGCGACCACGGCGCCCGGAACGAGCGGCGCTCGATCGCGAGGACCGCTGGTAGGTCCGCGTAACTGAGCCTGCGAACGCTCACGGTGCCGGTCGGAGCCGGGGCCCCGTCCTCGATCAGGATCGGCTTCTCAGTCGCTGCCATCTCGCTCGCGCCATCGCTCGGCGTCGGGTCGTCTCAGGTACATGGGTCGCACGTCTTCCGGTGGGCCGGAATCGGCGCGTGCGCCGAGGATGCAGACGTGGCGGGCGGAGAGCCTGTGGGCGGGGTCGCCGTCCGCCGGAACCTCGATCCCGAGACCCTCCAGCACGCCACGAAATCGTATCGCCCCGTCCCCTGCCGCAAGACCTCCCGCTGCGCCCGGGCAGACTTCGACCAACCGGTCCGGCGCGGCCACGACCGGGGCTCCGGCCGCCTGCTCGCCCGGGGCGAGGGCGGCGGCGAAGATCTCCGACCGGCGCGCATCGATCACGGCGACCCGCGTCCGCGCCTCACCCTGTCCGATCCCGGCGGCGAGGGCCCCCGTCGAGGGCACCGACGCGATCGGCAGGCCGCGCGCCTGCGCCACGGCCCTCGCCGTCGCAACCCCGATCCGAATGCCGGTGAACGACCCCGGCCCAACGCCGACCGCGACCAGGCCGACGCGGTCCCAGTCCCCGAGCCCCTCCACGAGCTCCTCGACCAAGCCGATCAGCTCAGGTCCGTGCCGTGGCCGGCCGTCCGGGCCGGGGCCGATCCGGCGCTCCCCGAGCGCCTCGCCCCCCTCGCAGACGGCGACCGCCGTGTCGGGGGTCGCGGTGTCGATCCCAAGTGTGATCATCGCTCGATCGTGATCCGCCGCCGGTCGCCGCCGAGATGCTCGATGCTCACCCGCGCCGCGACCTCTCCGAGCTCGGCCTCGATCTCGCCGGGACCCCCCGGGGGCCACTCGACGAACGTGACCAGCTCGCGGCCGAGGTACTCGTCGAGCAGACCAGGGTCCTCGTCGGCGAGCGAGCCGAGCCGATACAGGTCGAGGTGCGAGACGGCCGGCGAGCCCACCTCGGCGTCGTAGATCTGCCCGATCGTGAAGGTCGGCGAGGTCACCGGGCCCGCGACCCCGAGGCGACGCCCGGCGCCGCGGACGAACGTCGTCTTTCCCGCGCCGACCTCGCCCTCCAGGAGCACGACATCGCCGGGCCGCAGCCGGGCCGCCAGAGCCCCCGCGCACGCCTCCGTCTCATCCGCGGAAGCGGTCTCCACGCGTTCCGCGGTCATCGGCCGAAGATGTCGAGCTGGTCGGTCCCTGCCTCGGGCGCTGCCTCGGGCGCGGCCCCCTCCCCGTCCGCAGCCTCCGGCTCAGGCTCGGCCCGCGCCGGCTCGGGCGCCGGCTGCCCGAGCAGCTCGCGCAGCCGCCCGAAGTCCTCCACGAGCAGCTCCTTCATCTTCGGGGTCCGCAGCGCCGCCGCCGGATGCAGCAGCGGGAAGATGAAGACGGTGCGGCCTCCGAGCTCATGCACCTGTGGCGTGCCCCGCACCCGCGTGATCCCGGTCGGGTTGCCGGTCAGCAGCTTGGTCGCGAAGTTCCCGAGCGTCGCCACGACCTTCGGCTCGATCAGGTCGACCTGCCGGAACAGGTAGGGCCGGCAGGTCTCGATCTCGGCCGGCTGGGGATCCCGGTTCCCGGGGGGGCGGCATTTCAAAACGTTCGCGACGAACACCCGATCCCGGCTCAGCCCGATGTCTTCGAGGAGCTGGTCGAGCAGGCCCCCGGCGCGGCCGACGAACGGCAGGCCCCGCCGATCCTCCTCGGCGCCCGGCGCCTCGCCGACGAACATCAGGTCGGCGTCGGCGTCCCCGGCGCCGAAGACGACCTTGGTCCGCGTCTCAGAGAGCGGGCATCGGATGCACCCGGAGGCCTCCCGGTAGACCTCGACCAGGCGCTCCCGCCTGGCCTCGGCGGACTCGGCGTGCGCGCTCAAGTGCCCCCTCCGCCTCCGCGCTTGGGGCGCTCGCCCCCGCCCCGCGCCCGCTTCATGCTCTCCCCCCAGCGCTTTCGGGCGCCGCCGCGATCGGTGCCGCGCTTGTCCTCCATGCGTCGACGCTGGCTGGGCGTCAGCTGGCGAGTGGTGACCGCGAAGGACGAGAAGCGGCGCTCGGCGCCCTCCGCCCCGCACTCCGCGCAGCCGGTCCGCTCGGTGCCCGCGTCGACGAGGCTCTCGAACCGGGCCCCGCAGTCGCTGCACTCGAACTCGTAGATCGGCACGCGGTGATCGTAGTCGGGTCGACGGCCCGAGCCCACGCTCCGCTCCCGGGTCTGGATGCCTCCTATACTTCCCGTGTCGGCCGCGACCGTCAAAGTGCCCCAACCGGCACCGGAGGCGCGGACCGTGGATGCCCCCGAAACTGAGCAACCCGCAGCCGACCGGTATCTCCCGATGAGAGAACTGGAACGGGACACATCCCCAGCAGTCGCACCCGATGCGGCGCGAGAGCCGATCGTCGTGATCGGGCGGGGTCGCGTGGGCGGAGCGCTGTCCAAGTCCGCGGCCGGAGCCGGGCTCGCGGTCACTCAGATCGGCCGGGAAGCCGACCCCGATGCGCTCGCCGGCGCCCGCGTGGCGCTGATCTGCGTTCCGGACACGGAGATCGAAGCGGCCGCGCTCGCCATCGCCGGCCGCGCACCGTCGCTCGCCTTCGCGGGCCATACGAGCGGTGCTTGCAGCTTGGAGCCGCTCGCCCCGCTCGCCGAGAGCGGCGCCGAGCCCTTCTCCCTCCACCCGCTGCAGACCGTCCCGGACCCGGGGAGCTCGCTCGCCGGCGCGCCGGCGGCGATCTCCGGCGCCTCCCCGGCGGCGCTCGCGCTCGCCCGAGACCTGGCCGAGGCGGTCGGCATGCGTCCGTT
>DATFLZ010000015.1:0-11097 GCA_035267205.1 Solirubrobacterales bacterium | reverse complement strand
CGACCCGCTCCCTGTCGCGCTCGGTGACGAGTGGCTCGAAGTCGCGCTTCTCGCGCACGCCGCAGTCCGGGCAGCCCCAGTCGTGGGGGATCTGACTCCACGCGGTGCCGGCGTCGAAGCCCTCCCGGGGCGCTCCGTCGGCGACCACGTACACGTATCCGCAGCTCGGGCAGCCCCATGCGTCGGCGTCGGCGTCGGCGGCCGCGCGATCACCGGCCGCGGCGCCCGCCTCGGGCCCGGGGGCGATCACGGGCTCTGGGGCGTCGGGGTCGGCGCCGTGCGCCGCCAGGATCCGGGCGCGCTTGCGCGGCAGGATGTTGGCGCGGGTCACGTCGCCGTCGTAGTGATCGAGTACCCGCTGGTCCATCACCCGGCGCCAGAGCGGCGGGAGGTAGGCGATCACGATCATCGTCGCGTAGCCCGAGGGCAGCTCCGGCAGGTCCCGGTAGTGGCGCAGCGCCTGGTAGCGGCGCAGCGGGTTCGCGTGGTGGTCCGAGTGCCTCTGCAGGTGGTAGAGGAAGACGTTGGAGGCGATGTTGTCGCTGTTCCAACTGTGCTCGGGGCGGCAGAGCTCGTAGCGGTCCTTCTCCTCGTCCCAGCGTCGCCGGAGGCCATAGTGCTCGAGGTAGTTGACGACCTCGAGTAGCGAGAAGCCGACGACCGCCTGCAGGAGCAGCCAGGGGATGACGGCGGTGCCGAACACGGCGATCAGGCCGGCGAACAGCGCGACGGTCATCGCCCAGGCGTTGAGCACGTCGTTCTCGAGCGACCAGAAGCCCTTGCCGGTGCGCCCGAGCCGCTCGCGCTCGAGGTGGATCGCCGAGGTCAGGCTGCCGTGGACGGTGCGGGGGAGGAACTCCCAGAACCCCTCGCCCAGGCGCGAGCTGGCCGGGTCCTCGGGCGTTGCGACGCGGACGTGGTGGCCGCGGTTGTGCTCAATGAAGAAGTGGCCGTAGCCGGTCTGCGCCAGGGCGATCTTCGAGAGCCAGCGCTCGCCCTTGCCGCGCTTGTGCCCAAGCTCGTGGGCCGTGTTGATCGCGATCCCGCCGACCATCGCCACGCTCGCGGCCAGACCGAGGTTCTCGAGGAGGGAGAGGCCGCCGTCCGCCCAGAGGTAGCAGGCGAAGATCAGCGAGCCGAACTGGAGCGGCAGGAACAGGTAGGTGCACCAGCGGTAGTACTTGTCGCGCTCGAGGTAGGCAATGGCGCTGTCGGGCGGGTTCGCCGAGTCCTTGCCGACCACCTGGTCGAGGAGCGGGATCAGGCCGAAGACGACGAGCGGCCCGATCCAGTAGCCGATACCCAGGCCGGTGATCTCGGCCCCGGCCCAGGCGATGAAGGGGAGGAGGGGGACGATCAGCCCGAGCAGCCAGAGGTAGCGCTTGGGGTCGTTCCAGGCCGCGGGGAGCGGCGCGTCTGCGGGGACGGAGGCGGATTCCATGGTCGGTGCGGGTTCCTTTCGGGCCTGGTCGGCGACCCGTGACTTTACACGGATGCCCCTGATGTAAACCACCCTATCCGATCGTTCCCACCTCTGTCAAGCACCTATCATCGGAGCCGATGAGCGAGACCGAACCGAAGACCTGGATCCTCACCGGCTGCGTCGAGAACTTCCGGATCAACGTCGAGCGGAGCTTCGACGTGATCGGGCTCAAGGAGAAGCGGATCCGCCAAGCCGAGCAGTTCGAGCCCGGCGACCGGGTGATCTTCTACGTGACCGGGATCAAGGCATTCGGCGGGGTCGCGGTGGTGCGCTCGCCGATGTTCGAGGACCGTGAGCCGATCTGGCCGCAGGGCAAGAAGAAGCATCCGGAGGAGTACCCCTGGCGGGTCGAGGCCGAGCCGGAGCTGGTGCTCGACGAGGACCGGTTCATCCCCGCTGAATCGCTGCTCGGTGAGATGGAGCATCTGAAGAAGTGGCCGGAGGAGCACTGGCATCTCGGCTTCCAGGGCCAGCTGCGGACGATCTCCGACGCCGACGACCGCCTGGTCACGGGGCGCATGCGGGCGGCCGCCAAGGCCCCCGCCGGGGCCTGAGCGCTCGAGGCGAATGTCGCCCCGGCTCTCGGTCCTGGATCTGAGCCCCGTCGCCGCCGGGCGCGGCGAGGCAGCGGCGCTCCGCGAGACCGTCGAGCTCGCCCGTGTCGCCGAGCGACTCGGCTATCACCGCTACTGGCTCGCCGAACACCACGGGGGCGAGATGGTGGCCAGCAGCTCGCCCGAGATCATGATCTCGGCGATCGCCGGCGCGACCGAGCGGATCCGCGTCGGATCCGGCGGGATGATGCTCCCCAACCACAGCCCCCTGCATGTAGCCGAGCAGTTCAAGGTGCTGGAGGCGCTCTACCCGGAGCGGATCGATCTGGGGATCGGCCGGGCGCCGGGGACCGACCACCGGACCGCGATGGCCCTGCGGGGCGGGAGCGGCGCCGGCGGCGGTGACCTGCCCGAGATGCTGGGCCGGCTGCTCGCGTTCGCGGGCCTGCGCGAATGGCCCGAGGGCCATCCCTTCTCCCCGGTGCGGGCGGCGCCCGACGACGCCTCCCTGCCGCCCATCTTTCTGCTCGGGTCCAGCGACTTCTCGGCCAGGGTGGCGGCCTCGGCGGGGCTCGGCTTCGCGTTCGCGGGTCAGATCAACCCCGGCGAGGCGGTGCCGATGCTCCGGCTCTACCGCGAGCAGTTCGAGCCCTCACCGGAGCTGGGCGAGCCCTACGCGATCCTCGGCCACAACGCGATCTGCGCCGAGACGAGCGAGGAGGCGGAGCGCCTCGCCGCGCCCTCCCGGGTCGCTTTTCGGGGGCTGCGAAAGGGCATGCCCGTCCCGTTGCCCACCGTCGACGATGCCGTCCCTCGCGACTGGCCGCAGCGGCCGCCCGAGAACGGGATCGAGGGCCTGCGCATGATCGTCGGCACACCCACGCACCTGCGCGAGACGTTTGACGAGCTCCTGTCGCGCAGCGGGGCGGACGAGCTGATGCTGATGGGCAGCACGCACGGGCTCGAGGAGCGGATTCGCTCCTACGAGCTGATCGCCGCCGCGTTCGGGCTCGAGAACACCGCGGCGGGTCAGGACGAGCGCGCTACCGCGTGAGCTGCGCGGCGAGGCGCCGCGCGTACAGCTCGTGCCCGGCGACGCTCAGATGCTCGCTGTCGGCGAGCAGGGAGTCGACGCCGGCCCGGGCGGTCGGCTCGCGCATGTCGATCAGGAGATCGGGATCGGCGTCCGCGGCGGCGTCGACGAGCGCGGAGAGGCCGAGTGACAGCGCCGCGATCGCGAGCGTCCCGCCACGCTCCCGCCACGCCGTCGCCTCCGAGTAGTCGGGGTAGCCGACGTAGACGACCCGCGCACTCGGGGCGCGCGAGCGGATCTCGTCGAAGATCCGGCCGAGGCGCCGGCCGCTGCGCTCGATGCCCCGCAGCGCGTCGGCGGCGGCATCGGGGCCCGCTGCGAGTGCGTCCAGCCCATCCCCGGCACCCAGCGTCTCCTGCAGATCATTGCCGCCGAGGGTGACGGCGACCACGTCGGCATCGTCCAACTCGGGACCCAGGCGCTCCTCGAAGAGGGGTGAGCCCGGAGCCCAGTCGGCGGTCGTGGTGCCGGACTCGGAGAGGTTGACCGTCTCGACTCCTGGCGCCCGCTCGCCGAGCTCGCCGGGGAGGAGGTCCGGATAGTTGGGTGGAGCCTGCAGGCCGAGGCTGTCGCCGATGAAGACCACTCGCTCGCCGGCGGCCAGCAGCGGCTCAGCTTCGCCGGTACTCGCCGGGGCAGAGGGCGCGGCCGTCTGGGCGGCGGCGCCGTCCGTGCGCGGCTCCGGCTCGGCTGCGCTCCCGCCGCATGCCACGAGCAACAGCGCCGCGATCAGGGCGAGGGCGAGGGTCGTGGCCCGCTGACACATCCGAGCCGAGAGTAGAGGTCCGGGCGGCCCGGGTCCGGGTAGGATCCGCGCCGATGGCCGGAATACCTGAGGTCGATCCGACCAAGCCGCCCACCGCGGTCGAGCGGGCGATGCGCAAGTTCGTGATGAGCAAGCCCGGCACCGCCTTCGCGATGAAGGTCTCGACCCGGGTCGACCCGGTGCTGCTCAGGCTCACCGGCGGGCGGGTCTCGACCGGGATGGGCTTTCCGATCGTGCTGCTCACGGTCCCCGGCCGCAAGTCTGGTATCGAGCGCACGGTGCCACTCGTGTACTTCACCGAGGGCGAGGACGTGGTCCTGATCGCCTCGAGCTTCGGGCGCGCCAAGCACCCCGCCTGGTACCTGAACCTCGTCGCCGCGGGCGAGGCGAAGCTGACCGGGGGCGGGGTGGAGGCCGGCTACCGCGTGCGCGAGACCGAGGGCGCCGAGCGGGAGCGCCTCCTCGCGATGGCCGAGCAGCTCTACGCCGGCTATGGCCTCTACAGGGAGCGCGCCGGCGATCGTGTGATCCCGGTGCTCGTGCTCTCGCCGGCCGGAGGCGGGCGATGAGGCTCCCGTTGCTCGCGCCCGAACCGGGGGAGCGGACCACTCTCGCCGCCTATCGGCTCGCCGAGCGAGTCCCGTTCGGGGTTGGTCGGCTCGCCTTCAGCGGCGCGATGCGCCTCGCCGCGCCCTATTTCCTCTCGATACCGGCCACCGTCGTCAGCGCCGAGCCGGGACGGGCCGAGGCGAAGATGCGGCATCTCCCGTGGGTGCGCAACCACCTGGGGACCGTCCACGCGATCGCGCTCTGCAATCTCGCCGAGCTGACGATGGGGCTGGCGGCGGAGGCGACCGTCCCGGCCTCGCACCGGTGGATCCCGAAAGGGATGACGGTCGCCTACCAGGCCAAGGCCCGGGGCACGATGCGCGCCACCGCGACCATCGACCTTCCCGAGCCGCTCCCGCGCTCCGGCGAGGAGGGCGCCGAGGTCCCGGCCGCGATCAGCGTGCGAGACGACGCCGGCACGGAGGTCTTCAGCGCCGAGATCCGACTCTGGATCACGGCCACCTGAGCGGAGGCATCTTCCGGCCCTGACCACGCATAGCGGGGTTCAGGCAGGAAGATGGAACGACGAAGCCCGGAGCTCTCGCCCCGGGCTTCGGTCAGTCGGTCTCGATCCCGGTTCCTCCGGAGCCATGCGGGCGGGCTCGCGGACGCCGAGTGGCGGTTCCTCAGGCCGTCAGCGGACGAACAGGATCTCGGAGTACTTGGGCAGCGGCCAGAGGTCGTCGGGGACGACGCCCTCGAGCTTGTCGGCGACCTCGCGGACACCGTCCAGGGACCCGAGCTGCGCGTCACGTGCGTACTCGGCCAGCTCCAGGCCCTCGAGCTCGGTGGGGGCGTTCGCCTCCTCGAGCTTGCGAACTGCGGCCACGAGATCATTCGTGAGCCCGCGCACTTCGTCCTCGACGGCGTCCACCTCGGCGTCGTCGAGCACTGCGAGGTAGCTGATCGCGGCAGGCAGAATCATCGTCTTGGCGATGTTCTGGCCGGTCTCGGCCTCGGTGTTCGCGAGTACCGCGTACTGCTCGATCCAGACCTCGAAGCGGGCCTCGAGCTCGCGCTTGGTGAGCACGTTGTACTTCTCGAACGCCTCGACCGTCCCGTCGGCGATCACCTCGGGCAGCGCGTCCGGCGTCGTCCGCAGGTTCTTGAGCCCGCGCGACTCGGCCTCGGCGTGCCACTCGTCGGCGTAGTTGTCGCCCATGAAGCAGATCGGCTTGTTCTGCGTGTAGGACTCCTTGACCACCGCGGCCACCCGCTCGGCGACGTCGCCTGCCTCACCCTGAGCCTCGAGCTTGTCGGCGAGGTCGTCGATCGCCTGAGCGACGATCGTGTTGAGCACCGTGTTCGGGAAGGCGAGCGACATGCTCGATCCGAGCGCCCGGAACTCGAACTTGTTGCCGGTGAAGGCAAACGGCGAGGTCCGGTTGCGGTCGCCGCCGTCCATGGGCAGCGGCGGCAGCACGTCGGTGCCGAGCTTCAGGTAGCTGCCGGGCGTGTTGGGATCACCCTCGCCGGTGGCGATCGCCTCGAACACCTTCTCCAGCTCAGCGCCGAGGAAGATCGAGATGATCGCCGGCGGCGCCTCGTTGGCGCCGAGGCGATGGTCTTGCCCGATGTTGGCGACCGAGGCCCGAAGCAGGCCCTGGTGCTTGCTCACCGCCTGGATTACGGCCGCGCAGAAGAACAGGAAGTTCGTGTTCTCCGACGGGGTGTCACCCGGGTCCATCAGGTTGTGGCCGGTGTCGGTGCCCATCGACCAGTTGTTGTGCTTGCCGGACCCGTTGACCCCGGCGAACGGCTTCTCGTGCAGCAGGCAGACGAGCCCGTACTTGCGGGCCAGGTTCTGCATGATCTGCATGGTCAGCTGCTGGTGATCGGAGCCGACGTTCGAGTTCTCGAACACCGGTGCGAGCTCGTACTGGCCGGGCGCGACCTCGTTGTGACGGGTCTTGACCGGCACCCCGAGCTCGACGAGCGTTCGCTCCGTCTCCATCATGTAGGCGAGCACGCGCTCGGGGATCGAGCCGAAGTAGTGATCGTCCAGCTCGTGGCCCTTCGGCGGCTTGGCGCCGAACAGGGTCCGCCCGGTCGCGATCAGATCGGGACGCTCGTAGAAGTACTGCTCGTCGATGAGGAAGTACTCCTGCTCGGGGCCGACCGTGGTGAACACCCGCTGCGACTCGGAGTCGCCGAGCAGCCGCAGCGCGCGGATCGCCGAGTTCGACAGCGCGTCCATCGAGCGCAGGAGCGGGATCTTCGCGTCGAGCGCCTCGCCCGTCCACGACGCGAACGCCGTCGGGATGCAGAGCAGAGCGCCGTTCGGGTTGTCGAGGATGAACGCGGGGCTGGTCGGATCCCAGGCCGTGTAGCCGCGGGCCTCGAACGTCGCCCGGATGCCTCCGGTCGGGAACGAGGACGCATCGGGCTCGCCCTGGATCAGCTCCTTGCCGGAGAAGCCGGCGATCGCGCCACCCTTGCGGTCGGGCTCGAAGAAGGAGTCGTGCTTCTCCGCGGTCAGGCCGGTCAGCGGCTGGAAGACGTGCGTGAAGTGGGTTGCGCCCATCTCCAGCGCCCATTCCTTCATCGCCTGCGCGACCTCGTCGGCGAGCGAGGGGTCGAGCGCCTCACCGGCGGCGAGCGTGCTCTCGAGCTTCTTCCTGGTGTCCTTGGAGAGCCTCTCCGCCTGGATCTCGCCGTTGAACACCTTGCTGCCGAACGGGTGGTTCGAGTCCTGCGTGAGGTCGGACTGGCCCATGGTCGCGCCGTCCGGGCTCCAGGTTCCTGCGCTGACGTTGTGCTTGCGGGCTCGCGTGAGGGTGGTCATCTTGGCTGCATAGCTCCTAGTGTCGTTTGCGTCGTTTATGGCAGGGAAAAAGCCACTCGCTTCAGTCGCGCCATGGCCGATACCCCGCTCAAGTTGTGCCGACCCAACCTTACGGTGCTCACCCGGCTCCGTGTTGTCCACCCGTACAAAGTTCGCGGCCGGCGCTGCTCCGCCGGGTGACGACCGATCGGGCAAAGCTGCGTAAGATGCTGCCCTCCGTCTCCGCGTCACCTCGTTTCGCCTGACGGTTCTCCCCCGAATGCCTTCCGCCGCGACCCCACTGAAGCTGCCTGCCGACCGCGACCCGGCCTCGCCGGAGTCGTCGGCCGCACCGGACCTTCCCGACGGGGACGCGCTCTGGCGTCGTGAGCTGGCTCCCTATGCCCAGCCCAGTCCGTGGCGCACCGCGCTCGACCTGCTGACCGCGCCGGTCGCGTACCTGGCGCTCTGGCCGGTCATGGTCCTCGCGCTCGATGTCTCCTACTGGCTGACGCTGGCGATCAGCGTGCTCGCGGCCGGGTTCCTGCTCCGTACGTTCATCGTCTTCCACGACTGCACACACGGCTCGCTGTTTCGCTCGCGGGGCGCCAACAGGTGGGTCGGCCGGTTTACCGGGCTGCTCGTGCTGCACCCCTTCGCCAACTGGCGGCACTCCCACGCCGTCCACCACGGCTCAGCCGGAGATCTGGACCGGCGGGGCGCCGGCGACGTGATGACGATGACCGTCGCGGAGTTTCGCGCCGCGTCCCCCGGGCAGCGGCGCCTCTACCGGGCCTTCCGCAACCCTCTCGTGATGTTCGGCCTCGGTCCGTTCTGGTCGCTGGTGATCCAGCCGCGAATACCCCCGAAGGGCGGGAACAAGGCGCTCCGCAACAGCGTCTGGCTGACCAACCTCGCGGTCGCCGTCACGATCGGCGCGGTCTGCCTGGCGATCGGCTGGCAGGAGTACCTGATGATCCAGATTCCGATGATCTTCATCGCGGGCTCCGCCGGCGTCTGGCTGTTCTTCGTCCAGCATCAGTTCGAGGACGTCTACTGGGAGAACACCGAGGACTGGAGCTACGCCGATGCCGCGCTCCGCGGCAGTTCCCACCTGAAGCTCCCACAGCCACTGCAGTTCTTCACCGGCAACATCGGCCTTCATCACGTGCACCACCTCAGCTCTCGGGTCCCCAACTACAACCTGCAGGCAGCCAACGACAATGTCGGCGCCTTCGCGGACGTGCCCGTTCTGACCTTCTGGGAGAGCATGCGGTGCTCGCGGTTCAAGCTGATCGACGAGCGCACCGGCAAGCTGCTCACGTACAAGCAGGCGCGCGAGCTCGATTCCGCGCCTGAGCCGACGCCCAGCCCGGCGGCCTGACGCCGCGCTCCGGCGGGGTGGGGGAGCGCGTGGCCGAGGGCGACGAGCAGCGACCGGGTCCCGAGCCCGCCAAGTCGCCCGTGATCCCGCGCACCGAGCGCGTCCTTCCGGGTGTCTGGCGTCTGAGGCTGCCGTGCCCGTGGCCCGGCGTCCCGCACGTGAACGCCTGGGCGCTCCGGCGCGGCGACGGTGTCGTCCTCTTCGATACCGGCATCGGTGGGCCGGGCGGCCGGGGGCAGCTCGAGCACGCGCTCCGGTACGCCGGCTACTCGCTCGCGGACGTCCAGCTGGTCGTCGCCACGCACGCTCACGCCGACCACTTCGGTGCCGCCGGCACGGTGGTCGACGCATCCGGCTGCGACCTGTGGATGCATCCGGCCTGGACGCACATCCGGACGATGGTCGAGGATCCCGATCAAGCCTGGGAGCGGCGGATCGAGGTCGCGCGTCAGAGCGGGGTGCCGAGCAAGGCGCTCGCCCGCTACGAGGAGCGGCGGGAGGAGCCGCCCGTGATCGACCGGATCATCGAGCCCGCGGAGGAACTGGTGCCCGGCGTCGAGATCGAGACCGACATCGGCACCTGGGAGGTTCATGAGACTCCGGGTCACGCGCCCTCCCATGTCGTGCTGCATCAGCCCGAGCGCAAGCTGATGATCTCCGGGGATCACCTGCTCGGTCGCGTCTCGCTGTTCTTCGATTTCGGTCACACGTCCGATCCCGTCGCCGAGTTCGGCGAGTCCCTCGATCGGGTCGCCGGCCTGGAGACCGACCTGTGCCTCGCCGGGCACGGCCGGCCGTTCCGCGACGTCCCCGCGAAGATCGAGGCCAACCGCACGCTTGCCGCCGAGCAGCTCGCCCGGGTGCGGCAGTCGCTCGATTCGGGGCCGAAGCCCGCGTTCGAGACCGTGCCCGATCTGCTCGGTGACTTCTACAGCCCGGCGACCGCCGGGTGGGGCCTGCAGCTCGCGCTCGCCTATCTGAACCACCTCGAGCTCGTCGGAGAGGCCGGGTCGGAGCTCGACGGAGATCAGAAGCTCTGGTCGCCGGCCTGATCCGAGCGCCTCGGGCGCCCGCCCTCAGCCCCTCGGGCCGACCCCGCCGCTCTCTTTCTCTCCCTTGTTGCCGGGCCGCTCCGAGTGCGGCGCGAAGCGCGCGTACCGACGGTTGTTCAACTGACCGCGGAGAGCGGACTCGGAGGCGGGGTAGCGCTGGATCATGAATGGGTTGTTGTCGCCGAACCCTTGGAAGTAGACGAGCATCTTCGTCCGCTTGTGGGATTCGGCCCACTCATGGAGCCGGTTGACGAAGCCGGGGTTGTCGCTGTCCCACGGGGACCACTCCCCGATCATGAACGGGAAGTTCTTCCGCTTGCGGTAGAAGCGTTCGAGACCGTCGAAGTTGGGGAACTTGCCGTAGATGTCGGCGCCGACCCAGTCCACGTAGCGACGGCCGGGCCAGTAGGCCCCGGGCCGGTTCCGCTTGATCCTTGGTGAGCCGTGGGTCTGCGGAACCCAGAGGAAGGAGGCCTTGGTCCGCTTCAGGAACTTCGGCCCGCCCCGCCGCTTGCGCTTGATCCGTGGCAGTCCCCGCTTGAGCAGCTTGCGGTTGATCCTGCCACGCTTGCCACCGCTCACGATCAGCACGGTCCGGCGCCACGCGCGCCGGAACTGCTTGGTCTTGTGGGTGGCGCCGCGCGAGGAGCCGTCGGCGTTGTAGGCGGCGTACGGGTTCCAATACCCGTTCATCTCCGGCAGCAGCCGGACATAGGTCGGCCGGCCCCAGTCGCCGAGGAATCTCGCCAGCCGAATCAGATAGCCGTCCCCCCGGCCCTTGGCGATCGCGCGTGGGCTGATCACCTCGTCGCACTCGTAGCAGGGCGAGGTCGAGAGGCTGAGCATGCCGCGTGTCTCGGTCCGCTTCCAGCGCTGCTTGGCCTCCTTCAGCGGCCCGCCCCACGGCTCGAACGCCTGCAGCACGGGGACGTGCCGCCCGACGGCCTTCGTGAAGGCGAAGTAGTCCTGCTTGCTCCCCATGTCGCTGACGCCCGCGTAGATCTTGCCCTTGGTCGGGGCGTAGGGGCGGGCGTGAGCGCCGCTCACGAGGAGCGCCGAGAATAGTGCGGCGATCAGTACCGCGAGAACTGTGGAAGTCGCTGCGCGCATGGTCCTCTTTCCCCTGCAAACCGATGCTAGGTGGTTGGTTGCGCCGGCCTGCCCGATTTCGAGCAGCTTGCAGGCGCGCTCGCAGGCGTGGGCCTCGAACCCGGCCCGGGTAACCCATCTACAGTTTCCACCGATGCCGCAGGTTCCGAGCCTCATCTCCGCGCCCGCCGCTCGAGTCCGCGCCGCGGCCCAGAACGCCCTCGAGGTTGCGCGGTTCGGCGGCCTCCACACTGACGAGCAGCCCTCGCCCTACGAGGTGTTCGTCGAGCGGCCCGTCTTCCG
>DATFLZ010000014.1:0-7544 GCA_035267205.1 Solirubrobacterales bacterium | reverse complement strand
TCCGGCTCGCTCTGCGGCTCGGGCTCGGCCGCGGGCTGTGCTGCGCCGGCGCCGCCGGCCTCCGATCCGTCGCTCACGCGCTCACGGGCCTCGCCGGCGAGCGACTCGCCGAGCGACCCGACCCGGGTGCGTAGATCCTCGGCCTGGCTGACGAGGCTTTCGACCGCGGCCTGTGCCTGTTCGACACGGCCACCGGCCTCCCGGCGAGCATCGGCGACGATCCGCTCGGCCTGTGACCGGGCCTCGTCCAGCAGTTCCTCCGCCTCCGCGCTCAGGTCCGCGGCCCGGCGCCGCGCTTCCTCCTCGATCTCCGTCGCGGTCTGCTCGGCCGCGGCGACGATGCCCTCGACCCGCTTCCCGGCGGTCGTGCCGACGGACTCCGCCGGCGACGGCAAGCGCTCGGCGAGCGACTGGAGGTGAGCGCGAACGGCATCCGGGTCCCAGCCCTTGCGGGCTGTCGGGAAGTCCTCGCGGATGACCTCGTCTCGCTCCATGGGCGGATCAGACTAGCGGAGGCAGGGCGCTCCCAATACCGTCTGCGACGTGGCGAATGAAACGGAGCGAGTCGTCCCGGCGTCGAGCTGAACGCGCTGCTCGACCCCGAGCCGCTCGGCGACCGTTATCGTCCGCCGCCATGAAGCCGATCGAGGTCGAACGCAGGATCTCCGCGCCCACCGAGCGGGTCTGGGCGGTGATCACCGACCTCGAGGGCAGCGCCGACCGCCTCTCCGGCGTCGAGGAGGTCGAGATCCTCGAAGGGCCGGAGTTCGGGGTGGGAACCCGGTGGCGAGAGACCCGGAGGATGTTCGGCAAGGAGGCCACCGAGGAGATGGAGGTGACCGGGGTCGTGCCGGGCCGCTCCTACACGGTCGGCGCCGAAAGCCACGGCGCGAAGTACCTGAGCGAGCTGCGCGTGGAGGGCACCGGTGACGGCACCAGCATCCTGACGATGTCCTTCGACGCCGAGCCGCAGGGATTCGGGGCCAAGCTGATGGCGCACACGCTCGGCTACCTGTTCAGGGGCGGCACGCGCAAGGCGCTCGCCAAGGATCTGGACGACATCGCCGCGGCAGCCGAAGCCGACGCCTGACCTGTTCCTGACCGCCCGCGGAATTTCGAGACGGCCCTACCCCAGCGGCCGCGTCCGCTTCGCGCTCAGGCCCGCATCCCTTCCAGGTCGCGGCGCAGCTCCTTGAGCTCGTCGCGCAGGCGGGCTGCCTCCTCGAACCGGAGGTCCTCGGCGGCCGCGAGCATCTCCTCCTCGATCCCGATAATCACCTTCTCGAGCTCGTCGGCGGACTCGATCGGCTTGCCGTCGATCATCGCCCCGGAGCGCTTGCGGCGCTTGGCCGGCGCCGTCGACTCCATGGCCAGGAAGTCCGACATGTCACTGATTCCCTTGGTGATCGTCTCCGGCGTGATCCCGTGGTCGCGGTTGTAGGCGAGCTGGATCTCGCGGCGGCGATCGGTCTCCGAGATCGCGGCGTTCATCGCGGCGCTCTGCTTGTCGGCGTACATCAGCACCCGACCGTTCACGTTGCGGGCGGCGCGGCCGATCGTCTGGATCAGCGAGGTCTCGCCCCGGAGGAAGCCCTCCTTGTCGGCGTCGAGAATCGCGACGAGCCCCACCTCGGGGATGTCGAGGCCCTCGCGCAGCAGGTTGACGCCGACCAGCACGTCGTACTCGCCGAGCCGCAGGTCGCGGATGATCTGGATCCGCTCGATCGTGTCGACCTCGGAGTGCAGGTAACGGACGCGGAAGCCGTGCTCGAGGAGGTACTCGGTCAGGTCCTCCGACATCTTCTTGGTCAGGGTCGTGACCAGGCAGCGCTCGCCGCGCTCGGCGACCTTCCGGACCTCGCCCATCAGGTCGTCGATCTGGTTCTTGGTCTCGCGCACCTCGACCGGCGGATCGACGATCCCCGTCGGGCGCACGATCTGCTCGACGATCCGCTTGCTCTGGGTGCGCTCGAAGTCGCCGGGGGTCGCCGAGACCATCACGACCTGACCGACCCGCTGCAGGAACTCGTCGAACTTCAGCGGGCGGTTGTCGATGGCGCTCGGCAGCCGGAACCCGTGATCGACGAGGGTGAGCTTGCGGGAGCGATCGCCCTCGTACATGCCGCCGATCTGGGGCATCGTCTGGTGCGACTCGTCGACGAAGGTGACGAAGTCGTCGGGGAAGTAGTCGATCAGGGTGTGCGGTGGCGAGCCGGGCTCACGCCCGTCGAGAATCCGGGAGTAGTTCTCGATCCCGTTGCAGAAGCCGAGCTCCTTGAGCATCTCGAGGTCGTACTGCGTGCGCTGCTGGAGGCGGTGGGCCTCGAGCTCCTTGCCCTGATCGGTGAGCTCGGCGACGCGGGCATCGAGCTCGGCCTTGATGTCGACCACGGCGTGCTCGATCGTCTCCTCCTTGGTCACGTAGTGGGAGGCGGGCCAGACCGAGACGTGATCCACCTCGTCGAGCACCTCGCCGGTGAGCGGGTCGAAGTGCGTGATCGACTCGACCTCGTCGCCGAACAGCTGCATCCGGTAGGCGGACTCCGCGTAGGAGGGGAAGATCTCGAGCACCTCGCCCTTGACCCTGAAGGTGCCGCGCGTGAGCGCCGTGTCGTTGCGCTGGTACTGCATGCCGACGAGCTGGCGGAAGAGCGACTCGCGCTCGATCCACTCCCCGATCTTGAACAGCACCATCTGCTCCCGGTACAGCTCCGGCGAGCCGATCCCGTAGATGCAGGAGACCGAGGCGACGATGATCACGTCCCGGCGGGCGAACAGCGAGGCCGTCGCCGCGTGGCGGAGACGGTCGATCTCGTCGTTGACCGTCGCGTCCTTCTCGATGTAGAGATCCTGGGCCGGGACGTAGGCCTCCGGCTGGTAGTAGTCGTAGTAGCTGACGAAGTACTCGACCGAGGCGTCGGGGAAGAACTCCCTGAACTCGTTGCAGAGCTGCGCGGCCAAGGTCTTGTTGTGGGCGATGACCAGGGCCGGACGCTGCAGTCGCTGGATCGTCGAGGCCATCGTGAAGGTCTTGCCGGTGCCGGTCGCCCCGAGCAGCGTGATGAAGTTGTCGCCCGCCTCGACCGATTCGGCCAGGCCGTCGATCGCCTTCGGCTGATCCGCGGTCGGCTCATAGGCGGAGTTGATCGCGAACTCGGGCATCCAGCGAGGGTAGCGGGCGGGATCACGGTATCCACGCAGTCCACTCCGCCCGGGCACTCGATCCGCCGGATCAGCCCGCGAGCACCTCGCGTACCGCCTCGGCCAGGCGCTCCACGTCCTCCGGCGTCGTGTCCCACGAGCACATCAGACGAACGACACCGCGATCGCGATCCCAGACGTGGAAGGGCGGTTCCCCCTCCAGGCGCGAGAGCAGCTCGGCGATCGCCGGCGCGGACAGCCGGACGAAGACGGCGTTTGACTCCACCGGATGGGCGAGCACGGCGCCCTCCGCCGGGTCGAGCCGCTCGGCCAGCAGCGTGGCCATCGCGTTCGCGTGCGTGGCGCTCCGCAGCCAGAGCTCGTCGGCGAGCAGCGCCTCGAACTGGGTGCTGACGAAACGCATCTTCGAGGCCAGCTGCATCAGCTGCTTGCGGGCGAAGGCGGTGCGGTCGGCGTCTATCCCGTCCAGCAGGACCACCAGCTCCCCGTAGAGCAGTCCGTTCTTGGTGCCGCCGAACGACACGGCGTCCACCCCGGCCTCGGAGGAGATCGCGGCGAGCGACACCCCGAGGTGCGCGGCCGCGTTCGCGAGCCGCGCCCCGTCCATGTGTACGTACATGCCCTGCTCGTGCGCGGCGTCGGCGATCGCCCGGATCTCCTGGGGGGTGTAGACCGTGCCGAGCTCGGTGCACTGGGTGATCGAGACGACGCGGGGCTGGACGTGGTGCTCGACGCCGCGCTGTGCCTCCCAGTTGGTCACGTCGTCGGCCCTCAGCTTGCCGCCCTCACCCTCGACTGTGAGCAGCTTGACCCCCGTGATCCGCTCGGGTGCCCCGCACTCGTCCAGGTTGATGTGAGCGTCGGTCGTGCAGATCACGGCCTCGTGCGGACGGCACATCAGCTCCAGGCAGAGCACGTTGGCGCCCGTTCCCCCGAACACGGGGATCGTGATCGCTCCGGGGCCGAACAGCTCCTCGATCCGCTGCGCGAGCCGGGCGGTCCAGGCGTCGGTGCCGTAAGCACCCGCGTGACCGGCGTTCGCGGCGATGAGCGCCTCGATCACCTCGGCGTGGGCGCCGGCATGGTTGTCGGAGGCGAAGTCGTGGGGTGAGGCGGGCTGAGCGCTCACGGGTGTAGCGGCATCCGGCCGCCGTTCATCTTCGCCGCGGCGTCCGAGCAGAGGTAGGCACAGGCGTCGGCGATGTCCTCCGCCGAGGTAAAGCTCGCGTGGTCGCCACCGGGGTCCTCCTCCCGCATCTCGGGAGTCAGGATCGCGTTGACGACGATGATGTTGGCCGTGGCTCCGCACCCGTCGGCCGCGAAGGAATTGGCGAGCGCCAGGGTCCAGCTCTCCGCGGACGCCTTGGTCGCGGCATAGGAGGCGTTGGTGCCATCCGGGGCCTGAGCCTGAGTCGAGCTGACGAGGACGAACCGGCCCTGCCCGCTGCGGTTGAGCGGCCCGTAGAACGCCTGGCTGACGCGGCGGGTCGTGCCCACCAGCAGGTCATGCAGCCACTCGTAGTCCTCATCGGTAGTCCTCTCGAGCGGGTCACCGCCGCGCCAGCCGCCGACGAGGTGCAGGACGGCGTCGACACGCTCGAAGCGGGCCTCCAGCTCGCCTGCCCACTGCTCGGCCTGGTCGGGCTTCAGCAGGTCCACCGCCCTGAGGTCGAGCCGATCTTCGGGCAGCTCGAGCGACGCCCCGAGCTTCCCCAGGACCCCTTCGCTGAGGTCCCCGAGCGCCAGGGTGGCGCCCGCAGCCGCCAGGCGCTCGGCAACGACGGGTCCCAGCCCGCCGGCCGCCCCGGCAATCACGATCACGCGCCCGTCGAGATCCCCCGCGGCCGCCATCAGTTCCCCGCCCCCGGGAGCACTCTGGACTCGATCGCACGCATGGTCAAAAGGTACCGTCCCGGGTTAGGGTTCAGTTCAGAGCCGGGGGCGCCGATGGAGGAACCGATGGAGCTCGAGCACCAACCCCGGCTGAGAAGCGAGCCGCCCCCCGGGGCGCGCCTGGAGCGCTCCGTCGCCCCGCCCGGGACCGAGGCCGCCGGGGAAGACCAGGGCGGGGACGGACTGGCCGCCCGCAACCACCGGCGCCTAATCGCGCTCGAACTCGCGGCGGTGGCGATCGCCGCAGCGACGTTCTTCAGCACCGGGGGAAGCGGCGTACCGCTGCTCGCCGGCCTCGGCGTCCTCCTGGTCGTCGTCGGCGCGCGACACCTCCTCAACGCCGCAATCGAGCAGAGCATGCGCGCGGCCGGCGGGCGCCCGTGGCGCGAGCGACCGCTGCCGCTGGAGCGCTACCCCGGCGCGCAGCACGCCCTGTTCCTGCTGCTGTTCGTCGCGCTCTGGGCGCTGGTGATCGCGAACCTCTTCGACTGGCTCTGGTTCTCCTAGCCCACGCAGCCGCGTCGGCCGCCACCGCAAGCCCCATCCCCGCGATAGCCTGAGCCGCATGACGACCTCCCAGCGCCTGCTCGCCGCCTTCTGGATCGCGGCGGGCGTCAACCATTTCGTCAACCCGCGCGTCTACGAGGCGATCATGCCGGACTACGTCCCGGCCCATCGCGAGATGGTGCTGTGGAGTGGCGTCGCCGAACTGGTCGGCGGGCTGGCGGTGCTCAGCGAGCGGACCCGTAATCCGCTCGCGCGCTGGTGGATCCTCGGCGTGCTCGCCGCGGTCTACCCCGCCAACATCCACATGGCCCTGAACCCTGATCGCTACAGCCAGATTCCGGCCGCGGCCCTGTGGGCGCGCCTGCCGCTGCAGTTCGTCGCCGCGTGGTGGGCGTGGACGGCGACCGCACGGCCCGCCGAGGCCGAGTAGCTCGCGCGCTCGGCCTCTTTAGAGGTCGAGCTCCTTGCGGTAGTTCTTGCGGTACTCCTGGCGCTTCTCGAGCACCTCCTGGACGTAGGCGCTCGTCTCGGGGAACTCGATGTCGCCGACCCTCATCCCGCCCGCACCCCACTCGTCGGCGTTACCGATGCCCGCGTTGTAGGCGGCGAGCGCGGCGACCTCGTTCCCGTCGTAGCGCTCGAGCAGGTAGCGCAGGAAGAACGACCCGTACCGGATGTTGAGCTCGGGGTCGGCGAGATCCTCGTACTCGAAGGTTCTGCCTCCCGAGAGCCGCTCGATCGTGTCCGCGGTGTCCGGCGTGATCTGCATCAACCCTCGGGCCCCGGCGCTCGAGGTCTGGTCGCGGAACTTGGACTCGGCGTAGATCACCGCCGCAACCAGCGCGGGATCGGTCTTCGGGAGCTCGACCTCGCCCTCGATCAGCGTGCGCGCCACGTCCGTGTCGCGGGCCTCCTCCCGGATCACGTCGTCGTGTCGCAGCGGCAGCGTCAGCTCCTTGATCGTGCTGCCGAAGTCGATCCGGGAGAGTCCGAAGACCACCCCGATGGCGAGCACGGCCAGCAGGGCGAGCGAGCCGCGACCGATGCGAGATGCGGTCCGCCGCCCGCCGCGGCGACGCTTCGACGGCCGCCGCCGGCCGGCCTTCGTACGCCCCGCGGCACCGCGATGCGACGCGCCACTCGGGCGCGCCCTCCCCCGGTTCTTGCTCGAGGCGGCCATGCCGCCCAAGATAGCGGGGGGCGAAGCGGCCCCCGCCGTCTGGGCCGTCCCGCCGTCCGCTCAGGAGCGGGCGTCGGCCAGCGCTCCAAAAAGCTCCCCGAGCTCCCGCTCGAGCTGGTCGACGGTGCCGTTGTTGTGAACCACGAAAGTGGCCCGGGCGGCCTTCTCGTCCTGGCTGAGCTGCCGCGCAGAACGCTCCTCCAGCTCGCCCGTCCCACGCTCCGCGGCCCGGCTGGTGCGGACGTCGTCCTCGGCGACGACGGCGATCGTCGCGTCGAAAACCTCGGCCATCGTGCCCTCGAACAGCAGCGGGACCTCGACGACCGCCACGTCGGTACCGGCCGCGAGCCCCTCCCGCCACTCGACGACCCGCGAGCCGACCAGCGGGTGCAAAATCGACTCGAGCCAGGTGAGCTCCTCCGGCTCCTCGAAGACGATTCCCGCGATCCGGCCGCGGTCCAGCTCGCCGGCGGGCGCGACGCGGTCGCCCCAGCGATCGATCAGCACGGCCCGGACCTCCTCCGTTCCGAGCAGCTCGTGCACGACCGCATCGGTCGACAGCGTCTCGGCGCCCAGGTCGGCGAGGACCCGCAGGGCCTCCGACTTCCCGGCAGCGATGCCACCGGTGAGCCCGATCAGCGAAGGACCGGGCAACGCCGACCTCTAGCTCGGCTCGGCCTCGGAATCGGCCGGCTCGGACTCGGCGGGGGCCTCCTCTGCGGGGGCCTCCTCGGAAAAGACTTCCTCTGAGAGGCCGAGCTCCGGCGTCGCCTGCTCCTCGGGCTCGGGCTCGGCGGCGGCC
>DATFLZ010000013.1:0-3317 GCA_035267205.1 Solirubrobacterales bacterium | reverse complement strand
GAGCTCGCCGCCGAGCGCGGCGTCGGCGGCGAGCAACCGTTCGAGCTTCCGGCCAAGTCGCTGGTCGTCTCGGCCTGAGGGCCCGAGACCCTTCCGGCCCGGATCCCACGTCCATCCGGCTCCCGTCGGCCCTGTGTAGCTTGCGGTCGATGCGGAGGCACGGACGCACGACTGCGATCGACGCGACGGGATGGAGCAATGGGCGGGGAGAGGGCCGCTTCCTGAGGGGATTGCTCGGGGAGATGCTCGGACGGCCCGGACGGCCCATCGGCGCGACGTCGATCATCGCCGAGCGGCACGCCGCGGCCGAGATCCGCGACCGCTTCCCCTCCGTTCCCGTCCTCGGCCTCCCCGATGGCTGTGAGCCGGGTACCGGGCTCGCGGCCGGGGCGACCCGAACCCCGGGCCAACTCCTGGCGCTGTCCCGCGCGGTTGGGATCACCGAAGCCTCGGCGCTGCTGCAGCCCAGCGTCGTGGGCTGGTTCCCGACTCCGGGGGTCCCGCAGGCGGTGGTCGTGCACGACGTCAAGCCGCCAACGGGTGACCTCTTCTACGGAGGTCGCGTCGCCGGGTGTGCCGGGGCGGTCAAGCAGGCCTTGGCGCTGCGCTCGGCGGCGGCGCTGCTCCCCGTCTCCGGAACCGCCTGCAGGCAGCTGGGCGAAGCAGGACACGCGGCCACCGTCGCTCCGCTGGGGGCGGCGATCGATCCCGCCTTCCGTCCCCGCCGCGAGGCGGAGGTGTCGGCGGCGCGGGATGCCGTCGGGCTCGACGCCGGCCGGAGGTACCTGCTGCTGGCGAGCGGGCTCAACCGACACAAGGATGCCCGGCTCCCGATCGAGGCACTCCCTCTGCTCGACCGGCGAGGAGGCCCCGCGGCGGGGCTCGATCTCGTGCTCGTCGGTGAGCCCAAGGGGTACGGCGGCTCGGCGGAGGGGATCATCGCGGCCGCCCGGCGCAGGGACCTCGGGAATCGGCTGCTCACACCCGGGTACATCAGCGACGCCAGGCTCGCGGCGCTCTACTCGGGCGCCGAGGCGGCCATCACCACGTCGCGCTTCGAGGGGCTTGGCATGAGCCCGCTCGAGGCTCGAGGCTGCGGCTGCCGCATCGTCGCCAGCGACATCCCAGCCCACCGGGAGACCTCCGGGGACGTGGCGGTCTTCTTCCGGCCGGGCGATCCGGCGGCGCTCGCGGATGCGGTAGCCGAGGCACTCGACCGCCCGCCGATCCCGCCCGCGGCGAACTATTCGTGGCGCGACCCCGCCGCCGCGGTTTGCGGGTCGCTGGAGTCGCTGGGCCGAGGATCGAAGCGTTGGCGCTCCGCGCTGCGCAGGTAGTCGGTGCGGCGGATCTCGGTCAGCGAGAGCAGCTCTCTGCCGCTCGAGTCCCGCCCGGCGAAGTAGCCGACGCCCTCCCCGAGACAGCGGACGACGATCCCGAGCGCAAGCAACGGCACGGTCCGGCGGGGAATACGGAGGCCGGCGCGGCGGATCGGGCCCAGCAAGCGCAGGCGGCGAGCGATCTCGACCGCGGCCAGCAGCGGCCAGGCGAGTCCATAGCCGAGCCGCCGCGGCCAGCCCCAGCGGCGCCGCCGCGCCGTCGCGTAGACCCTGCCGCCCGCCCACGCCTCGAGGAGCCACCAGCGGAGGCTCGAGATGTTGAGGTGGCTGACCCGTGCCTCCGCGACGAACGCCGATCTCCCCCACTCGCCCAGCCTCCGGTGAAGCTCGGGGAAGTCGCGCAACAGCGGCTCGAGGTCCGGCCCGAGATCCCTCAGGGCTCCTAGGTCCATCGTCGAGTTGTGACCGGCGAGCGGGCGCACCCCGAACTCGGGGCCCGGAAGGGAGGGCCCGTAGTGGTCGATCAGGTTGGCCCAGCTGACCGCGCTCCCGGGATTCGCGTTCTCGAAGCGGGGCCCGGCCAGGGCAACGCCATCCCCGTGCGCGGAGAGCACCGCCTCGAGCCAGCCGGGCTCCGGAAACGCATGGGTCTCAGCAAGCAGCACGATCGGAGCCGTAGCCCGCTTGAAGCAGACGACTCGCGCCGCGCCCAGATCCGCGATCGAGGGCACCGGCACGACGATCACCGAGTGAAGCTTCCCAGTGTCCGGGATGCGCTCACCGGCGTGGCCGGGCGGCAGCCCGACGACCAGCTCGACGCGGTCGCTGCCGGTCTGCGCAGCCAGGGCGCGCACGAGCGGCGCGATCGTCGCCGGCTCATCGGCGACGACGGCCGCGGACAGCGCCGGCGGCTCGCTCACCGCTCTTCACCCGCCAGCAGGGCTGCTGCCTCGTGCAGGGTCGAGACCGTCAACAGGCCCTCGGCCGCGCCGGCAGCGGCGGGCACGCTCGCCCCCGAGACCAGGCCCCCGAAAGCGCGCCACTGGCGGTGATAGGAGGCGCGGAACACGCCTCCGGCCCGCATCCACCGGAGGCCGTCGCGGAGCTCAGCCGGAAAGCGCATCGCAGCGCGCAGGCGCTCGGCCACGTCGCGCTCCAGCCGCTCCGCACCGCGCACCCTGAGCCCGTCGAAGCGATACAGGTCCACCGCGATCGTTCCCGACTCGCCGATCAGGTGGAGCTCGTTGCAGTGCGTCTGCGAGTCGATCATCAGGACCGAACACTCAACGGCGCCCGCGTTCCAGGCGAGCGTGAGCGGACGCGCCCCGCCGCCGCGAGCCGCGGGGGCGCCGGTCGGCGGTCCGGCGACGTGGCTGACGAGATCGACGCAGTGGGCGCCCCGGTCGAAGAGCAGGTCGGCACCCGGCCCCCAGTCGGAGCCGGCGGTGTGGCTGGGGCCAATCCAGCGATGTTGGACGTGCTCGAGCCCGCCGATCGCGCCGGTTGAAAGCACACGCCGGAGCCGCTCGATCAGCGGATGGAACCGCAGGTTGTGGCCGACCATCAGCACCCGCCGCTCCGACGGCTCCGCCTCCGCGAGGGGACGGGCCGCGTCGGGCTCCAGGCAGAGGGGCTTCTCGACGAAGACGTGACAGCCCGCTTCCAGCGCGGTCAGTGCGGGCTCGACATGCTGCGCCGGCGGCGTGCATACGGCCACGGTCTCGATCGCCGTGCCCTCGAGCATCGCATCCAGCGCCCCATACGTGCGAATTCCCGGCGCTGCGGAGCTCAGCTCGCGCAGGGCCTCCGGCCGGGGATCGCAGGCGGCGACCACAGTTCCTCCCGCGGCCGCGATCGCAGCGAGGTGATGCTCACGAGCGACGAAGCCCGCTCCGACAATCCCCACCCGCCCAGGGCTCGATTCCGCCAGCTGTGTTTCCATCCGCGCACGGTACCCCCCGCGCCACGCTCGGTGCT
>DATFLZ010000012.1:0-2819 GCA_035267205.1 Solirubrobacterales bacterium | reverse complement strand
AGCGAGCTCCGCCGCGTGCGCCGGGTCGACGAGCACCCCCCAAGCCCCGGCCGAGAGCGCGTCGCCGGCGAAGCGGCCGCCGTCGACGTGCTCGCCCCTGATGCCGACGAAGAGGTCGCCCTGCCCCGCGTCCCGCGAGTCGACGACGACACGCTCGAAGTACGCGTCGGCGCCACGGGCCGCGATCTCGGCCCCGGCCTCGGCTGCAACCTGCTCCGCGGGAAGATCGATCACGCGGCCGCTCCGATGGCGTGCAGCTGCTCACGGGCAACCTCGCGGTCGTCGAAGGGAATCTTCCGGCCATCCTCGAACTCCTGCCCCTGCTCATGCCCCTTGCCGGCGATCACGACGAGGTCGCCGTCGCGAGCGCGCTCGAAGGCAAGCCCGATCGCCTCCCGGCGATCGACCTCGACCAGGACGGAGTCGCGGTTCTCGATCCCGGCCAGCACGTCCTCGAGGATCGCCCCGGGGTCCTCCGAGCGTGGGTTGTCGGAGGTGATGACCGCCAGATCGGACAGCTCGGCGCCCGCTCGCCCCATCAGCGGGCGCTTGGCCCGGTCCCGGTCTCCCCCGCATCCGAGCACGCTGATCAGGCGCCCCGAGGTCAGCTTGCGCGCAGCCCGCAGGACGTTCTCCAGCGAGTCAGGCGTGTGCGCGTAGTCGACCAGCACCGCGAAGGACTGGCCCCGGTCGATCGGCTCCATCCGGCCGGGCACGGGCTCGGCCTCCTTCAGCGCCGCGACCGCCTCGTCAAGGTCCACCCCGAGGCCGACCGCGAGCCCGAGCCCGGCAAGCGAGTTCTCGACGTTGAAGTGACCGGGGAGCGGCATCTCGACGCGATAGCGCTCGGATCCGGCGCGCAGCTCGAACCGCGAGCCTCCCGCATCGAAGCTCACCTCCGCCGCGGAGAGATCGGCGGCGCCGCCCGCGGGGGAGATCGTGACCAGCTCGGTCTCGGTCGCGGCCAGCTCGGAGGCCAGACGTCGCCCCCACTCGTCGTCGACGTTGACGACCGAGGTCCGGGGCGGGCGGCGGCCCTCGGCTCCCGTGAACAGCAGGCGCTTGGCCGCGTAGTAGTCCTCCATGTCGGCGTGGAAGTCGAGGTGGTCTTGAGTCAGGTTGGTGAAGGCGGCCGCCCGCACGTCGATCGCGTCAGCGCGGCCGAGCACCAGCGCGTGCGAGGAGATCTCCATCGAGCAGGCCCGGTCCCCGCCCTCGAGCATCCGGGCGAATGTGCGCTGCAGGTCGATCGCCTCCGGCGTGGTCCGGACCGCGTCGGTGCGCTGCCCACCGACCACCATGCTGATCGTGCCGAGCAGACCGGACTGGATCCCGGCCGCCTCGAGGATCGAGCGGAGCAGGAACGCGGTCGTGGTCTTGCCGTTGGTCCCGGTGACCGCGCCGACCGCGAGCTCCCCTGTGGGATCGCCGAAGAACCGGGCGGCGAGCGGCGGCATCGCGGCGCGGGAGTCGGCGACTCGGAGCTCGGGGACGCCGAGGTCGAGCGGCCGCTCGACGACCAACGCCGCGGCTCCCGCCTCCACGGCGGCGGGCGCGTAGTCGTGGCCGTCGGCGGTCATCCCGCTGACGCAGAAGAAGAGGGTGCCCTCGCCGACCTCGTTGCTGTCGTAGGCGAGGTCGCTGATCTCGGTCTCGCCGGCGCCCTCACCATCCGGGGCGAGGGCGCCCACGCCGAGTCCCTCGCAGAGTCGGGCCAGCTTCATCGCGGCGATTCTAGTTTCGGCGGGGGCGGCGTACCGTTCCGCCACCCCAGCGCTCCCGGCGCCAGCCCTACTCGGGGTTGACGCCGAGGTACTGGAGGGCGAAGCTGGCGATCTCGCCGAAGGCCGGAGCGGCGATCGTGCCGCCGTAGTAGTTGCCGGATTTCGGGTTGTCGACGATCACGGCCATTAGGAACTCCGGATCCTCCACCGGCGCGAATCCGACGAACGAGGCGACGTACTGGCTCTCCGAGTAGGTCCCGTCGACGACCTTCTGGGAGGTGCCGGTCTTGCCGGCGAGCTCGTACCCCTCGATCTCCACCGACGCTGTCCCTCCGGGCTCGAGGACGCCCTGGAACATCCGCCGCATCTCCCGGGCGCTGCGCTTGCTGATCACGCGCTTGCCCTCCGCGGCGGTCGGCGTCGGCTGCCCGTCCACCGACTCGACGATGTGCGGGGTCTTGAGGACGCCCCCGTTCGCGATCGCGGCGTAGCCGGCCATCATCTGCAGCGGGGTCACCGAGAGACCCTGGCCGATCGGCAGGTTGCCCATGGTCGAGCCGGAGTAGTCCGCGGGACGGGGCACGATCCCCTGCTCCTCTCCCGGGAAGTCGATTCCGGTGGGCTTGCCGAAGCCGAAGCGGCGGACCCAGCGATCGAAGCGTGAGCCGAAGTAGTCGCCGCCGTTGAGCTCGCGCCCGACCGTCACCGCGCCGACGTTGGAGCTGACCTTGAGGATCTCCTTCACCGACATCGCCTGCGGCCCGCGGGGATGCGACTCCTCGATCTCGCGGTCGGCGACCTGGATCGTCGGCGGCAGGTCGAAGACGGTGTCGGGCGTGACCACCCCGTCCTCGAGCGCGCCGGCGACCGTGAACGCCTTGAAGGTCGAGCCGGGCTCGTACGTGAACCCCGTTGCCATGTTGTAGAGGTCCTCCGGGGAGGCGTCGTCGAGGTTCTTCGGGTCGACCGGTGGCCAGCTCGCCATCGCGAGGATCGCTCCGCTGTCGGGATCCATGGCGATCGCGGTCGCCCCGTCCGGGCTGTTGGCCTCGCTGACCCCGGCCAGCACCTCCTCGGCCTGCGCCTGGATCTTCG
>DATFLZ010000011.1:0-7528 GCA_035267205.1 Solirubrobacterales bacterium | reverse complement strand
CGGGCGGGCACGGCGGCCGATGATCACGCGCGAGCTACGGCGCCCGCCGGCGCCGGAGCCCGGCCGTGGAGCGGTGATGGTGGCCCGGGGCGTGCTGATGATCGGGCTCCTGTTCGCCCTCTGGGTAGCGGCCCTCGTCGTCTACGGGCTACTGAACTCGTTCCCGCTGTAGGCGAGGCCCGGGTGGCCCGGGTGGGCCGGGTGGGCCGGGTGGCCCAGGTGAGCCGCGACGCCCGGGTGAGCCGCGACGCCCAGGTGAGCCGCGACGCCCGGGTGAGATCCGGATAGGCGTCGCTGGGCGGGGGCTATCCGGTTTTCGGCGGCCCTGGAGGGAAATCGTCACATCTGCCGCACCACGCGTGACGCCGTTCGCCCTAGCGTCGGCGCCATGGGAAGCGACCAGCGCGGAGCGGCATCGGTGGAGCACGTGGCGCTGGTGCTGCTCGCGGTCGCCGTGGCCGTCGCGGGGGTGGCGGGCGCCCGGCTCGCCGCCGCGGACGACCCGACCCCGGACATCGCGTCCGCGCTCCTCCGCAAGCAGCGCTGCGCCGTCCACTATCCCGATCCCTGCTGGCAGGACCCGCTCACCGAGGCCTACGGGCGCAGGGTCGCCGGCGCGGTCCGGGCCCTCGCGCCCCAGCCGCAGGCGGTCGCGGGGCTCGTCGGCGTCGACTACCGACGCTGCCGTCAGGCGCGCTGCGCGACTCCGCTACCCGGAGCGCGCGGCCTCCACCTCACCGTCAGCAACCGGCGTACCGCGGCCTTCACCGCTCTGTGGGACGGGAGCGGCGGGGAGCCGACCCGGATCCAGTACTGGATCTACCGCCCCACGCAGGGCTGGGAGCTCATCGAGCGGGAGGTGGACCGCGGGAGGATTGACGCCCTGGCGCGGACCCCGCTCCCCGACGACGCCGACCCGAAGCTGATCCCGCTCGAGACCCTGCTCGGCCGCGACGAGGCCAGGTTCAGGCAGGGTGAGGATCCGCCGTGGCGGGGAATGATCGAGAGCCGCTGGGGTCGCTAGATGGACTTGGAGGGCGGCACGCAGAAACGCGCCGATCACGGCAGTATTCGGGCCCCGGCCCGGCCGACGGCCATCCAGAGCGAGTAGGAGAGACGTCCGAGATGACAGACAAGCAGGCGGTTATCGCCCGGATCAGGGACCACTACGAGGCCGAGGGGATCCCTCTCGATGCCCTCAGCGATCGCGAGATCGAGCTCGGGGTGCGCCAGCTTGCCGCGGCCGTCAGCGAGGCAGGCACGTCCAAGGAGGATGCGGCCGACGCGATGCGCCAGGCCGTCGAGGCGGCCAAGCAGCGCGAGTAGGACCTCACCAGACCGCGTCGTGGTGCTCCATGACGCCGTAGGCCTCGGCCAGCTCGGTGCCGTCGAGGCTGCCGCTGAATGATCCGAACGGCTGCCGGTAGGTGAAGCGCAGCAGGCCGAGGTTCTCGCTGGCGCGCCTGGTGGCCTCGGCGTCGAAGTCGAGGCGTGACCCGCTCTCGAAGTCGATGCCGCTGAGGTCGTCGTCGAAGCGGACCGGCCCCGGCTCGCGGGGCTCGCCGTCGAGCCAGATCGCCCGCTCGCTGCGCTCGGGCGGGTCGTTGACGCCGCTGACCAGATTCCAGCCGACCGCCCGGCCGTCGGTGGCCACGCCGACTCCCGCCGACCACGACCAGACGGTATGGCGCGGGTGGTAGCCGGCCGACTCGTCCTCGATCCCGTACGCCGTGCGCTCGATGCGCCGCCCGCCGGGCAGGCGGAGGTCGCACTCGACCGGCGCGATCCGCTTACGGGTCCAGACGTACCCGCTCTCGCCCGGGCCCTCCGCGGGGCAGATCGACTCGGCCCACCGGCCCTCGCCGATCCGGAGCCCGGCGCCAACCTCGTTCGCGTCGAGCAGGGTGACCACCCCGGGCTCGTCGGAGCCGATCGGCCAGTGCCCGCCCTCCGCGCGCTCGCTCCAGACCTCACCGCGGACGAACGGCGGCAGCTTCCGGGTGCGCTCCCAGATCTCGCCGCTGGAGCGGTCGACCACGGCCCAGAAGGTCTGGCCGAAGGGCCCGACCTGGGCCCGGGCGGCGCAGAGCATGAACTCGTCGCAGAAGACCCCGACGTAGCGCCAGCGCTTGCGCAGGCGGCGGCCCGGGCCGAACATGGGCAGCTTGCCCGGTGGCAGCGGCAGCGCGGGACGGCCGTCGCCCGGGCCGCGCCAGGGCAGGCGGTCGATCTCTGCGGCGTCGAAGGAGGAGCGGCGCATCGGGCGCTCAGGTTCCCAGACCCACGTTTTAGAACGAATGCTCTATTATCCCCGCGATGCCCCGCGCGCGACTTCACTCCGACGACACGGTCCTCGATGCGACGGCCGGGATCCTGCTCGCCGAGGGGGCGCGTTCCGCGAGCGTCAAGGCGATCGCCGGGGCCAGCGGCGCGCCGGTCGGCTCGATCTACCACCGCTACGGGTCCCGGGACGGGGTGCTGGTCGCGCTCTGGGAGCGCGCGGTGCGACGCTTCCACGCGAGCTACATCCCGGCGGAGGTGCCCGGCCCGGATCCGGTGGCGACCGGCGTCGCCATGGCCGCGTCGGTCGCGGAGTTTGCCCACGCGAACGCCTCCGACGCCCAGATCCTGATGACGCTCCGGCCCGAGGACCTGCTCGACGGCAAGGAGAGCTTCGAGCGCCTCAACGCCGGGATCGTCGGCGCGGTCCGGCGCCTCGGCGACGCGCTGCCCGTGGACGGCGAGCGCGTGCGGATGGCAGTCGTCGACCTCCCGTACGGCGCGGTTCGCCGCCATCTGGCCGCGGGCCGTTCAGTCTCCCCCGCCCTTGCCGCCGAGGTCGGCGCTGCGGCCCACCTGCTCCTCAGCGACGGGGAGGGAGCGTGATGAGCTGGCCCGCCGTCGTCCGCGAGTGGGGCTCGACCGCCGAGGAGCGAGCCCGCGCCTACCCCTGCGATCGCCTGGTCCCCGATCCCAGCGACTCCGTGTTCCGGGCGGTCGACGTCGCGGCGCCGGCCGAGACCACGTTCCGCTGGCTCTGCCAGCTCCGGGCCGCGCCCTACAGCTACGACAAGCTCGACAACTGGGGCCGGCGGAGCCCCCAGGAGCTGACCCCGGGCCTCGAGCGGCTCGAGGCGGGCCAGGTCGTGATGAGCATCTTCAGGCTGGTCGAGTTCGAGCCGGGCCGGTCGCTGACGGTCCTCTCGCGTGGCCGGCTCTTCGGCGGGGTCGCCTGCACCTACTGCGCCGACCCGGTGGATGAACGGAGCTCGCGGATCGTCGTCAAGGCGGTGTTCGGATCCCCCCGCGGCCTCCACGGCCCGCTGATGCGCGTGATCCTCCCACCCGGGGACCTGGTGATGATGCGCCGCCAGCTGCTCAACCTGGCGGAGCTGGCGGGACGGGACGCGCCTACTCGATCTTCGCGATCAGATCGCCGGAGTTGATCGCGGCGCCGACCTCGACCGGCAGGGAGGTGATCTTGCCGGTGCGGTGGGCGGTGATCTCGTTCTCCATCTTCATCGCCTCGATCACCGCGACGAGGGTCCCCTCCTCGACCTCGTCCCCCTCGGCGACCTCGAGCTTGAAGATCGATCCTTGGAGCGGCGCGACCAGATCCTCGCTGGCGGCCGCGGCTGCGCCACCGGCCTTCCGCTCGCGCTTCGGCGGGCGCTTGCCGCCCGCGGCGGCCCCGTTGCCACCGGCGACGGCGCCGAGCGCCTCCCCGATCACCTTGACCGGGTAGAGCCGGCCACCGACCTCGACCTTGTACTCGCGGGTCGTCAGCTCGGCATCCTCCTCTTCGTCGTCCACCGGCGCGGGGGCGGTATCGGGCGCGGTGGACTTGAGCCACTCCTGATCCTCGGTCAGGTCGCGGCAGGTCTCGCCGTTCGCCCACTGCTCCGTGGCGAGGATCGCCGAGTGGAAGGGGATCAGCGTGGTCAGGCCTTCGATCTCGTACTCATCGAGCGCGCGCAGCATCCGGCGCGTCGCCTTCTCCCGATCGACGTCCCAGGTGATCAGCTTGCCGACCATCGGGTCGTACAGCGGCGTCACCTCTCCCCCGGTCTCGAGGCCGGAATCGACCCGGACGCCGGGGCCCGAGGGCTCCTTGTAGGCGCCGACCTTGCCGGGGGCGGGAGCGAAGTTCATGTGGGCGGCCTCGGCGTTGATCCGGCACTCGATCGAGTGGCCGCGCATCTCGACCTCGTCCTGGGTGATCGAGAGGCCCTCGCCGGCGGCGACCCGGACCTGCTCGCGGACGATGTCGATGCCGGTGACCATCTCGGTCACGCAGTGCTCGACCTGCACGCGGGTGTTCATCTCGAGGAAGAAGTACTCGTCGCCGACCTGCATGCCCTCGATCGTGCCGGCGCCCCGGTAGTCCACCGCCTTCGCGGCCTCGGTCGCGATCTTGCCGATCCGCTCGCGCATCTCCTCGTCCACCTGCGGGCCGGGAGCCTCCTCGATCAGCTTCTGGTGGCGACGCTGGATCGAGCAGTCGCGCTCGCCCAGGTGGATGACGTTCCCCTCGCTGTCGGCCAGCACCTGCACCTCGACGTGGCGGGGATCCTCGAGGTAGCGCTCGAGGTAGACGCGGTCGTCGCTGAAGAACTTCTCGCCCTCACGAGCCGCGCCCTCGAAGGCATCGGCCAGATCGTCGGCGGTCTGGGCGACCCGGAAGCCCTTGCCGCCGCCACCGCCAACGGCCTTGCAGGCGATCGGGAAGCCGATCTCCTCGGCGGCCTTGGCCGCCGCGTCGGCATCCGCGACCGGCGAGGTGTCGCCGGGGACGATCGGCACGCCGGCGTCCTGCATGATCTCGCGCGCCCTGGTCTTCGACCCCATCGCCTCGATCGCGCTCGCGGGCGGGCCGATCCAGGTGAGGCCGTCGGTATCGGTGATTGCCGTGGCGAACTCGGCGTTCTCGGCCAAAAAGCCGTAGCCCGGGTGGATCGCCTCCGCCCCCGACTCCGCGGCGACCTCGAGGATCTTGGGGATGTTGAGGTAGCTCTCGGCCGGCACCGCGGGGCCAAGCAGGAATGCCTCGTCGGCGAGCCGGACGTGCGGTGTATCGCGGTCGGCCTCCGAGTAGACGGCGACGGAGCCGATGCCCATCTCCTTCAGCGTGCGGATCACGCGGATCGCGATCTCGCCGCGGTTTGCAACCAGGACCTTCTCGAACATAGACATTGAGCGCGAGAGGATACGCCACCGGCGAGCGGGCGGCTACGATCGGGGCATGGCCGATGCAGGCACCCGGGAACGACCGGCGGCTCCGACCACGGAGGGCGAGCTCGAGCGCAGCATTCGCGTGCTCCAGCTCGCGGTGCTCGGCGCCATCGGCGTGATCGTCGTCCTCACCGTCGCGTTCATCGCGATCTTCGACGCTCCGCTCGTTCCGCTCCTGCCGATCGCCGGATTCGTCGTGATCGTCGACATCTTCATGCTCAACACCTTCGTCCGCCAGCGGCGTCGCGCGCTCGAGGATCTGCGCCGCCGCGAGGCCGGCGCTGCCTGACTACCCGGCCGACGCTCTACCCGGCCGTGGAGTCGGTGCCGCGCTGGCTCACGTCCGGGCCATCGCTGCGGTCGATCCCCGGCTGCTGGAGCTCCGCGTCGCCCTCGCGATCGGGATGCTCGGGCGGGCCGGCATCGTCAATGGGATGGTTGGAGATGCCGCTTCCCTGGCGCGTATACAGCGCGTATCCGGTCGCGGCGACGAGGAGCAACAGGACGATCAGGAGAATCCAGCTCATGTCCCGCCATACCCGCAGCGCAACCGCCCTAAACCGCCTGGACGGTCGTGAGGGGTGCGCTCAGAACTCGGGGAAGGCGCCGCCGACGTCGAGCGCCTCGAGCGCCTCGTCGAGCGAGCGGTCGAGCGCGGACCGGGTCACGCGGTCGTCCTCGATCACCACCGCCTGAAACCAGGGCAGGTCGACGTCGACACCGCCGTCCTTGCTGGTGGCGTGGAAGCGGATCCTCAGGATGGCGACGTCGTCGGAGCGTTCATAGCTCTCGATCTCGACGTGGATTCCCTCCCATGGGTCGTGCAGGTGCTCCCAGAACTTGCGGAAGCCATCGTGCCCGTTGTAGAGCGGCTTGGTCCCCGGGAACGACGCGGACGTGTGCCACTCGACGTCCGGGGCGAGGAACTCCAGCGTGCCCTCGAGGTCGCCCTCGTTCCAGGCCGCGTATGCCGCCTTGACCCGCTCGAGTAGCCCGTCCTCAGCCATCGCCCCCCAGCGTATCGACGCTCAGTCGTCGGGGTCATCACGCGGGGGCCGCCGGATCTCGTCACGCGCCCCGGGCACTCCCCGCTCGATCTCACGCTGACGCTCGAGCTCGGCGTTGAGCTCCTGCCCGAACAGCACGGCGTTGTTGGTGATCCAGAGCCACAGGAGGAACACGATCATCCCCCCGAGGCTGCCGTAGGTCGCGTTGTAGGAGCCGAAGTTGGCGACGTAGAGGCCGAACGCGGCGGAGGCCAGGATCCAGGCGAGCACCGCGACGATGCTCCCCGGGCTGATCCAGCGGAACTTCGGCTGCTCGACGTTCGGGGCCCAGTAGTAGAGGGCGGCGAACATCGTCGTCACGATCGCGATCATCACCGGCCACTTGACGATGCCCCAGATCGTGACGGCGGTCTCACCCAGGCCGACCACGTCGCCCACGGCGCGGGCCAGCGGGCCGGTAACCACGAGTCCCACGAGGAGCAGGGCGAGCATCACCACCATCAGGATCGTCATGCCGATCTGCTGGGGGCGGAGCTTCCAGAACGGGCGTCCCTCCTCGACCTCGTAGACGGCGTTGGAGGCGCGGGTGAAGGCGCCGAGGTAGCCCGACGCCGACCAGAGCGCGCCGAGGAGGCCGACGCCGAGCAGGGCCGCGGCGCCCCCGGCGGTCCTGGTGACGCTCTCGATCGGCTCGCGGAGGGTGTCGACGGCCGACTCGGGGCCGAGATCGGAGACGATCTCGAGCATCGCGTCGGTCGTCTGCGGGTGTTGCCCGAGCACGCCGAGCAGCGCGACGAGCACCAGCAGGCCCGGAAAGATCGAGAGGACGGAGTAGTAGGTCAGCGCCGCGGCCCAATCGGTCCCGTTGTCCTCCTGGAACCGCTTGAAGGTCCGCTTGAGGGTCTCGGCCATCGGCGCTCAGCCCTGCTTGTCGCCCGGCCAGACCCCCGTCGCCCGCTCGAAGCCCTTCGCGCCGCCCCGCTGCACCAGCGCCCGCACGGCGGTGAAGATCGCTCCGCTGACCGCCGCCGAGACCAGGACCTCGCCCCAGCCGGCGTCGCGATCGTCCGGATCAGCCGGGTCCTCGTCGCTGATCGCCTCCCAGACTTTTTCGAACAGCTTGCTGGCGATCACGCCGGCGAGCGCCCCGAGAATCAGGCCGAGTGGCTTGTAGAGGAGCTTTGCCATCCCTCTGCCTCTACCCGGATCGGGAGGGGAGGAAACCGGGCCGGTAGCGGGACGGGGGTGCCGGCCGTTCAGGCCTCGGCGCCGTCGGCCCAGATCACCTG
>DATFLZ010000010.1:0-6237 GCA_035267205.1 Solirubrobacterales bacterium | reverse complement strand
CGATCAGGACGATCGCGGCGAGGCCCTCGGCCCCCGGGTCGAAGCGCCCCGGGTCGTACGGGTAGGGCGGGTCGGGAATCAGCCCAAGCAGGCCGAAGGCGTAGGCCGCCAGCAGTCCCGCGAGCGCGGGGAGGGTTCGCTCGAAGGCCCAGGGAATCGAGCGCCGGGCCGAGCGCGGGTTGCGCCTGCGGTCTCGCAGCCAGATGTCGCCGGCGGCGAGCAGCGCGGGAAGCAGCAACGCCAGGGCGAGCAGCTCCAGCGGCCAGCCCGGAAGCAGCGAGTCGCCGATCTGCACGTAGGCGGAGGGCCCATCGGGGATCGGGCGCTGCCGCTCGTCGAGGGTGAGGATCAGATCGAGCAGGCTGCTGCCGGTGACGAACAGCGTCTCGCTCGAGACCGCGGTCGGGCCCTGCTCGTCGGCCGGCGGCAGCCGCTCGCCGGAGCCGGAGATCGTGACCGCCTCGAGCCCCTCTCCGGTCAGCGCCGCGCCCTCCCCGGTGCCGACGGGGATCACGAGGCGCGCGAACTGCGTCCAGGCGCCGGCGGGTGCGGCGTCCTGCTCGAACTGCACGGAGGCGATCGCCTCGGCGGTGGCGAGCAGGGTCGGCGAGACCGACTCGGGACCGTCCCTCCCGGGGATCACGAAGGGCGGCTCGCGGATCTCGACTCCCGGCTGGGAGATCACGACTGCCGCCTCGATCCCATCCGGGTCGGGGAGCGCCTCGACGAGCTTCGCGAGGCCGGCTGAGCCGGTGCTGGCGCCGGAGAGCGAGGCCATCACGATCGTCCGCTCGTGGCGCGCGCTGCCGAGCTCGCCGGCCAGCTGCAGCAGCGTCGCGGTCGCGGCCGCCGACGTCGGCGCCCCCTCGCCCTCGGGGCTGTCGCGGGACGCGACGACCAGGATCGACTGCTCGCGCCGCCCCGGCAGCGTCAGCAGGACGTTCTTCAGCTCGACGTCGGTTCCCTCGAAGTCGGATTCGAAGGTCTGCTCGGAAACCTGGCCGCCGCCGATCGCGCTGAAGTCCTCGAGCACCCGGTCCGCCACCGCGGCGTCGCCCACGGAGCCCGGCGTGCGGCTGGGGGCGAGGTCCGCGATCGAGCGCGCCAGTCGCGCCGTCTCGCGCTCGTTGAAGGTGGGCGTGCTGACCGGCCCCTCGAGCGGCTCGGGCGCCGGCTCCAGGGAGAACATCAGCGCGACGATCGCGGCGAGAGCCGGAAGGAACGCGGTGCGGTAGACCCTCGGATCCATCATCGGTTCCTGCAATGAAACTACGGCTGCCCTCCCGCCGTCCACTCTGGGTGGCGGGCCGAGCGGTTCAGCGCGCCCGGCGGGGCGGGCCCGGCGCCTCCCAGGACCTAACCTCCACACCGATGGCGGAGTCCGAAGCCCGGATACTGCTGGTCGACGACGAGGAGTCGATCCAGACCCTGCTCACCTACCCGCTCCGCAAGGAGGGCTACGACGTGGTCTCCGCGCACGACGGCCGTGAGGCCCTCGATCGCTTCTCCGAGGGGGGCTTTGACCTCGTCGTGCTCGATGTGATGATGCCCCGGCTCGACGGGATCGAGGTCTGTAGGAGGCTGCGCGCCCGCAGCCAGGTGCCGATCATCATGCTCACGGCCCGGGACGACGAGGTCGACAAGGTGCTCGGCCTCGAGATCGGTGCCGACGACTACATCACCAAGCCGTTCAGCGTGCGCGAATTCCGCAGCCGGGTCAAGGCGACGCTGCGCCGCACCAAGATGATGGGCGCCACCGGGGGCGAGGAGCGGATCGTGGTCGGGGACCTCGAGCTCGATCTCGCCCGGCGGCGCGTCGCCGTCCGCGGCGAGCAGATCGAGCTCACGTACGTCGAGTTCGAGATCCTCGCCGCGCTCGCCCGCTCGCCCGGGCGCGTGCTCGACCGCGAGAAGCTGCTCGAGCAGGTCTGGGGCGACAGCTCCTACCGCGATCCGCGGACCGTCGACGTCCACATCCGCCACCTCCGCGAGAAGATCGAGCCCGAGCCGAGCGATCCCGCCTACCTGTTCACCGTGCGAGGCGTCGGCTACCGGTTCCGCGAAGACGAGGACTGACCCATGTTCGCGGCGCTCCTGCCCGGCTGGGTGCGCAACAGCGTCCGCGCCCAGCTGGTCGTCCTCTTCTTCGCGATCACGGCGGGCGCGGTCGGCTTCGTCTACCTCTACGTCGTTCCCCAGCTGAGCTCGTCGCTGACCGCCGAGCGGCTGCAGCGGCTCGAGCTGGTCGGGGCCGGGGACATCGACCGCCTCACCCGCGTCGCCGAGTCCGGCCGCGACCCGGCCGACCTCGCGCGCGCCGCCCGGCAGATCTCGGTGGAGGCCGACGCCCGCGTGACGTTCCTGGCCGTCGAGGACGGCGTGCCGGCGTACGTGGTGGCGGACTCGGAATCCGACAGCGATGCGGTGCTCGGCGACTTCCGCCCGGCGAGGGGTGCGGCGGAGAGCGGCACCACCCGGTCGGGCGTGATCGATCGCGGGAACCGGGAGATCGGCGAGACCGCGGTCCCGATCCCCGGCGCCGACGGTCCCGAGTGGATAACCGTGTACTCCACGCCCCTCGACGACGTCGCCGACAACGTCGCCCTGATCGAGCGGCAGATCCTGATCGCCGGGTCGATCGCGCTGGCCGCCGCGCTGCTCGCTGCCTGGTTCGCCGCCGGTTCGCACGCCCGCCGCCTGGGCCGGCTCGACGCCGCCGCCGAGGAGGTGGCGCAGGGACACTTCAACGTCCCGATCCCGATCGACTCCCGTGATGAGGTGGGGGAGCTGGCGGCGACCTTCGATGAGATGCAGACCAAGCTCGCCCGGCTCGACTCCGCGCGCCGCGAGTTCATCGCCAACGCCTCCCACGAGCTCCGCACCCCGGTCGCTTCCCTCGGGGGGTTCCTCGAGCTGCTCACCGACGAGGACCCCGATCCGGAGACCAGGGACGAGTTCCTGCGGACGATGCGCGGTCAGGTCGTCCGGCTCGAGAAGCTGACCGCGGATCTCCTCGACCTCTCGAAGCTCGATGCCGATGCGATGGGTCTCAGCGAGGGCCCGGTCGATCTGATCGCGATCGCCTCCGAGGTCGCCGAGGAGTTCACGGCGCTCGCCGCGCAGACCGGCCACTCGATCTTGATCGGTCGGGCCGAGGGCGGCAAACCGCTTGCCCAAGCCGATTATGGAAGGACGCAGCAGATTGTGCGTATCCTGATCGACAACGCCGTCAAGCACACGCGAGAGGGAACCACGATCACCATCGAGACCGAGATCACACCGCGGACCGCGACGATCGCCGTCACCGACGACGGCGCGGGAATCGACGCCGAGAACCTCGAGAGCGTCTTCGATCGCTTCCACACCCACGACGCCGGGAGCGGCTCAGGTCTCGGGCTCGCCATCTCCCGGGAGCTCGCCCGGGTCATGGGCGGCGAGCTGGAGCTGGCCTCCGAGCCCGGCCGGACGCGATTCGCGCTCCACCTGCGGCCGGCCGATAACGAACAGGAGTGAACTTGAACCGCAACCACCTTCCCATCCTGCTGGCGCTGCTCTGCGCGGCGGCGATCGCGATCGCGGGCTGCAGCGCCGATCGCTCCGACTCCGAGACGGACCAGTCCGCGGACGCCGGCGCGACCACCGAGGGGAACGGCTCCGAGCCCGACACCACCGATCCCCAGCCGGCCGAGTCAGCCCCGGCGGTCGCCGACTTCGACGCGCAGGAGATCTACGAGCAGGCCTCCCGGGGCGTCGTCACCGTGGTCTCGGTCTTCGGCGACGAGAGCGCGCTCGGCGCCGGCGGCGGCCAGGGCTCCGGCTTCGTGATCGGCGACAACGGCGAGATCGTCACCAACGCCCATGTGGTCACGGACGCGCAGGGCACCGGCGACGCCGATATCAACCAGGCCGAGGAGGTCTTCGTCGAGTTCTCCGATCGGAACCAGGTTCCGGCCGAGATCATCGGCTTCGACCCCAACGCCGACACCGCTCTGCTCAAGATCGACCCCGAGGGCCTCGACTTCGAGCCGCTCGAGCTGGGGGATTCCGGGGAGGTGGCGGTGGGCACTCCCGTCGCCGCGATCGGCAGCCCGTTCGGCCAGGAGCAGTCGTTGTCGATCGGGATCATCTCGGCGACGGATCGCTCGATCGAGTCGCTCACCGACTTCCGGATCGACGGGGCTCTGCAGACCGATGCCTCGATCAACCCCGGCAACTCGGGCGGACCGCTGATCGACCCGGAGGGGCGCGTCGTGGGCGTCAACCAGCAGATCAACACGACCTCGGGCGGTAACGAGGGCGTCGGCTTCGCGGTTCCGGCGAACCTCGTGCAGCGCTCGATCGAGGATCTCCGGGAGAGCGGTGAGGCCAAGTACGCGTTCATCGGCGTGACCAGCGTCCCGCTCTATCCGCAGCTCGCCGACAAGCTCGACGTGGACGCCCCGACCGGCTCGCTGATCCTCGCGGTGACGAACGGCTCGCCGGCCGCCGAGGCCGGGCTGAAGGGCGCCGGCGACGATCCCGAGACGATCGAGTTCCAGGGCCGCGAGATCGAGGTCGGGGGAGACGTGATCGTCTCGATCGACGGCGAGAAGCTCGTTGGCGAGAACGACCTCTCCGAGTTGATCACCGCGGCGCGACCTGGCGACACCGTCAAGGTCGAGGTGATCCGCGACGGCGATCGCAAGACCTTCGACGTCACGCTCAAGGCCCGGCCGAACAGCATCGACTAGTGGGCGACGCGTCCGCGGGCGCGAACCACTAGACATGGGGCCGATGGCTGATCCCGGCTCCACACCCGACCGGCACCCGCTGCACGGGCTGGTGGTCGATCTCGGCGAGGCCCTCCGCGAGGAGGTCCTGCCAGAGCTCGGCCGGCGGGCGGGGCGAGAGCACTCCGGCGACGGCGCCGGCGGCGACGTCACGTTCGCGATCGACGAGCGGGCCGAGAGCCGCATGGAGACCTACCTCGCCGAGCGGGCGCCCGAGGTCGCCTTCTACTCCGAGGACCGGGGCATGGTCAGGCCGGGAGGGGGCGCGGAGCCGGAATGGGTGCTGGTGGTCGACCCGATCGACGGCACGCGGCCGGCGATGGCGGGGCTGGAATCGGCCTGCGTCTCGATCGCCGCCGCGCCGTGGGCCGGCGGCGAGCCGACGATGGGCGAGGTCGAGGTCGGGCTCGTGATCGAGATCAAGAGCGGCGGGCGATTCCTGGCGATTCGGGGGGAGGGCGTCGACCCCGCCCCGGCGCTGGGGGCGACGACCGACGTCGAGCTGATGCTCTGGACCTACGGCTTCCGCGGTCGCCCGGCGGTCGCGACGGCGGTCGTCCTCGAGGAGCTGATCGATTCGTCCTCGGTCGCCGGCGGGACCTTCGACCTCGGGTCGGCCACGTTCGACATGACCCGGCTGATCACCGGCCAGATGGACGCCTACGTCGAGCCGGGTCCCCGGGTCGTCGACGAGGTGCCCGGGATGCGGGCGGAGTTCGAGCGGGTCGGCCGCGGCGCGGTGCTCAACAACTCTCCTTACGACCTCGCCGCCGCCACCCTGATCCTCGAGGAGGCAGGCGCGATCGTCACCGACGCCCGCGGCCGCTCGCTGGCCGCTCGCCCGCTGCTCGGTTCCGGGCACGAGTTCCAGATGTCTTGCGTCTGCGCCGCGAACGCGGAGCTGCACGGGAAGATCATCGAGGCCCTCGACCGCGGCGTCGAACGGCTCAAAGGGCGCAGAGCGGAGGCCTAGGTTTATCCAGGCGGAGGACCTGTGGCCGATTCCTTATCGCTAGCCTGACGCGGCCGTGCTGCAAGAAGTCAATCTCGGAGCCCGTTCCCTCGCCGACTACACCCACATCGTTGGGCGGCCCCTCGTCGAGGAGATCCGGGCGCTCGCGGAGCCTCTCGAGGGCAAGCGGGTGCTGCATCTGAGCGCGACCGCGTTCGGCGGCGGCGTCTCGGAGATCCTCTACACGCTCGTGCCGCTGATGCGCGATGTCGGGATCGACGCCCACTGGCAGGTGATCCTCGGGCGCGAGGAGTTCTTCAACGTCACCAAGCTCATGCACAACTCGCTCCAGGGCGACCCGACGGAGCTGGACGACGGTCAGAAGGAGACCTACGACCGCTACAACCACCTCAACGCGATGGGGATGGAGGGGGACTGGGACGTGGTCGTCGTCCACGACCCGCAGCCGGCCCTGATGCGCTCCTACGCGCCCGAGAACGCGAAGAAGTGGGTGTG
>DATFLZ010000009.1:0-2953 GCA_035267205.1 Solirubrobacterales bacterium | reverse complement strand
ACTCCGTCCTGGGCCCAGACATCGTCCTCGCGCGCCTCCTGGGGCATGGGGAAGCTCTCCTTGGTCGGCCGCCCGAGGACGTGGGTCTCGTGTCCGAGCTCGTCCAGGGCGGAGCGCAGCTGGCGGGCGACGACGCCCTGCCCGCGGTTGAACCAGAAGGCGCAGATTCCGACTCGCATGGGAGGCGGAAGGATGGCAGTTCGGTGATCCGCGCCTGAGACAGGTTCCTAGGCCGCCGTCGCGAGCCGCGCTGCCGACTCGAACAGGCGCAGGCCGTCGGCCGAGCCGGTGAGCTCGTCGACCGCGTGCTCGGGGTGCGGCATCAGGCCGACGACGTTCCCAGCCTCGTTGCGGACCCCCGCGACGTCGCGGAGCGAGCCGTTCGGGTTCTGACCGGGCGCGTAGCGGAAGGCCACCTGCCCGGCCGCCTCGATTCGATCGAGCTCCCCATCGGGCGCGAAGTAGCGGCCGCTGGTGTTCTTGACGGGAATCGAGAGGCGCTCCCCGCGCTCGCAGGCCGCCGTCCAGCTGGAGGAGTCGTCCTCGACGATCAGGTCCACCTGGCGGCAGAGGAACTTGAGGCTCTCGTTGGGAAGCAGGGCGCCGGGCAGCATCCCCGCCTCGCAGAGCACCTGGAAGCCGTTGCAGATGCCGAGCACCGGGCCGCCGTCGGCCGCGAATGCCGCGACCTCCTCCATCACCGGAGCGAAGCGGGCGATCGCCCCGGCGCGTAGGTAGTCGCCGTAGGAGAACCCGCCTGGAACGACGACCGCGTCGACGCCCTTCAGGTCACGGTCGCCGTGCCAGAGCAGCTCGGCCTCACCGATCCGCTCGCAGGCCGCCGCCGCGTCGGTCTCGTCGCAGGAGCCGGGAAAGCGAATCACGCCGAAGCGCGTCACGGATCGCCCTAGGCCTCTTCCTCGTCGCCGCCGTGGGAGAGCGGCGCTTCCTCGCCCTCCAGCTCGATCTCGTAGTCCTCGATCAGCGGATTCGCGAGCAGCTTCTCGCAGAGCTCGGGGAGCCTGTCGGGATCGTCGGTGCGCAGCTCGACCAGGCGCCCGACGTGGACCCCCTCGACCCCCTCGAAGCCCAGCGTCGGCAGCGCACGCTCGACCGCCTTGCCCTGTGGGTCGACGACCCCTGCCTTGGGACGGATGAGGACGCGGGCGAGCACGGCGCGGAGGCTAGCCGACCGGCTGGACGGCGGACCGCCGCTCAGTCGCGGGACTTGGCCATCCGGGCGCGGGCGCGGGACATCAACCCGGTGAGCCGCGACGGGGCGCGCGCCTCGTGCGCGGCGTCCGCCAGCACGGGGTAGCCGGCGGCCTCCAGCGCGTCGGCCATACCGACGCGGGCGAAGGCCTCGGTCCAGCGCGGGTCGTTTGCCGCGTAGGGGACCTCGGGAGGCTTGACGGCCCCCCGTGCCCAGGCCGCGACCTCCGGCGGCGTGGGCCGCTCGGCGGCCCGGTAGACGCGGGAGATCGCGCCGACGGGATCGGCGCGCAGCTCCTCGTTGCGGAGCAGGACATAGCGGTCGCCGAACAGGCGGCGCCCGTCGCGGTAGGTGTTCTCGAAGCAGTGCTTCCAGACCAGGAGGATCCGCAGGAAGTTCGCCGGTCGCCGGATATGTGAGTACTCGGGATGGGTGAGCAGCTCCGCCGAGAGCCCCCCGCTGGACCACAGCTTGCGCTTGCGGCGCTCGGCGAAGAACGAGGTCGGGTTCTCGTAGCGGTCCGCGTTCTTCCGGCCCTTCCCCATCATCATCGACGCGGCGACCGCGCGAGGGTCGCGGACGACATGCACGAACACCGCGCCGGGCGCCAGCGGCGCGACCGCCCGGAGCTTGTCGTAGATCCGGGTGAACTTGATCATCACCGGCTCGGGGCGGTCGAGCAGATGCCCGATGAAGCCGGTGCAGTGCTCGGGCAGTTCGGGGCCGATCTCGAGCGCGGGCTCGCGCGGCCCGCCCCAGTTGAACTCCTCGAGCGGCAGGTCGGGGTAGTGCTCCGCCGCGAACTCCTTCCGCAGGGCTCGGGTCTCCGCGAACGGATCGGTCTCGCGGGCGCCGCTGCCGCCTCCGGGGGTCTCGGTGTCCTCGCGCAGGGGCTCATAGAAGCACCGCAGCTCCGGGTCTTCGAGCATGGCGTCGTAGAGGATCGTTGTCCCCGAGCGCCGCATCCCCTGGATCAGGATCGCCATCGTGCTCTCAGGTTAGCCGGGACCGGAGGAGCTCAAACGGGCGCTCAGCCCGCCGGCAGATCCTCAGGCAGGGGAACCTCCTGGGGCGGAGCGCCCTCGGACTGGTCCCATCCGGTGAACGCCTCGCCGTCGCGACCCCGGTGCTCCCCCGCGCCACCGAGGGCCAAGACGACGACACGGCCACCCGAGCGATTGATCAGCTGCCGCTTGAGCTCCGGACCGACCCTGAGCAGCTCGCCGTTGCGGAGCGAGCGCTCTTCACCTTCGATGGCGACGGTCAGCTCGCCTTCGAGCACGAGGTAGACCTCCTCCTGGCGCTCGTGGCGATGGATCCGCCCGCGCTGGCCCGGCTGCAGGATCATCTGGTTGATCCCGAAGCTGCTCACTCCGAGCTCGCTGCGCAGGGGTACGAAGCGCTCAGGCGAGTCGGCGTCCAGGCGCGCGTGCCCGACGCCGGGCTCAGGTGCCATCTAGCCGAGCTTGCGGCCGCTGATCCGCTCGTAGGCGTCGCGGTACTTGCCGGAGGTGTTGGCGATTACGTCGTCGGGCAGCTCCGGCGCGGGCGGCGAGTGGTCCCAGCCCTCCTCGTCGAGCCAGTCGCGCACGTACTGCTTGTCGAAGCTGGCCTGCCCCCGCCCCGGCTCATAGGTGTCCGCGGGCCAAAAGCGGGACGAGTCCGGGGTCAGCACCTCGTCGGCCAGCACCACCGTGCCGTCACGCAGGCCGAACTCGAACTTGGTGTCGGCCAGGATGA
>DATFLZ010000008.1:0-3821 GCA_035267205.1 Solirubrobacterales bacterium | reverse complement strand
CGACGACGGTGATCGACGCCTACCTCTCACCGCTACTCGGCCGCTACCTGAGCCGGCTGGGGGCCAGGTGTGAGGAGGCGGGGCTTCCCGAGCCCAGCATCATGCAGTCCTCGGGGGGCGTAGCCCGGCTCGGCGATGCCGCTCGCGGGGCCGCGTGGAGCGTGCTCAGCGGGCCCGCAGGCGGTGCGGTCGGCGCCGCGACGCTGGCCAGGCTCAGCGATGCGCCGGACGCGCTGGGCTTTGACATGGGCGGGACCTCCTGCGACGTCTGCGTGATCAGCGACGGCGAGGTGCGGCGGAGCGCCGGGCGTGAGATCGGCATGCGACCGATCCGGCTCCCGATGGTCGACGTCCACACGGTCGGCGCCGGCGGCGGATCGATCGGCTGGCGCGACGAGGGCGGCGCGCTGCGGGCGGGTCCGCGCTCGGCAGGCGCCGATCCCGGCCCGGCCTGCTATGGCCTCGGCGGCGAGGAGCCAACCGTCACGGACGCGAATCTGGTGCTCGGCTACCTGCCGCCGGGCGGCAGCCTCGCCGGCGGCGTCGAGCTCGACGTCGATGCCGCGGAGCGCTCGATCGAAGGGCTCGCCGAGGAGCTCGGAATGAGCGCGACCGAGGCCGCGGCCGGGATCGTCCGCGTCGCCAACCACGAGATGATCGGCGCGCTCCGCGTGGTCACGGTGGAACGGGGCATCGACCCGCGGGGCTTTGCGCTGATGGCCTTCGGTGGCGCGGGCGGGATGCACGCGGCGGCGATCGCCGCCGAGCTCGAGATCGGCCGCATCCTCTGTCCACGAGCGGCCGGAGTGCTCTCGGCGCTCGGCCTGATCGCGGGCGAGCACCGCCACGACATCTCGCGGACCGTGATGCTCACCGGGGAGCAGCTGACCGACGCGGCGGTCGGCCGGGCGGTCGGCGAGCTTGGGCGCGGCGCCGCCGAGGGACTCGACGACCATAGGCTGGAGGTCACCTACGAGGTCCGCTACGAGGGCCAGGCGTTCGAGCTCGACGTGGAGGCTGCGCCGGACGCCGGGGTCGAGCGGATCGGGGAGCTCTTCGCCGTGGCGCACGAGCGCCGCTACGGCTACCGGGACGACGACTCGGCGATCGAACTGGTCGGGATCCGGGTTGCGGCGATCGAGAAGGGCGAGGCGCCGGAGCCGACCGCGACCGGGAGCGAAGAGCCGGCGCGCCGCGGCTCGCGCAGGGCCTTCTTCTCGGGCGAGTGGACGGACGCCGAGGTACTCAGCGGCGAGCCGGCACCCGGCATGAGCCTCTCCGGCCCGGCCGTGCTCGAGCTTCCCGAGACGACTCTCGTGGTGCCACCCGGAGCGACGGCCGATGTCGACGAGCGCGGCACCGTCGAGCTCAGCCTGGCCGACGGAGGTGGTCGCGATCGCGCTTGACCCCGTCACGCTCCAGGTTCTGGTCGGCGGGCTGCGCTCCGTCTGCGAGGAGATGGGCGCGGTGCTGATCCGCTCCGCCCATTCACCCAACATCAAGGAGCGACAGGACTGCTCGGCAGCGATCTTCGACCGCGGCGGGGAGCTCGTCATGCAGGCCGAGCACATTCCGGTCCACCTCGGCTCGATGCCGGCCGCGGTCGGGGCGATCGCGGACGAGGAGCACCGGCCGGATGACCTCTGGATCATCAACGACCCGTTCCAGGGCGGCACCCACCTTCCCGACATCACCCTGATCTCGCCGGTGTTCTCCGCGGAGCAGTTGCTCGGCTTCGCGGCGAACCGCGCCCATCACGCGGACGTCGGTGGCCCGACGCCGGGCGGGATGCCGGCCTTCTCGCGCACGCTCGAGGAGGAAGGCATCGTGATCGGCCCGACCCGGATCGACGACGCGGGGCTGCGGGAGCTTGCCGCCCAGATGCGTGACACGCCGCAGCGACTCGCCGACCTCCGCGCCCAGCGAGCCGCGAACCTGCTCGGTCAGACCCGGCTGCTCGAGCTCGCGTCGAGAATCGGCACGGATGAGCTCACCGGCGGTATGGCCGAGGTCCTCGACTACTCGGAACGTCGCACGCGCGCCGCGCTGGCCAAGCTCCCCGACGGCAGCCACGAGGCCGAGGACGTGCTCGAGGCGGCCGATCCCGAGGCCACGCTTCGGGTCACAGCGACGATCGAGGGTGACCGGCTGACCCTCGACTTCGCCGGCAGCAGCGATCAGGACCGCGGGAACCTCAACTGCCCGCTGCCGGTGACCAGGTCGGCATCGCTGTTCGCGGTCCGGGTACTGCTCGACCCCGACGCCCCGCCGTCGGCCGGAGCGCACCGGCCGATCGACGTCACGGCGCCGCAGGGCTCGCTGCTCAACGCGGACCCGGGCGCCGCCGTGGCCGGCGGCAACGTGGAGACCTCGAGCCGGGTCGCCGACCTGGTCCTCTCCGCGCTCGCCGGTCTGGTCCCGGCGCCCGCCCAGGGACAGGGGACGATGAACAACCTGACCCTCTCAGGCGAGGGATTCACCTACTACGAGACGATCGGCGGGGGTCAGGGCGGCTGCCCGGACGGCCCCGGACCCGACGCCATCCACGTCGCGATGTCCAACACGCTCAACACTCCGATCGAGGCGCTCGAGTCGGCGGTGCCGGTCCGGGTCCACGAGCTTGCGGTGAGACGGGGAAGCGGCGGCGAGGGGGAGCATCCCGGCGGCGACGGGATCATCCGGGAGATCGAGGCTCTCGCGCCCACCACGTTCACGCTGATCACCGAGCGCCGCCGGCACCGGCCGGCGGGCCGCGAGGGCGGCGCTCCCGGCGCGAGCGGTCGCAACCTCCTCAATGGCGATCCGCTCGGCCCGAAGGCCCAGGGGGAGATGGCCCCGGGTGACCGCCTGCGACTCGAGACCCCCGGCGGTGGTGGCTGGCGTGCATCGTCCAAGTGACTGCCGCAACTAACTTGAATCCTGCGCAGGCTTCTCTACACTCGGCGTCCTGCCGGGCGCAACAGACCGTCCCATCGGGAGTCTCGTCCCAGGACCGGTCCGCCCTAGTCCCGTACCCAACCACGGAATAGATTCACTCATGCCTATTGCTTTCAAGGAATGGTCTGTAACGGTGCGCGCTCTCGCCGAAGGTGAGCAGCTGCTGACACTTCGCAAGGGGGGCGTCCGCGAGGAGAACAAGCACTTCGAGCTCGAGCACGAGCGCTTCTTCCTCTACCCGACTTTCGACCATCAGCGGAACGACCTCGTCCGCGAGTCGCACCACCCCGAGCTCCGGCGCGCGCTGGAGGAGGGCGTGTGGCCCGACGAGGAGCCGCCGCCGCGCGCCCTGCTTCAGGACGGCGGGATCGCTCAGCCGGACCGCGTCAGGATCCGCGCCTGGGCCGAGGTGGCCGACCACTTCGAGATCGGCGATCCCCGCATCGTCGACTCCCTCTCCCCCTTCCACGTCTGGACCCAGGACTACGCCCGCAAGCGACTCGCCTGGAAGCGGACCCACCCGCTCCACGTGCTGCTGCTCAAGGTGCATCGCATCCCGCGGCCGGTCACGGTGCGCGTCCGCGACGAGCACCACGGCTGCCACTCGTGGGTCGAGATCGACCGCGACCTCCCGTTCGAGGGGGTCCCGGTGATGGCGGAGGGCGAGTTCGATCGCGCCGCCTCGACAATCGGCCAGATCTGCGGCGCGGCCGAGCCCGAGCCGGCGCTCGCCTAGCGAGCGCGTCTCGCAGCAGCCGGCCCGAGCCGCCTGGACCCGGGCGATCCGTCGGGGTACCCTGGTGCCATGGGCTGGAAGTCGATGGGGCCGCTCGTCGGGGGAGTCGCGATCGCGGTCCTGCTGGTCGTGTCCGTGTCCGGAGGGG
>DATFLZ010000007.1:0-2953 GCA_035267205.1 Solirubrobacterales bacterium | reverse complement strand
CGCCACCCCGGGCGTGCGGGTGCGCCGCCTGGCCTCGGAGAAGAAGAGCCGGCGGCCCAGCAGCTCGCGCGCCCGCTTGGCGCTCACGGTCACCTGCTTGCGCTTGCGCCGTCCCTCGGCGCGATCGCGCGCCAGCTTGCGACAGACCGTCCCGATCTGGCGCTCGAGGTTCCGGACCCCGGCCTCTCGCGTGTACTCCTCGATGATCGCCCTGATCGCCGGGTCGGCGAAGCGGACCTGGGAGGGAGTCAGCCCGTTCTCGCTCATCTGTCGTGGGACCAGATACCGCTTGGCGATGTGCAGCTTCTCGTCGAGGGTGTAACCGGACAGCTGGATCACCTCCATCCGGTCACGGAGCGGACCTGGGATCGGATCGAGCACGTTGGCCGTCGCAATGAACATCACGTCGGAGAGGTCGAAGTCGAGGTCGAGGTAGTGGTCCCGGAAGCTGTCGTTCTGGGCCGGGTCGAGGACCTCGAGCATCGCGCTCGCCGGGTCGCCCCGGAAGTCGGCGCCCATCTTGTCGAGCTCGTCGATCATGAACACCGGGTTGCGCGAGCCCGCGTCCCGGAGCGCTCGGATGATCGTTCCCGGCATCGCGCCGATATAGGTACGTCGGTGGCCGCGGATCTCAGCCTCGTCGCGGACGCCGCCCACCGAGATGCGCTCGAACTCCCGTCCGAGCGCGCGCCCGATCGAGCGGCCGAGGCTGGTCTTGCCGACGCCGGGAGGGCCCACGAAGCAGAGGATGGGGCCACTCGAGTCGGGCTTCAGCTTGCGCACGGCCAGGTACTCCAGGATGCGGTCCTTGACCTGCTCGAGGTCGTAGTGGTCGGAGTCGAGGACCTCGCGGGCGTGGCCGATGTCGAGGTTGTCCTCGGTCTGCGCGCTCCACGGCAGCTCGATCAGCCACTCGAGATAGGTGCGGATCACCCCGTACTCGGCGGCGGCGGGTGGCAGGCGCTCGAGCCGGCCCAGCTCGCGATCGGCGACCTGCCGGGCATGCTCGGGCAGACCGGCCTCGTCGAGCCGCTCGCGCAGCTCCGCGGCCTCGGCCTGTGACTCGTCGCCCTCGCCGAGCTCCTCCTGGATCGCTTTGAGCTGCTCACGCAGGTAGTACTCCCGCTGGCCCTTGTCGATCCCCTCCTGAACCTGGGATTGGATCTTGGACCCGAGCTGGACGACCTCGAGCTCGCGGGCGAGGATCTCGGCGAGGCGGCGCAGCCGCGCGCCGACGTGCACCTCCTCGAGGATCTCCTGCTTCTCGTCCGTGGAGATCCGCAGCGCCCCGGCGATCACGTGGGAGAGCGCGGAGGGATCCTCGACGTTCATCACCGCCAGTTGCAGCTCCTCCGGAAGGTACGGGATCTCCTCGATGATCTCGCTGAAGGTGCTCTGCACGTTGCGCATCAGCGCCTCGAGCTCCTTACCCTTCTCGACCACGTCGGGAAGCTCGGTGAGCTTCGCCAGCAGGTACGGCTCAGTCGCCACATAGGGCCCGATCTCGACCCTCTGCGTGCCCTGGACGAGGATCCGGATCGTGCCGTCCGGGACCTTCATCATCCGCTCGACCACCCCGGCGACACCGACGCGCTGCAGCTGCTCGGGCCCGGGCTCGTCGAGCTCCGGATCACGGGAGGTGACCATCGTCAGCCCGCGATCGCCGGAAAGGACGTCGTCGATCAGGCGCATCGAGCGCTCCTGGCCGACGGCAAGCGGGGTCAGCGTTCCCGGGTAGGTGACGATGTCGCGGAGCGGCAGGATCGGCATCGCCTCGGGAAGCGGTGCCCCGTGCGCCTTCGCGAGCGCCTCGTCGAGCTCCCCCTCGTTCACGACCTGGATCCTCGGCCCCGGCACGATGTCTTCGTCGTCGAGCCCGGCCATCAGTCGGCCCGCTCGATCGGCACCCTCCGGGAGTCGCGCTCGGCGACCTTGACCGGGAGCTCGACCCTGAGGATGCCGTTCTCGAATGTCGCGCGGGCCAGCTCGGCGGCCACCTCGACGCCGAGCTTGATCACCCGCCGGAACCCGCCGGTCGGGATCTCGACCTGCTGGTAGGCACGCCCCTCCGTCTCACGCACAGGGCGCGAGCCCGAGATGACCAGCTCGCGGCCCGAGATCTCGAGCTCGACGGCGTCCGGATCGACGCCGGCCAGCTCGACCTTGACCACTGCGAGCGGCGGCCCCTGCTCCCCCTCCTCGCGACGGCGGTAGTAGACGTCGGCGCGTGGCGTGAACGCGCTCGCTCGCCGGCCGGCCGCGGGCTGCGACCACGAGTCGCCGAAGAACTCGTCGACCTCGCGGCGCATCCGCTCGATGTTGACCAGTAGCTCTCGCTGTCGCGCCATCGGAAGCTGAGGTTAGTGAACGCCGATCGAGCCGCGGCGAGGCAGGCCGACGCAGCTCAGAGCTCCCAGCTCGACCCCTCGGCGGCAACCTCCAGCTCACCTGCGAACTCCCGCCGGGCGGAGGCCACCGCGTTCGCCGGATCGACCTGGTCGGAGATGTGGGTGAGCACGAGCCGCTCGACTCCGGCCGCCGCCGCGACGGCGCCCGCCTCGGTGGCGCTCATGTGACCGCGCTCGGAGACCGGTACCGAGTCCGGCTCGGTCTCCGGCAGGGTCGCCTCGGCCAACAGCAGATCGGCGCCGGCCGCGAAGCGCTCGATCTCCGGCCCCGCTCGGCAGTCCGAGCCGTAGACGGCACGGGCCCCGGAGCCCGCGGTGAGCTCGACCGCGTGGGTGAGCGTGAAGTGCGGGACCCGGCTGAGCCGGACCGGGATCGGGCCGATCTGCAGTCGATCATCCACCTCGTACTCGACCGGCTCGAACGCGTCGTCGATGAGGCGATCGCTGCCCCAGATCGAGACCAGCTCCCGCAGCGACCGGAGACCGCCCGGGGGAAGGTGCAGCCGCGGACGATCCCGTTCCGCTGCGTCACCCGGGCCGAGGGT
>DATFLZ010000006.1:0-13966 GCA_035267205.1 Solirubrobacterales bacterium | reverse complement strand
AGACGGCCGCGACGTGGTGAACGGGACCAACGACGACGACGTCATCAACGCCGGCGAGGGCCGCAACCTGGTCGACGGGCGGGGCGGGAACGACCTGATCTGTACCGGCTCCGACCGCGACTCGGTGGATGGGGGCACGGGCGACGACGAGATCTCGACCGGCGATGAGCGCGACTCGATCGACGACGGGAAGGGCGATGACGAGGTCGATGCCGGCGACGGCAAGAACCGGATCTTCGACGGCAAGGGGAACGACATCTTCACGACCGGCGGCGACGCGGACTACATCGATCTCAACAAGGGCCGGAACACCGTGCGCAGCGGCGCCGGCAACGACAAGGTCTTCGAGGGCCGCGGCGCCGACCGGGTCTTCACCGGTGGCGGCAAGGACCGGTTCGAGGGCCTGCGCGGCAGCGGCGGGCGCAACAAGATCTCGCTCGGCGGCGGCAACGACTACGCCTGGGGCGGCAAGGACGACGACACGATCAAGGGCGGCGGCGGCAAGGACTACATGGTCGGCTGGAAGGGCGACGACAAGGTCTTCGGCGGCGCCGGCAACGACTACTCGCCGAAGATCCAGAAGAAGCGCCCCGGCTCGAACGGCCGGCTGGTCGGGGGCCCGGGCAACGACAAGCTGTTCGGCGGCAAGGGCCGCGACCTGCTGCGCGGTAACGACGGCAAGGACAAGATGTTCGGCGAGGGCGGCGACGACGACCTCGACGGCGGCAGCCAGAAGGACCTCTGCTCAGGTGGCAAGGGCTTCGACCGCGGCTCCGAGTGCGAGCGCCAGAAGGGGATCGACGACCCGACCTGGCTCCCGGTCGGCTAGCAGCCCTCGCCGACCGCTAGCGCCTGCGGACCACGCCGAGCAGCTGGCGGGCCTCGGGGACCCTGAGGGCCAGGACCACGCCGAGGAAGGCGAGCGCGCCGGCGAGCAGGCCGCCGCCGACCGCGAGGATCTGGGCGATCGTGTCATCGCCGAGGGCCGACTCCAGCCCCGACCAGACCAGATAGGTCACACCGGCGAGCACTACCGAGCCGGCGGCGATCCGCAGCGTACCCTCGATCAGGGAGCCGAGCTCGAGGCCGCCGAGCTGGCGGCGAAGGATCCCACCCTGGGCGATTACGCTGGCGATCGTGGCGATCACGGTCGCGGCCACAATGCCCTCGATCCCGAAGGGCTTGTAGAGGAACAGGGAGCCGATCGCGGTAAGCCCGAGGTTGAGGCCGGCGATCGAGGTCGGGATCCAAGGTCGCTGGAGGCTGAAGAAGGTCCGGGTCATGAGCAGGAACAGCCCGTTGAAGGGGAGGGCGAACGCGAACATGAACAGCGCCGTGCTGACGAGCTCGGTCTGGCGGAAGTCGAACTCGCCGCGCTGATAGACGAGCTCGGTCATCGGCTCGCTGAGCACGAGGATCGCGGCGGCGGCCGGCATCAGCACCAGCATGATCATCCGCATGCCGTTCGCCATCGTCGAACGGAGGTTGTCGTACTCGCGGCGGGCGGCGAAGCGGGCGAGCGTCGGGAACACCACGGTCGCGACCGCGACGGAGAACATTCCCTGGGGCAGCATGTAGATCCGGAACGCCTTGTCGATGGCGGCCGGCGCATACTCGCCGAGCTCGTCGACAGTCCCGTCGGGGGAGAGGATCGTGCCCTCGACCAGGGTCGCGAAGAGACTGTTGATGGTCAGGTTGAAGTTGATCAGCCCGAGGCTGATCGTCACCGGCAGCATCAGCAGCAGCACCTTCTTGACCAGCGGACTGCGCCAGTCGAAGACGCGCTGCAGGCGGAAGGGCGTGTTGCGCAGGTCCCACGCGACCATCGCCAGCTGCAGGGCGGTCCCGACCAGGACCCCGATCGCGTAGGCGTAGATCTCGTCGCCCTCGGGGAAGGCGGGGGCGAGGCCGACCAGGACGGCGATGATCGCGACGTTCCAGAACAGCGGCGCGATCGCGAAGACACCGAACCGGTTGTAGCTGTTGAGGATGCCCACGACGACCCCCGAGATCCCGAGCATCAGGAGGATCGGGAAGAGCAGCTGCGCGAGACTGACCGCGAGGTCCTCGGTCTCCTGGTCGAAGCCCGGTGAGACGAGCGGCACGACCACCGGCGCCAGCAGGATGAACAGCGCCGTGAGGAAGCCCAGGACGACCGCCGTGAGAAAGAAGAGCGTGGAGGCAAGGCGGAAGGCACTCGGCTTCTTGCCTGCCTCGAGCTGCTCGGTGAAGACCGGAACGAAGGCCGCCTGCAGCGCCGCGTCGGCGAACAGCATGCGGACCAGGTTCGGGAGCCCGAAGGCGATCGTGAACGCCGACATCGGTCCGGTGACGCCGAAATAGGAGGCGGCGACGATCTCGCGGACCAGCCCCGCCATTCGCGAGAAGCCCGTGGCGATCGAGAAAAACGCGGTCGAGCGACCCAGCCGGCCGCTCTCCACCTCCCCCTCCAGCCCCTGCTCCTGCGCCGTTTCGAAGGCGACGTCGGTGTCGGGCTCGGGGTGCTCGGGGTCGTAGCTGTCGCCGCTGGAGCCCATCAGAGAAGGGAATGGCTAAAGTACGCCGCCGCTGATGGCCAACATCGCATCACAGAAGAAGCGCATTCTGCGCACCGAGCGGGAGCGCGTCGAGAACCGGCGCCTGACCAGCACCGTGAAGACCAACTTCCGGCGGCTCGAGAGCGCCGTCGAGAGCGGCGACTCCGAGGCGGTCGCGAGCGAGCACAAGACGCTCGTCTCTCACATCGACAAGGCCGTCCAGAAGGGCGCCCTGCACGCCAACACCGGCGCCCGCAAGAAGAGCCGCGCGGCCCGGATCGCCTCCGGCGCCGAGTAGCAGTCGCGCCGGCCCGACCGGGCTTGCGGCTCAAGCCGCGCGCTCCGCTCCCGCCGCCCGTCGCACCGCAAGCGTGAACGCGACCTCTTCCTCGTAGTCGGAGCCACCTCGCGTCCACCACTCGAGGTCGGCGATCGCGCCGATCGCCTCAGAGAGCTCCGCGGGCGAGGTGCCGCTGACCGCCTTGACGAGCAGCTTCGACGGGTAGGGAGCCATCGGCAGCGATGCCTCGATCTCCTTCGGCGGGCGTCCGGCCTCGAGGCCGGCTGCGGCCATGTGCGCTGCCCGCAGACGGGTTGCCATCCCATAGATCATCGGCGTCACCGCCTCGCCCTGGTCGAGCAGCTCGTCGGCCGCGGCGACGGCTCCGGCCACGTCGCGATCGACGATCGCGTCGCCGAGCGTCCAGCCCTTGCGCTCGGAGCCGTCGGCGGTCAGCTCCTCGACCTCGTCCACCTCCACGCGCGCCCCGGGCTCGGCCCAGAGCGCGATCCGGTCGAGCTCGGTGCTGAGACGCACCGTGCCCTCCCCGACCCGCTCCACCAGCGCCCGGGCGGCCTGGGGCGCGATCTCGAACCCACGCGCGCGGGCGGCCTCGGCGACCCAGGCGGGCAGCTGCCGCTTGCCGGGCGCCTCGTAGCTCAGCACGTCGCCGCCGGCCTTCTTTGTGGCCTCGGCGAGACCCTTGGGCACCTTGCCGCGACAGACGAGCACCAGGGTGAGGTCCTCGCCGAGGCCCGCCATCGCCTCCGCCAGCCGCTTGACCTGGGTCGCGCGCCAAGGATGAACGCTGTCGGCCAGGAGGTAGCGGCGCTCGCTCATCAGCGAGATCGCCGGCATCGCCCCGATCAGGGCATCGACATCCGGCCCCGCCTGGCCGGAGCTCTCGAAGGTCTCGAGCATCCCGCCCTCGCGCTCCGCGCGCTGACGCAGGCGCGAGAGCGCAGCGTCAAGCTTGGCACCGTCCTCCCCGGCGATCAGGTAAGCGGGCTTGAGCGAATCATCGGCCACGGCCGCGAGTGTAGAACCGGCGGCGGTCCATGCCGATTGCCACCGGCCGAGGGGCTCCCGGCACTCTCGCATGTGTCTACTCGGGAGGGCAGGCAGGCGACTGCGCCTCGGCGCCCGCGCTCAGGCCCGCCCCCGACAGATCGACCCAGACGTCGCCGCCCCGATCGGTCCGCAGCACGCAGGCATCGCGCTCGGCGAGCGTCGCGAGCGTCTCCGCGCTCGGGTGGCCATGGGGGTTGTCGGCGCCGACTGAGATCAGCGCGACCGTGGGACGGGCTTGCGCGAGCAGGGTGTCGAGGCCCCCGTCGGCGCTGCCGTGGTGGGCGACCTTAAGGGCGTCGAGAGCCCCGGGCGCGAGGGGAACGGCCTCAGCCTCGGCGTCGCCGGTGAGCAGGGCGGTGCGCCCCCGATAGGAGGCCCTGAGCACGATCGAGTCCTGGTTGGGATCCTCGGCCGGCGCTCCGTCGCCGGGCGGAGAGAGCACTTCGAGCCGCAGCCGCCCGAGGCGTGCGGTGGTGCTCTCCGAGACGAGCTCCACCTCCACCCCGGCCCGATCGGCGATCGCGCTCAGCGCCGGGGCGGGGCGAGCGAGCAGCACGCGCTCGACCTCGACTGCGCCCAGCAGCTCCTCGAGGGCGCCGGAGTGATCGAGCTGGTCGTGGGTGATGAAGACGGCGGCGAGCCGCTCGATCCCGTGGCTCCGCAGCGTCCCGGGAAGGCCGGCGCCGGGGGCCCCGGTATCGACGAGCGCCGGGGGAACTCTCGGGCCGTGGAGAAGGATGGCATCCCCCTGCCCCACATCCAGGGCGGCCAACCGGAGCGCGCCCTGTGGCGGCGGCGGGATGCTGCGGCTGCCGGGGCGCAGCGTGAGCGCCGCCACCCCGGCCGCGAGCGCGAGAAGTGCCGCGAGCGCCGCCGGCCCGCGCAGCCCCAGGCGCCTGCGTGCCGCGCCCAGACCGGCGGCCATCGCCCCCAGCAGACACCCGTAGATCAGGGCCACCTGCGCGGGCGGCGGCGGCGCGAGCTCGACGACCGCACCCGAGGGGCGGGAGAGCAGCGTGGCAACCCCGGCGATGTAGTCGAGCAGCGGCCCCTGGAGGGATCCCAGCGCAGCCAGGACTGCCCCGGGTAGCGGGAGCTGTCCGGCCATCGCAGTCAGCATTCCGAGCCACATGACCGGAGCGACCGCGGGCAGGGCCAGCAAGTTGGCCGGCAGCGACGCGAGGGAGACCCGCTCGAAGTGGAGCGCCAGCAACGGCGCCGTGGCGAGGGTCGCGGTGAGCGTCAACGCAGCGCCGTCGGCGAGCGGGCCGGCCACGCGCCCGGGGAGCGGCCCGTGGGACAGGCGATCGGCGAGCACGTCGCGCAGCGGTCCGGACCACAGCGAGATCCCGAGTACCGCCGCGAAGCTCAGCTGCCAGCCGATCTCAGCGGCCGACAGCGGGTTGAGAAGCAGCGTGACGGCGGCCGCCAACAGCGGCAGGTAGAGGCGGTCGCGGGCGCTGCCCGCGAGGCCGGCGATGATCCCGGCCGCGCCCATCACCCCGGCGCGCTGGATCGACGGGCCCGATCCGGCGAGCGGCACGTAGGCGGCGATCAGGATGAGAACCGCCACCAGCCTCGTCCGCTGCCCGGCGCCGAGCAGCGAGAAGAGCACCCCCGCCAGGATCGCGAGCAGCATCACGTTCTGGCCGCTTACGGCAAGTAGGTGCGCGAGGCCGGAACGGCGGAACTCCTCGCGGGTGGCCTCGTCGATGCGGTCGTCCTGGCCGAGGACGAAGCCGCGGGCGAGCGCCGCCTGCCCCGGATTGAGGCCCGCCGAGACGGCCCGCTCGGCCCTGCTGCGGGCGCGGTCGAGGTAGCCGTCGAGCCCCGACCGGCCGCCGCTGAGAACGCGGAGCCGTCCGGCCCGGAGCTCCAGGGCCGCGCCGAGGCGGGCCAGCTCGTCGGAGCGGAACGGCTCGGGCTCGGCGAGCCGGCCGCGCGCCTCGACACGATCGCCGACGGCGAGCTCGGCTTCGGGGTCGGGGGCGGCGACCAGGACGCGTCCGGCTGAGCTCTCGAGCCCGAAGCGCAGACGGCCGCGGGAGCTCCGCGGCGTCGACGCGACCACGCCCTCGACGGCGACGCTCGCGCCGGGCTCGGCGCGCAACGCGCCGCCCGCCAGCGAGCTCAGCCGCGCGTCGCCGGCGAGGAGCCCGGCGAGGCAGCCGAGCCCGGCCACGAGCGCGAGCGCGAGCGCTCTTCCCGATGCTCCCCCGCCCCGGCCCCGGGATACGGCGAGCAGGCCGGGTAGGCCGAGCGCGATCGCGGCAACAGCTCCCGGCGGTGCCTCGAGGTGCGGGGCCGCGAGCAGGCCGAGGACGAGCCCCGCGAGGGCCAGATGTCGCCACCAGCGACTCACGCATCACACCCGGCGGGCGCCGCGGTCAGGGCTGCAGGCCGGCGCTCAGGCTCTCGATCGTCGCCGGGCCGATGCCCGGGATCTCGTCGAGCTCCTCGATCGCACCGATCCCGCCGCGCTCGTCCCGGAAGGCGATGATCTTCTCCGCCGTCACGGGTCCGATCCCATCGATCTGTTCCAGCTCCACGGCCGAGGCTGAGCCGAGGCTGACCGGGCCCCCGGACGCTTCCTGGCCGACCGCCGGGGTGCCGGCACCGTCGGGCGAAACCTCGGGCACGACGATCTGCTGACCGTCGCTGAGCGGCGCCGCGAGGTTGATCGCGTCGGCGGCGCCCGAGCGGTTCGCACCGCCCGCGCGCTCGAGCGCCTCCGCAACGCGGGCGCCGCCGGGCAGCCGGTAGACGCCGGGCTCGCGGACCGCCCCGGCGACATGAACGACCAGATCGCGCCCCGCGCTGCCACCCGCACCGCCACCGGTGATCTCGATCGCGCCGCCGGAATCGGACGCGGGGGCGCTCTCACCCCCGAGCGCCCTGACGCCGAGCAGCAGCAGAACGACCCCGAGCGCGGCGTAGACGACGATCTGGCCGCGGCTCAGCCTGCCTTCCACCGACCGCTCCCGGTGCCTGTATCTGAGCGCTCATTCGTCACGCTCCGAGTCTCGCGCGACGACCGTCACGCGTGGCGCGCAGATCATCAACGAGTGCGCCTGATTGGTGGAGAGGGCGCTACCCCGACAGCCTCCCCCGGCGCGGGCCTCAGCGCACCCGGAACCCGCGAATGCCCATCGCATCCTCCTCGATCTCATCGAGACGGGTCACGCGTGCCTTCTCGGGACCGTCGGCGCAGTAGCTCACCATCGCCTCGACCGCGGTCCGCTGGCCCTCGAAACAGGCCTCCATCGAGCCGTCGGCTCGGTTGCGGGCCCACCCGGCGACGCCGTACTGCTCGGCGCGCTCCTTGAGCGAGGCCCGGAAGAAGACCCCCTGGACCTGACCGTGGGCGACGACCCTGCGGCGAACCGCTTCGCTCGCCTCCATCAGTGCCCCCTTCCCCGGGGGGCGAGGCTCACTGGTACTCGTCCTCGTCCTCGTAGCCGGCGACCTCGGCCATCTGGCGACCGAAGTTCTCCTCGACCGATACCGCGGGCGACTGGACCGAGACCACCGCGAGCTCTCCCTCCCCGCCGTTGGCGATCGTGTGGTCGCTGGCCGGCGGGATCAGGGCGAGATCGCCCGGCTCGAGCGTCTCGGTGTCACCGGCCGCCGTCAGGGTTCCGATCCCCCGCACGACGATGTAGACCTGCTCGGCCTCCTCGTGGGAATGGAGCGTCTGGCTGGTGCCCGAAGGAACCTCGATCCAGGTCACGGTCATATGCCGCGAGCCGAGCTCGCCCGCATCCATGAGGATGTGCGAGCTGAGCTGGTGCCAGTCCTTTACCGCCGCCTCGGAGAGTCGCCTGACGAGCATTCGGCTTCACTTGTACCAAACGCTCGCCCGTGGACGCGTCACGAACCGGTGAAGGCGGGCGACGGGCGGGCCGCCGATCTAACGGGCGACGATGTTGACGAGCTTGCCGGGGACGACGATCTCCTTGATCACATCCTTGCCGTCGAGGTGCTCGCCGACGCGCTCGTCGGCCCTCGCGAGCTCCAGCAGGGCCGGCTCGTCGGCGCCCGCCTCCGCCTCGATCTTCGCCCGCACCTTGCCGTTGACCTGGACGACGAGGGTGAAGGTCTCCGCGCTGAGCAGTCCGGGGTCGGCCTCGGGCCACGGCTGCTCCCAGACCCGCCCGCCCTCGATCAGCTCCCAGATCTCCGAGCCGAGATGGGGGGCGAACGGGAAGATCAGCGAGGCGGCCGTTGACGTCGCGAACCGGAGCGCGGCGCCCCCGGCCTCGTCGCCGTAGAGCCCGTCCTTGAGGCGGTAGGCGTCGTTGACCAGCTCCATCACAGCCGCGATCACGGTGTTGAACTGGAATCCGCGCTCGAAGTCGCGGGTCGCCTTGTCGATCGCCCAGTGTGCCTTCGCGAGCAGCTCGCGGGACGCGCCCTCGCCGCCGTCGGGCCCCGCATCGGCAGGATCCGTGCGCTCCGCCACCTCCATGCCGAGGCGCCACAGCCTGGAGAGGAAGCGATGAACCCCCTCGACCCCGGCATCGAGCCAGTCGCCGCCGCGTTCGGGCGGGCCCATGAAGCAGATGTAGGTGCGTGCCGAGTCGGCGCCGAAGCGCTCCACGTACTCCCGCGGGCTGACCGTGTTGCCCTTCGACTTGGACATCTTCGCCCCGTCGCGGGTGATCATTCCCTGCGTGAACAGATTGATGAACGGCTCCTGCACGTCGAGATAGCCGCCGTCGCTGAGCGCCTTCATGAAGAAGCGCGCGTACATCAGGTGGAGGATCGCGTGCTCGACTCCACCGATGTACTGGTCGACCGCCATCCAGTGGTCGGCAATCTCGCGGTCGAACGGGAGCTCGGTGTTGTGAGGGTCGAGGTAGCGGAGGAAGTACCAGGAGGAGTCGACGAAGGTGTCCATCGTGTCGGTCTCGCGGCGGGCGCCGGCGCCGCAGGCCGGGCAGTCGGTCTCGACCCAGTCGGTGGCGGCCTCGAGCGGGCTCTGGCCCTTGGGCTGGTAGTCCTCGATGTCGGGGAGCTCCACCGGGAGCTGTTCGTCGGGGACCGCGACGATCCCGCACTCGGGGCAGTGCACGACCGGGATCGGACAGCCCCAGTACCGCTGCCGCGAGAGCAGCCAGTCGCGGAGGCGATAGTTCACCGCGGGCTCGCCGCGATCGTCGCGTCCGAGCCATTCGATGATCTCGTCCTTGGCCTCGGCGGGAGTGCGCCCGTCGAACTCTCCCGAGCTGACCAGCACATCCTCGGAGTCCTGCTCGACGTAGGGAAGCTCCACCGCGGAAGCGTCGGCCGGGGCCACGACCTGACGGATGTCGAGGCCGAAGTTGCGGGCGAACTCGAAGTCGCGCTCGTCGTGGGCGGGGACGGCCATGATCGCGCCGGTGCCGTATTCCATCAGCACGTAGTCGGCCACGAAGACCGGGATCTGCTCGCCGTTGACGGGGTTGGTCACGCTGCGCTCGATGCGCACGCCGGTCTTCTCGCGGTCGGCGTCGCCGCGATCCGTATCGGAGGCGCGCATCGCGTCGGCCACGTAGGCGCGCACCTCGTCGGCGTTCGGCGTCCCCTCGATCAGGCGCTCGATGTCAGGGTGCTCGGGCGCGAGGACGAAGAAGGTCGCGCCGAAGAGCGTGTCGGGCCTGGTCGTGAAGACGGTGAAGTCGAGCTCGAGGTCGTCGCAGCGAAAGACGGCCTCGGCGCCCTCGGAGCGGCCGATCCAGTTGCGCTGCATGGTGACGACGTTCTCGGGCCAGGACTCGAGCAGGTCGAAGTCGGCGAGCAGGCGGTCGGCGTAGTCGGTGATCTTGAAGAACCACTGGTCCAGGCGGCGCGGCTCGACCAGGGTGCCGCAGCGCTCGCAGCGGCCCTCGATCACCTGCTCGTTGGCGAGCACCGTGGCGTCCTTGGGGCACCACTGCACGGCGGCCTCCGTCCGGTAGGCGAGGCCCTGCTCGTAGAGGCGGAGGAAGAGCCACTGCGTCCAGCGGTAGTAGTCGGGACGGTGCGAGGAGACCTCGCGGCTCCAGTCGATCGAGACGCCCCAGCGGCGGAACTGCTCCTGGAAGGCGGCGATCGAGCGCTCGGTCGAGTCGCGTGGGTGCTCGCCGGTCTTGATCGCATGGTTCTCGGCCGGCAGGCCGAAGGCGTCGTAGCCCATCGGATGGATGACCTCGTAGCCGTTCCGGCGCCGGAAGTGGGCGATCGCGTCGCCGACCGCGTAGCACTTGAGGTGCCCCACGTGCGGCTCGCCCGACGGGTAGGGGAGCATTTCGAGGACGTACGACTTCGGCTTGCCGGGCTCGGCGCCCGGCTCGCCCGGGTTGGCGACCTCCCAGGTCCTCTCCTCGGCCCAGACGTCCTGCCAACGGGCCTCGATCGGCCCCGGGTCGTATCGCATCTCCTGCTCGTCCACGGGCCGGGAGTCTAGAGCGGGCCCCGACCTCACACGCGGTGCTGTCAGGGCATTCAGAAATGGAGCTGATGGGATTCGAACCCACGACCTTCCGAATGCCATCCGGACGCTCTCCCAGCTGAGCTACAGCCCCAGGGACCTCGTAATCGGTCGCGTAGTGTAGCCCAGCACGCTGAGCGTTCTTAGGCTCGCTGGCCTCGATTGGACCGAGATGCGATCGCTCAAGCGTTGGCGTCGCCCCCCGCAGCCGGCGTGAGGACCGGGATCTAGTCGCGCAGGTCCAGGATCACCGCGCCGCCGTCGCGGTGGCGGATGTCGAAGTCGAGCTCGCAGCGCGACTCGAGCTCCTCGATCAGATCGATCGGCTCGCGGAGCGAGACGTCGATGCTCGCCCTCCCCTCCGAGAAGCGGCGGATCGAGATCTCGCTCGTCGCGGCGATCGCGTTCGCCGCGTCCTCGAAGGTGACGAGCTGCGAGAAGTCGGTGAACGGCCCGATGTCGACGCTGACCAGCCGCCCCTCGGCGACCTCGGCGCTCTCCACGGCCACGGCGCTCGCCTCGGCGCCCTCCAGGGCCGCCTCGAGCGCCGCAAGCTCCGCCCCCGGTCCCTCGCCATCGGACCCGAGCTCGATCGAAACTTCGTCGGCATCCCCGCCGGCCGCGGTGCTGCCCTCGGGCGCGCCGAGCCGCTCGACCGCGCGCTCGAGCGCGGCGAGCATCGACTCCGCCGCCGCCTCCGGGGCGCCGGCGAGCACCCGGATCCGGGTGCTGACCTCGGCGGCCTCCCGCAGTGCGCCGAGCCTGATCCGCGTCGCCTGGCCGCGCGCGGTGACCCGCAGCTCCTCCAGCTCCGCGCCCAGCGCCGCAAGCGCGCGCAGCTGGCTGGCCGCGTTCGAGCGGGAGAGGTCGAGCTCGGCCTCGAGGTAGGCCACCCGGCGGTCGCGCGCGGCGCACGCCCTGCGGGTCTCCTCGAGCGCGATCTCGAGCTGGCCGGCGCGCGCGGCCTGGGCGCGCGCGGCCTCAGCCTGACGGCCCGAGTCGGCCTCGGCCTCGGCGATCACGCGCTCTACATCGGAGCGGCGCAGGCCGAACAGGGATCTCCTCAGCTGGGTTCCGATGCAGCGAGACTAGGCTGAGCCCCGGACGGCATCCGAGGCCTCCTCGAGCCCGAGCTCGATCCGCTCGGCCTCCCCCCAGAGCTGGTCCAGCCGGTAGCGCTCGCGCGTCTCCGGGACGAAGACGTGAAGCACGCAGTCGAGATAGTCGAGCAGGATCCAGCGGTTCTCGCCGACCCCCTCCGTGTGGGAGGGCAGCAGGTCCTCCTCGTGCTTGAGCTGCTGGTGCACGTCGTCGCAGATCGCCTTCGCGAGCCGCTCGTTGCGCGCCGTGCAGATCACGATCACGTCGGTGTAGCCGACCAGCGCCGAGACGTCGAGGCCGACGATCTCGCTCGCCTGCTTGGCGTCAGCGATCCCGGCAATCCGGCGGGCGAGCTCGGCGGCGGTCATGCGGGCACTCCCGACCGGTACAGCCCGCGCTCAGCGATCAGCTCCGCGACTGCGTCCGGGACCAGCCAGCGCACCGGCCGCCCCGCCGCGACCCGCTCGCGAATCATCGTCGAGGAGACGCCGATCTCGGGCATGCGGAGTAGTCGCGGCGCCTCCGAGGCTCCGAGGGCGCTCAGCTCGCGCTCGAGCCCGTCGCGGTCGAAGCCCGGCCGGGCCGCCACCGCGATCCGCGCGAGCTCCAGGACCCGCTCGGGTCGTCGCCACCGCGCAAGGCCGGCTGCGACGTCGGCGCCCATCACGAAGGTCAGTTGGCTTCCCTGTAGCTCATCCGCCAGTTGCTCAAGCGTACGGTAGGAGTAGGACGGGCCGTCACGGCGGACCTCGAGATCGCTGACCCGGAGGCCCCGCTCCCCGCTCGCGGCCGCTCCGACCATCTCGAGGCGCAGCTCGGCCCCGGGCTCCGGCTCGATCCGCTTGTGCGGGGCCTGCCCGGTCGGGACCAGGATCAGCTCGTCCAGGTCGAGCTCGGCCTGGGCCTCCTGCGCGAGGACCATGTGGCCGACGTGCGGCGGGTTGAAGGCGCCCCCGAGGACGCCGACGGCACGGCTCACCGCGGCACCGCGGCTACTCGCGGACCTGGCCGGACCCGCGGAGCACGTACTTGGTCGAAGTCAGCTCCCGCAGCCCGATCGGTCCACGCGCGTGCAGCTTCTGGGTCGAGTTGCCGATCTCGGCGCCCATCCCGAACACGAATCCGTCGGTGAACCGAGTCGAGGCGTTCACGTAGACGCAGGCCGCATCCACGCCCCGCGTGAACGCGGCGCCATCCCGCTCGCTGGCCGTCACGATGGCCTCCGAATGGGCCGTCCCGTGGTTGTTGATGTGATCGATGGCCCCCTCGAGCGAGTCGAGGACGGCGACCGCCATCTTCATCCCGTGGTACTCCGTGTCCCAGTCCTCGTCGGTCGCCTTTCCCATCTCCGTGTCGCCGACGAGCGCGCGTGCGCGCTCGTCCCCGACCAGCTCGACTCCCGCCGCGGACAGCTCACCGGCGATCACCGGCAAAAACTCCGCGGCGACATCGGCGTGCACGAGCAGCGTCTCGGCCGCGTTGCAGACTCCGGGCCGCTGGACCTTGGCGTTGAAGGCGATCCGCCGCGCCATCTCGAGATCGGCGTCGGCGTGTACGTAGATATGACAGTTGCCTCCGGCCGCGTAGAGGACCGGGACGGTCGCCAGCTCCTTGAGCGCCAGCTTCAGGCCCTCGCCGCCCCTGGGGATGATCAGGTCGATCAGATCCTCCTGCCTGGCCAGCTCCGCAAGCTCGGCCCGGCCGCCACCGGCGATCAGCTCGATCGAACCGGCGGGCAGGCCGCCCGCCTCGACGGCCTCGGAGAAGATGCCGGCAAGCGCGGCATTCGACGCCGCCGCCGAGCTGCTGCCGCGCAGGACCGCAGCGTTGCCGCTCTTCAGGCAGAGCGCCGCGGCGTCGATCGTGACGTTGGGACGGGCCTCATAGACGATCGCGACCACGCCGATCGGCACGCGGATCTGCTCGAGCTCGACGCCGCCCTCGATCGTCCGCTCGGCGAGCACCTCGCCGACGGGATCGGGCAACTCGACGATCGCCTCGAGCCCGACCGCCATCTCCTCGACGCGCTCGGTGTCCAGCGCCAGCCGGTCGAGCAGGGCCGGGTCCATTCCCGCGTCGCGGCCGGACTCGACGTCGGCCAGGTTCGCGGCGAGAATCTCATCCGTACGCTCGCGCAGCAGCGCCGCCGCCCGGCGCAGGGCGTCGTCCTTGACCTCGGTCGGCGCCGCGGACAGCCGCAGCGCGGCGCCTCGGGCCCGCTTGCACGTATCGCTGATCGATTCGGTCGCTACAGCCATTCAGAGAAGGGTAGCGGGAGCGGTTGGCGACGCAACCATCCCCGCGCGGCCTTCAGCCGGCCGCTCAGAGCAGCACGAAGCGATCCCGGTGGACGGCCTCGGGCGCCCCCTCGCCGATCAGCTCGGCGACCTCCTCGCTCCGCTTGCCCCGCAGCCGATCGATAACCGCCGCGGAGTGCTCCGCCACCCCCTTGCCGACGAGCTCGGAGTCGCAGACGACCTCGACCGGATCGCCCGCCGCGAACTCGCCCGCGACCGCGACGACGCC
>DATFLZ010000005.1:0-2865 GCA_035267205.1 Solirubrobacterales bacterium | reverse complement strand
GCGATCAACCGGGCTAGGGAAACCCGCTCGTCGGGCGGGGCACTCATCCGGCGCTCGCGGAGGCCTCCCGCTCGGCCTCGGGGCGCGAGCCCGAGATCGCCTCCGTCAACGCCTCGAGCGCGGCCAGCCTCGGTCCCTCGGTGCCATCGGGATCGGGCACCTGGAGGCTCAGCGTCTCGTCACGCCCCGAATAGATGGCCTGCGCGATCGCTTCACGGACCCCGCCGACGCGCTCGGAGTCGTAGTCGAGACCGCCGATCACGATCCGGTCCCCGCGGAGCTCGAGCGAGGTACCGCCGTCCCGAGCGATCTCGATCCGGGCCCGCTGGATGGCGAGCAATGCCTCGACCGGCTCCGGCGACGGGCCGAAGCGATCGCGGAGCTCGTCGCGGAGCTCCCGGAGCTCCCCCGGCCGCGTTGCGCCCGCGATCCGCCGATGCACGTCGATCTTGGCCGCCTCGTAGGGAATGTACGCGGAAGGCACGAAGGCGGAGATGTCCGCATCGACGCGCACCTCGCTCTCGGCCCGCTCCGCCCCGTCGCCGCGGCGAAGCGCCTCGACGGCCTCGTCGAGCATCTCGACGTAGAGCTCGAACCCGACGGCCGCCACGTGCCCCGACTGCTCGGCTCCGAGCAGATCCCCGGCGCCCCGGAGCTCCAGGTCCCGCATCGCGATCCGGAATCCGGATCCGAGCTCGGTGTGGTCGGAGAGGGTCGCCAGGCGGGCCGCGGCCTCGCGCGTGATGCCCTCGTCCGAGGGATAGAGCATGTAGGCATAGGCGCGGTCGGTGCTCCGCCCCACGCGTCCGCGGATCTGGTACGCCTGCGCCAGCCCGAGGTGGTCGGCCCGTTCGACGATCAGCGTGTTGGCCGCCGGCACGTCGAGGCCCGACTCGATGATCGTCGTCGCCGCAAGCACGTCGGCGTCCCCACGCAGGAACTCGAGCATCGTCTCCTCGAGCTCACCCTCGTCCAGCTGACCGTGCGCCTCCAGCACCCGGGCATCCGGGACCAGAGCCCGCAATCGCTCGGCAGTATCAGCGAGCGTCTCGACCCGGTTGTGGAGGTAGAAGGCCTGCCCCTCCCGGCGCAGCTCCCGCTCGACCGCGGTCTTGACCAGGTCGTCGTCGAACGGGCCCACGTAGGTCCGCACCGGGCGCCTGCCCTCCGGCGGCGTCTCGATCACGGAGATGTCGCGAATGCCGGCGAGACTCATCTGCATGGTCCGCGGGATCGGTGTCGCCGACATCGAGAGGACGTCGACCTTCAGCTTGAGCTGGCGCAGCAGCTCCTTCTGCTTGACGCCGAAGCGCTGCTCCTCGTCGATCACCAGCAGCCCGAGATCCTTGGCTCGAACATCCCGGGAGAGCAGGCGATGGGTCCCGATCAGGATGTCCAGCTCGCCGGCGGCGAACGCGGCGAGCGACCGCTTGGTCTCCGCCGGCCGGCGGAGCCGCGAGACCATCTCGATCTCGTAGGGGAAGTCGCGGAGCCGCTCGCGGAACGTGCCGAGATGCTGCGACGCGAGGATCGTGGTCGGCACCAGGATCATCACCTGCTTGGAATCCGCGAGCGCCTTCTGCGCCGCCCGGATCGCAACCTCCGTCTTCCCGTAGCCGACGTCCCCGCAGATCAGGCGATCCATCGGGCGCTCGGCCTCCATGTCGGCCTTGACCGCCTCGATCGCCTCGAGCTGGTCCGCGGTCTCCCGATAGGGGAACGACTCCTCGAGCTGCAGCTGCCACTCGCCGTCGGGGCTGAACGCGTGCCCGCTGCGGCTCTGGCGCTCGGCGTAGAGGTTGAGCAGGTCCCCGGCCATCTCGCGGGCGGCGCGGCGCGCCTTGGTCTTCAGTGCGCTCCAGCGCTTGCCACCGAGCTTCGAGAGCTCGGGCTCCCCCGCCGCTCCCAGGTAGCGGGTGATCTTCGCGAGCTGCTCCGCCGGCACCAGCACCCGGTCCCCGTCCCTGTAGGTCAGGTCGAGGTAGTCGCGGGTGATGCCGGCGACGGTGCGGGTGTCGAAGCCGCTGAACCGCGCGACGCCGTGGTCCTCGTGCACCACGTGCTCGCCGACGGCGAGGTCGCCGATCGAGGCGAGTCGCCCCCTGGTCGGAGCCGGAGCCTCCGCACGCCGCCGGTGCACCAGGCGCCTGAACGGGATCACCGCCAGCTTCTGCGCCGGCGCGACGAAGCCCTCCTGGATCGAGGCCTCCGCGAACAGCACCGCCGGGGCGGCCTGCCGGCCGCCGTCCGGCTCGAGCATGGTGGGGGTCAGCCGGTCGAGCGCATAGCGGGCCCGCTCGGCCTCGCCTCGATGCTCGAATGTGACGACGGTCAGGTATCCGGAGCGAAGCTGCTTCTCGAGCTCGGGCTCGGCCTCGGCGAGGCTGCGCGCGGCCGAGGCCGGCGTCGAGCCGCGGAAAGCGTGCTCCTGGCCGCGCTCGCGGGCGCTCACCCTGAGCTCGGCGCGCTCCGTGAGCGGCCCTGCGACCTCCACGTACAGCGCCGCAACGTCCTCGTCGTGGATCGCGGCCTCGACGTCGGCGAGATGGTCGGCGAGCGCGCCCTCGATGTCCTCCGCCGCGGCCACCACGACGGCGGTCTCGGTCGAGATCAGGTCGAGGAAGGCCGAGAAGCGGTCGGTCGGGAGCAGCTCCGCCAGCGGCCGGCTCGCGCCACCCTCGGCGGCGTCCTCGAGCGCGGCCTCGGCGAGCAGCCGATGGTCGGGGTCGATCTCCGCCGCCGGATCGAGCTCGATTCGCTCGGTCTCGCCGAGCGAGCGCTGGGTAAAGGTCGAGAAGTAGCGAATCGACTCGATCTCGTCGCCGAACAGCTCCACCCGGGCCGCGCGGTCCTCGGTGGCGCCGA
>DATFLZ010000004.1:0-6901 GCA_035267205.1 Solirubrobacterales bacterium | reverse complement strand
TCCATGTCCACAGCGTCACCTGATGCATCGCTCCTCCGCACCTCCCCGACGCTAGGTCCGCCGTCGTCACCAGTGGGTGACGAACCGTGACGAATCAGTCACCGGACAGGAGAAATCCGGTGACGACCGTCGGCGGCCGACGCTCGACGTCCCAGAACCTCCGCATGGCAACAGCTCGCGTACGGCTGGCTCGCGTCGCGTGCGTGCGGAACTCCCGCCGGGTAGGCGGGCGGTCCAGGCTCCCCCCGATCTAGTAGCTGGTCGCCTCGCGCCAGGTCGTGACCGCGAAGTACACGGCGGCGCCCGTGACGCCGATCAGCACGACCGTGCCGGGGCCGCTCTCGAGTAGCTCATCGAGCCCGGCGATCATCAGCGCCAGCGCTCCCAGCGACGAGTAGAAGATCGTGCGCTGGCGCTCGTCCATCACGTCCCGCGTGAGGCTCGTCTGCTTCCAGGCCCTGCCGATCAGCATGGCGATCGCGGCGAAGAAGGCCAGCGAGAGCGCGGTGAGGATCGCGGTGACGGCATTGCCGCCGCCGGGGAGGACGGTGACGCCGAGAGCGAGGATCGCGATGATCGCGACGTTGCGAGCGACGAGCAGCACGGGGCACATCTTGGCGGATCGGCCCCGCGGGCGCCAAGCGTTTGGAATCGGGCCGGAGCCCTCGTGCCCCGGCTACTCGTTGATCATCACGATCAGGCCCACGGCCACGCCCGCGACCGACAGCACCAGAGCCAGGACGCCGAAGGCGTAGGCCGCGGTGGAGGCCAGCTCGCGGCCTTCGGCGCGCAGGTCCGCCCCGCGCGTCACGCCGAGGATGGCGAGCGAGAAGAGCAGCGTGAGCCCCGCCCCGGCTGCCAGCGCGGCGAGCGCGGTCTTCCAGAGCGCTCCCCCGTCGATCACGGTCGCGAGCAGAAAGTTCACGGTGCGGGCACCTCCCGTTCAGCCCTGATCCTGCGTGCGACCACGAGGCCACCGAAGGCGAGCGCCGCGGCGCAGACGATGAGCGGGCCGGCCGCGCCCGTGCCGAATAGCTGGGTGAAGCCGTAGACGGCGGCGGCCACCGCGGCAGCGGCCGGCAGCGTCACCAGCCAGGCCATCAACATGTTGCCCGCCACCCCCCAGCGGACGGCCGACAGTCGCTTGCCGGCACCGGCGCCCATCACCCCTCCGGCGATCACCTGCGTCGTCGAGAGCGGGAAGCCGAACGCGCTGGAGGCGAGGATCGTGGAGGCGCCGGCCCCCTGGGCGGCGAACCCCTGCGCGGTGTCCATCTTGATGATCCGTGTGCCCATCGTCCTGATGATGCGCCAGCCGCCCGAATACGTACCCGCGGCGATCGCCGTCGCGGAGGTGAGGATGACCCAGAAGGGAACCTCGAAGTTCGCGGCGCTGAGGTTGCCGTTCGCGACCAGCGCCAGGGTGATCACGCCCATCGTCTTCTGCGCGTCGTTGGTTCCGTGAGCGAGCGCAAGCAGGCCGCCGGAAACGACCTGGCCCGCGCGGAAACCCCGGTTCACCGGACCGGGGCGAAGCCTCCCGACCACCCGGTAGGCGATGACGATCCCAACGCCGCCGACGACGAGGGCGACGATCGGCGCCAGCACCGCCGGAATCAGCACCTTGCCGAGCACTCCCTCGCCGATCACGGCGTCCGCACCGGCGGCTGCGAACGCGGCACCGACCATCCCGCCGATCAGCGCGTGGGAGGAGCTCGACGGGATCCCGTGGTACCAGGTGATCAGGTTCCAGGTGATCGCGCCGATCAGCCCGGCGAAGATCACCGTCGGGGTGATCGCCCCCGCCTGCACCACGTCCTGGGCCACCGTCGCCGCCACCTCGAGCGAGATGAACGCACCGACGAAGTTGAGCACCGCTGCCATCGCAACCGCCGTGCGAGGCGGGAGCGCCCGGGTCGAGATCGAGGTCGCGACGACGTTCGCCGTGTCGTGGAAGCCGTTGGTGAAGTCGAACGTGAGCGCCGTCGCCACGACGATCACGAGCACGATGTCGCCGCTCACGGCGAGCCCGCGGCCGTCACGCGTTCTTGATGACGACGCCCTCGATGATGTGCGCCGAGGTCTCGGTCGAGTCGATCGCCTTCTCGAGCACCGCGAAGATGTCCTTCCAGCGGATCACCACCATCGGGTCGATGCCGTTCGCGAACAGGCTCGCGACCGCGTCGCGGGAGATCCGGTCACCGTCGTTCTCGAGCCGGTGGATCTCGATCCAGTACTGGTCGAGGCCCTTGAAGCCCTCCAGGCCCGCGAGCGCGAGCGCGAGCTGCTCGCAGGCCGCGAGCAGGATCTCCGCCATCTCGAGCGCCTGCTGCATCGGAGCCTCGATCTGGTAGAGGCTGAGGAAGTCGGCCGCCTCCTCCGTGTAGTCGACGACGTCGTCCAACTTGGTCGCCAGGCCGTAGATGTCCTCGCGGTCGAAGGGCGTGACGAAGGTCGTGTTGAGACGCTTGACGATGTCGTGGGTGATCCGGTCACCCTCCTGCTCCGCCTTGAGGATCTCGCGCCCGAGCCCCTCCTTGTCGTCGGGCCAGTTCTGGAGCATGTCCCGGAGCAGGCGGGCGGTCCGATGAGCGTTCTCGCCCGCCTCGGTGAGCAGCTCGAAGAAGACGCGATCCTTGGGCGCAAAGCTGAACACGGCCATGGCCCGGCAGGATGGCAGGAAAGCCCGACGCCGGTGTGAATCAGCCGTCGACGAATCCGGCGATCAGCGAGGCCGCCCGCTCCGCCGCATGACCGTCCCAGCCCTCCGGAACTCGGCGCTCGCCGCGGTCGGCATCGAGCCGCTCCGGCAGCCCCCTGATCGCCTCCGGGTCGAGCCCCAGGAGCGTGTTCGTGCCCTCGGCGACGGTGATCGGCCGCTCCGTGTTGTCGCGGAGCGTGAAGCACGGAACGCCGAGATACGTGGTCTCCTCCTGGATCCCGCCGGAGTCGGTCAGGACCGCGCGGGCGTCGGCCTGGAGCGAGAGGAAGTCGAGGTAGCCGACCGGATCGGCGAGCAACACGTCGCCCGCGTCGAGACCCTCCTGCTCGATCCGCTTCCGCGTCCGAGGATGGACCGGGAAGGCGACCGGAACCGATTCGGCCACCTCCCGCAGCGCGGCCACGGCCTCCCCGAGCAGGGCGCCGTCCACCAGCGCCGGCCGGTGCAGGGTGACGAGCAGGAAGCTGCCGGGCTCCAGACCGAGCTCCCGCGCGGCTCCGCGATCTCGAAAGCGGTCCTCGAGCGCGACGAGGGTGTCGATCATCGTGTTGCCGACGCGGTGCACGCGGGCCGGATCCACGCCCTCGCCGGCGAGGTTGTCGAGCGCTTCGGGGGAATGGGTGAAGAGGAGGTCCGAGAGCTGATCGACGAGAACGCGGTTGACCTCCTCGGGCATCGAGCGGTCGAAGCTGCGCAGGCCCGCCTCGAGATGGGCGACGGGTACGCGGAGATGGGCACACGCCAGCGCTGCCGCCAGGGTGGAGTTCACGTCCCCCGGGACGATCACCAGGTCCGGCCGATCGGCCTCGATCACCGGCGCGATCCGCTCGAGGACGCCGGCGACGGTCTCCGCGTTGCTGCCCCCGCCGACCCCGAGCAGATGGTCCGGCTCGGGAACCCCGAGCTCCTCGAGGAAGATCTCCGACATATTGCGGTCGTAGTGCTGGCCGGTATGGACGAGGCTGTGTCGGCCGTCGGGGTCGAGCTCCCTCAGGGACCCGATCAGCGGCGCCATCTTGACGAAGTTCGGCCGGGTCGCGATCACGTGCAGCAGGCGCATTTCGTTCCGATCAGCCGACGTTGGCCGGGGCTCTAGGCGAGTGCGTCGATCCTGCCGGCAAGCTCGAAGTCGGCCTCGGTGAGGCCACCCTCGGCGTGGTTGGTGATGCTCACCTCGACGGTCGCCCAGGAGATCGCGAGGTCCGGATGGTGACCCATCGCCTCGGCCGGCTCGACCAGCGCCCGCGCGAACTCGATCGAGCCGACGAAGTCGCCGCGATCGAAGGAGCGGACGATGCGATCGCCCTCGCGCTCCCAGCCCTCGGCGTCCGCTAGGCGCTCGGTGATCTCGTTGTCGGAGAGCAGTGCCACACGGCGATCCTACATATGGTCCCCGTATGGACCACGCGACGGCGGAACCAGGGGGAGCGATCGCGAGCCTCGTGCCCTCGGCGACCGAGCTCGCGTTTGCGCTCGGCCTCGGCCCGCGACTCGCCGCGGTCACCCACGAGTGCGACTTTCCCCCGGGCGTCGAGGCGCTGCCGCAGCTGACCCGGAGCGTGATCGAGCCGGGCCTCTCCCCTGCCGAGATCGATGCCGCGGTGCTCGATCGCACCGGCCGCGGCGAGGCCCTCTACGAGCTCGACGAGCGGGCGCTGACGGAGCTCGACATCGACCTGATCCTCACCCAGCAGGTCTGCGCCGTGTGCGCGGTCAGCTACGAGGACGTGAGCGCGGTGGCGGCGCGACTGCCCGGACGGCCCGAGGTCCTCTCCCTCGATCCCTCCCGGATCGACGACATCCTCGAGGACGCCGTCCGACTGGGCAAGGCCGCCGGCGATCCCGGCGCCGGCATCTCCCTCAGGGACCGGCTGCGTTCAAGGATCGAGGCCGTCCGCGGAGCGACGGAGGGCGGCGGACGCCCGAGGGTCGCGGCACTCGAGTGGCTCGACCCTCCCTACGCGGCGGGCCACTGGGTGCCCGAGATGATCGAGGCCGCGGGCGGCGAGGACGCGCTCGCCGCGCCGGGCGAGCGGTCCCGGACCGTGGGCTGGGAGGAGGTGGCGTCGGCCAGGCCGGACGTCGTGATCGTCATGCCCTGCGGCCTGTACTGCGCGGAAGCGGCCCACGAGGCCGGCCGCCACCGCGAGCGGCTCGACGCGCTTGGCGCGCAGCGCCTCTTCGCCGTCGACGCGGCCTCCTCCTTCTCGCGGCCCGGGCCCCGCATCGCCGACGGCGTCGAGCTGCTCGGCCACCTGCTCCATCCGGGACTCGCCGCGGATCCCGGCACGCTTCGCTTCGAGGCGCTGGGCGTCGGGCGCGACTAGGTCGCTCGGCTCACGACCGCCGCGGCCGGAGTGCGAGCCGACCTAGAACGGCGTGCCCGACGAGGAGCCGGCGACGACGATGGTCGCGACGAAGACAGCGACCGCAACCGCGGCGAGGCCGGCGACCTCGAGCCGGACGGGGATCTCCGTCGGTCGCCGCTCCATCTGCAGCACGATCCAGGCCGCCAGGCCGCCGGCCGCGAGGCCGCCGAGATGCCCGCCGATGCTGATCCCCTCGCGAGTGAAGGTGAACACGAGGAGGATCACCAGCCAGAGGCCGAGCTGGGAGACGATCTGGTCGAGCCCGCGGTCCCGGGCGATCAGCAGTGTCGCCCCGAACAGACCGTAGATTGCGCCCGAGGCGCCCACGGTGTTGACGAAGGGATCGGTGAGCAGCACGGCGCCGAGCGAGCCGCCGACCAGGGAGACCGCGTAGATGGCCACGAACCGGGCGCTGCCGATGCCCGGCTCGAGCATCCGGCCGAGGATGAAGAGGACGAACATGTTGAGCGCCAGGTGAATCAGATCGCCGTGCAGGAAGCCGCTGCTGAGGATCCGATACCACTCACCGCCGGCGCTGTCGATCGGAGGGGGGCCGCAGAGGCCACCCGACCCGACGGCGTTCGTGCAAAGGGCGGCGTCCCTGAGCAGGGCGCCCTCGCCGTCGAGGCCGTTGGCGCCGCCGCCGAGCAGCATCTGCAACAGGAAGACTCCGACGTTGAGCCCGATCAGCACCGCCGTCGCCGGGGCCTGCTCGATCAACGAGGTGGAACCCCCCGCGGAGAACTTGGGCCGCCGCACCTCCTGGGTCTCACCGACGCACTCCGGGCAGCGCATGCCGACCGGCGAGGGCGTCATGCAGTCGGAGCAGATCGGGCGCCCGCAGCGGGAGCAGGCAACGCCGGTCTCACGATCGGGGTGTCGGTAGCAGGTCTCCATCGAGCGCTGAAGGCTATCTGGGCCCGCTTACGGCTCGGTCGGCCGGTGGCTGACCGCGGACGCCGACTACCGCAGGCTGCTCTGCAGCACGGGGGCGGTTGTCGCGACCTCGCTGCCACCCGCGGGCTCGCGCGTGACGACGACCTGATCGGCGTCGGCCGGGAGGTTCGGGATCGCCGCCGAGGCACGGCCGTTTCCCTCGGGAACGAAGATCGACGCCGACCTGGGCTGCTTGTTGCCCTGCACAGTCCACACCTGGTAGACCTCGTCGCCGCCGATCGGCGGGAGACCCTGGACCGTGAGCGTGGCGCTGTCGTCGTGGACCTCCAGCTCCCCCGAGGCGGCCACCCCGGGCTGCAGCGAGGTGACGACGAAGCTCTCGCCCGGGCCGCCCGCGTCCCCGTCGGTACCGAGCACGTAGCCGCCGACGCCGGCGAGCAGCACGAGGAGCACGGCGACCCCGGCGAGAGCGGGGCGCATCGGACCGAGGGCCGGGAGCCGCAGCCACGCGAAGAAGCCGCGCTCGCGGGACTGCGGCCGCTCGGCTGGAGCCGCCTCGGCCGCTGCCTCCTCGTGGACGACGGCCATCAAGCTCTCGCGTAGCTCCGGAGGAGGCTCGAGCTGCCGCACGGTGGCGGGCACCAGGTCGACCGCCGGCTGGAGCCACCGAAGCCGCTCGCTGCAGGCCGAGCAGGTCGCCAGGTGGCGCTCCAGCTCGGCGGCATCCTGCCCCGGCAGAGCGCCGAGCGCGTAGGCGGCCAGGTCGTCGTGATGACGCTCCCGGCAGCTCTGTCGCTCCTGACTGCTCACGTCAATCCCTCGATCGCATCCGGCGTGATCGCCTCCGCGATCTCCGCCCGGATCTTCTCCAGTCCGAGCCGCATCCTGCCCTTCACGGTCCCCAGGGGCTGGC
>DATFLZ010000003.1:0-35279 GCA_035267205.1 Solirubrobacterales bacterium | reverse complement strand
GCTGGGACAGCCTCGGCGAGTTCCTCGCCCTGGCGATGTCGCTGCGCAAGTACGCCGAGCAGGCCGAAGCGCCGAAGGCGAGGGTCCTCGGCGAGGCGCTCGACGCCGCGACGGGCCGGGTGCTCGAGCGCGGGCGCTCGCCGTCCCGCAAGGTGGGCGAGCTCGACAATCGAGGCAGCCACTTCTACCTGGCGCTGTACTGGGCCGAGGCGCTCTCCGGGGGCGACGACGCCGAGCTCGCCGAGGCGTTCGGGCCGATCGCCGAAGCGCTGGGCGACGGCGAAGAGCGGATCGTCTCAGAGCTCAACGGGGTCCAGGGTTCCTCCGTGGACCTCAGCGGCTACTACCTCGTCGATCGCGACGCGGCCGACCGGGTCATGCGCCCGAGCGAGACGCTCAACGGGATCATCGACGGACTCGGCTAGCTGCGATCATGAGCGGCATGGAGACGATCCAGGCCCCAGGGCACGCGACTCACGAGGTCCGCAACCAGTCTCAACCGCTCGAGGATTTCAACGTCTTCACGAGCGACACGGTGTTGCGGGAGGCGGTGTCGCGCGAGGGCGGCGATTTCGCCGTCGAGCGGATCGAGGCCGTCGGCGCTGCCGGCGGCAGCGCCGAGGCGATCCGCTGGGGGTTCGAGGCCGAGGGGAACCGGCCTGAGCTCAAGACCCACGACCGCTTCGGCCACCGGATCGACGAGGTCGAGTTCCACCCCTCCTACCACCAGCTGATGAAGCTGCACGTGGAGGGCGCAACGCATGCGCTCCCGTGGCGGGAGCCCGAGCCGGGCGCCCATGTCGCCCGCGCCGCGGCCTTCATGTGTGTGAGCGCCGCGGACGCCGGCACCGGCTGCCCGATCTCGATGACCTACTCCGTGATCCCGGCGCTGCGCAAGCAGCCCGAGCTCGCGGAGGAGTGGGAGCCGCGCTTCACTTCGCTGGAGTACGACGGCCGGCTGGTCCCGGCCGCCGAGAAGCCCGGCGCCCTCTGCGGAATGGCCATGACCGAGAAGCAGGGCGGCTCCGACGTACGGGCGAACACCACGACCGCCGAGCCCGTGAACGGTGGCGGCCCCGGGGCTGAGTACGAGATCACCGGCCACAAGTGGTTCTGCTCAGCGCCGATGTGCGATGCGTTCCTGGTCCTCGCGCAGACCGAGTCGGGCGCCTCGTGCTTTCTGCTCCCCCGCTTCACCCCGGACGGCGAGCGCAACCGCATGCACCTGCAGCGTCTCAAGGACAAGCTGGGTAACCGCTCCAACGCCTCCAGCGAGGTCGAGTTCCGCGGCGCCTGGGCGCGGATGGTCGGCGAGGGAGGGCGCGGTGTGCCAACGATCATCGAGATGGTCAACCACACGCGCCTGGACTGCGCGCTCGGCTCCGCGTCGGGGATGCGCAGGGGCCTCGAGCAGGCGATCTGGCATGCCTCCCACCGGTCCGCCTTCGGCAAGGAGCTGATCGAGCAGCCGCTGATGCAGAACGTGCTCTCCGACCTCGCCATCGAATCGGAGGCCGCGACGATCTCCTCCCTGTGGCTGGCCCGCCAGTTCGACCAGGCCCACGCGGGTGACGAGCAGAGCGCACTGCGCCGCCGCCTCGCCACCCCGGTGCTCAAGTACTGGATCTGCAAGCGCGCACCCTGGCACGCCGTCGAGGCGCTCGAGTGCCTGGGCGGCAACGGATACGTGGAGGAGTCCGGGATGCCCCGTCTGTTCCGCGAGAGCCCGCTGATGAGCATCTGGGAGGGCTCCGGAAACGTGCAGGCGCTGGACGTGCTGCGCGCGATGGTCAAGAGCCCGGAGGCGGTCGAGGCCTTCTTCGCGGAGGTCGAGGAGGCGTTCGGCTCCGACAACCGGCTCGACGCCTTCGCCGAGGCTACGAGGCGGGAGCTGGGCGACCTCGAGCAGATCGAGAGCCGCGCGCGGCGCGTGGTCGAGCGCATGGCCCTGGCCCTCCAGGCGTCGCTGCTCGTGCGCTACGGCGACGAAGCGGTCGCCGACGCCTTCTGCGCCACCCGCCTCGAGGGCGACTGGGGCAACGCGTTCGGCACCCTTCCGGCCGGGACCGACTGCTCCCGGATCATCGAGCGCCACCGCCCGCTGCTCTGAGGGGCGGCCGGAGCCGGTTCAGCTTCCAGCCCTGCCCACGCCATTCGGGGCCAGGGCCGGACGATGGCCGATGCCCGGACCCGCAGCGGGGGGACTGCTAGGCGGTGAGTCCGGCGAGCGGCTTGTCGGCCGCGGATGCCGGGACCGGCGCCGGAACGGGAGCGGACGGCTCGTTGCTACCACGCTCGAGGCCCGACTCGCGCCCGAAGACGAACTCCTCGCCGGGCATCCGCAGCGGGCGATGCGCGTCCTTGGCGGCGATCGCGAGCGTCTCGAGCATGATCAGCAGGTCGCTGAGCACCGAGCGGTGCTTGAGGTAGAAGAGGTCGTGGCAGAGCTTCCAGGCGGTGCCGAGCTCCGACCCGGCGTAGCCGCAACGGACTTGCGCCCAGCCGGTCACCCCGGGCTTGACCAGATGGCGACGGCGGTAGTGGGGGAAGATCTGCTCGAGGCTGGAGACGATCTCCGGCCGCTCCGGCCGCGGCCCGACCAGGGTCATGTCGCCGCGGAGCACGTTGGCGAGCTGAGGGAGCTCGTCGACGTGGGTGCGGCGGAGGATCCCGCCGACACGCGTGATCCGGCTGTCGGCGGCGCGAGACCACTGCGCACCGTCAGCCTCGGCATCGGTGGTCATGGTCCGCAGCTTGAGGATCTCGAAGTCCCGCCCGCCCTCGCCGACGCGACGCTGGCGATAGAAGACCGGGCCCCGGTCCTCGAGCTTGATGGCAACCGCGGCGATCGCGATCAGCGGCAGCGCGAAGACCGCGGCAAGGCCTCCCACCGCCAGATCGAGAGCCCGCTTGGCCCGTGCCCCGGTCGAGCGGTAGCGCGGGTGCATCAGGAACAGGTACCAGGCCGAGTCGATCATCCCGAGCGGGACGTGGCCGAAGCTCTCCTCGTAGAACTGGGCGCCGTCCATCATCCGCACCGGAAGGTCGACGCAGGCCTCGGCGGCGAACTCGAACGGACGCGCTCCCCCGAAGCCGGCGCCCGACCCGCCACTGGCCGACCGCCCGCGAACGACGAGGTCGATCCGGTGCTTGAGCAGGGTCTTGCGGAGCCGCTCGACCGCCGAGATGCCGACCGGACCGGCATCGAGCAGCTCACCGCCGGCATCGAGCCAGCCGACGAGCTCGATCCCCGGGGTCGGGTTCTCCCGCAGCTCGCGGCGCAACCCGATCGCGAACTCGGGCGAGCCGAGAATCGCAACGCGCATCGGCAGCCTCGCCCGCCACCTGGCGGTGAACACGTCGACGGCGATCGCGACCAGCATCGAGAGGGCGGCGATCGCGCCGACCTCGGCGGCGGGGATCGCGGCGTCGAAACCGATCGCGGCGATCGCGCTGACGCCGATCACAGCGAGCGCCGGCGCCAGCCCCGCGAGCGTCTTGCGGGAGACCGGAAGCAGGGCGAGCGGGTAGCGGAAGCCGCGCAGCAGGTGGGTTGTGAGCAGGGTCGCGAGGCCGAACATGAGCGCCGTGCCGACGCGACCGGTGACGACGAGGGCCGCGGTCACGGCGGTAGCCGAGGGAAGCACCAGACCCAACAGCTCGGCCCGCGCCTTGCGGCGCAGCGCGGGCGGTGTCGTCTCGGCGCGGGGGACGGGGGGCGAGCCAGGCTGGACGCCCCGCGGTGACGGGTCGATCGGCTGGGCGTCCATGCCCGCCGGAGCCTGGTCTCCGGGAGAGGGTCTCACGGTTTCCCATCGACGGCCTCAAGGGCGCCTTGAGGGGTGTCCAGGTTCTGTCCAGAGCCGGTTGGACTACGATCGCGCCGATGAACAGCTCAGACCGCGTTCACACCTCCACCGCCGACCACGTCGCCGAGGTCACCCTGACCCGGGCCGACAAGCACAACGGCCTCGACTATCCGATGTTCGACGCGATCAACGAGGCGATCGACGAGGTCGGGTCCGACCGCTCGGTGCGGGCGGTCGTCCTCTCCGGCGAGGGCCGCAGCTTCTGCGCCGGCCTCGACTTCGCCTCCGTCCTCGCCGAGGGCCGGCCGATCGAGGAGTCGTTCGTACGGCGGGACGGCGAGATCGCCAATGAGTTCCAACGGGTCGCGTACGGGTGGCAGGAGCTGGATCCGCCCGTGATCGCCGCCCTGCAGGGCAACTGCCTCGGCGGTGGCTGCCAGATCGCGCTCGCCGCCGACCTCCGGATCGCCGCCCCCGATCTGCGGCTCTCGATCATGGAGGTCAAATGGGGCCTGATCCCTGACATGGGCATCACGCAGACCCTTCCCCGCCTGGTCGGAATCGACCACGCCAAGGAGCTGACCTGGAGCGGGCGGATCCTCGACGCCGAGGAGGCGCTGGCGCTCGGCCTCGTGACCGAGCTCACCGACGACCCACACGAGCGGGCGCGGGAGCTCGCCGCCGAGATCGCCGACCGCTCGCCGGACGCGATCCAGCGCAGCAAGCGGCTCTTCGAGCGCACGTGGAACGCCGCACCCGAGGAGGCGCTCGCGCTCGAGGAGAAGCTGCAGCGCGAGCTGCTGGGCTCGCCGAATCAGCTCGAGGCGATCAGGGCGGCGATGAGCGGCGAGCCCGCCGAGTACGCCGACCCGACCTGACGCGACTCGATATGGGGCGAGGCGCTGCCCCGAGGAGTACGCTGCAACGCATGGCACGTGAGGCAGGGCTACTCGGGCAACTGCGTCGTATCGCCGCGGCAGTCGAAGTGCTGCCCGAGGTCAAAGAACACCTCGAGCAACTCGATACGCACGTGAGCGAGATGAGCGCCGAGGTGACCCGGATGCGCCAGGGGGTGGACGCCCTGGGCGGCCAGGTCAACGAGCTCAATGGCAACGTCGAGGGGCTCGACGACCATTTCGAGGGGATGCGCCTGGAGATCCGCGGCCTCGACGTCCACATGAGCGACCTCAAGGGCCTGCTCGGCCCGCTGAACGCGATCGGCAGGCTCGGCGACCGGATCCGCGGCGGCTAGGGATCCCCATCCCGGGGCGGGCTCCGGCGCCGCCTAGAATTGAACGCGATGCCCTCCCGTTCGACCTACACCCTGCTTCGCGTCCGCGGGATCCCCGTCGGCGTCGACTGGAGCTGGTTCCTGGTCCTGTTCATCGTGATCTGGTTCCTGAGCGGCTTCTACAGCGACACGCTGGGCGCCTCCGAGGACGCCGTCCAGCCCTACGTGCTCGCCGTGATCACCGCCTTGCTGTTCTTCGGATCGATCCTCCTGCACGAGCTCGGTCACGCGATCGTCGCGCTCCGGAACGGCATCGGGATCAGCCACATAACCCTGTGGATGTTCGGCGGCGTGGCCGGGCTCGAACGCGACAGCCGGACGGCGGGCGAGGAGTTCCGGATCGCGGCCGCCGGGCCCCTGGTCACCCTGGCCATCGCCGCCGCCTGCCTCGGGCTCGGCATGGCGATCGAGGGCGGCGCATTCTGGGACGTGACCGCCCGCGAGGAGAACGCCGGCGTCTCGAGCGTCGTGGCAGTCCTCGCGTGGCTCGCGAACATCAACGTGCTGATCCTGCTTTTCAACATGCTGCCCGCCTACCCGCTCGACGGCGGCCGGATCACCCGCGCAGCCGCTTGGAAGCTGACCGGCGACCGCGAGACGGGCACGAAGTTCGCGGCCCGCCTCGGACAGCTGCTCGCCGTGGTGATGATCGGGGTCGGCGTCTACCTGCTGCTCGCCACCGAACTCTTCATCACCGGCATCTGGCTCGCGGTGATCGGCTGGATGCTCGGCAGCGCGGCCCGCGCGACCGTCGTCCGCAGCGAGCTCAACCAGCGAATCGGGGACGTGTCGGTCGCCGATGTCATGGACGACGACCCGGTCGCGATCCCCGAGGACGCCAGCGTCGAGAGCGCCCTGGACGAGTACTTCCTCCGCTATGAGTGGCCGTGGTTCCCGGTCGTCGATCGCGCCCGGCGCTTCGTCGGCCTGATCAACCGCGGTGCCGCCGACGCGGTACCCGAGCCGAGCCGCGCGACCCAGCGGGTGGCGGAGCTGATCGACACCGGCGGCGGTCCCGACGGAATCCCTGCCGAGACCGTACGCGATGACGCCCCGCTCGAGAGCCTGCTCGGCAACAGCGAGCTGCGCCGCCTCGGCGGGCTCGCCGCTGTCGACAGCGACGGTCGCCTCTCCGGCGTGATCACGCTGGAGCAGGTCGGGCGGGCGCTGCGCGAGGCCGTCGGCGGCGGGGTCGAGCTCACCGACGCCGAGTGAGCGCCTCGCGCCTCGCACCCGGCGGCGTGCAACCGGCCTGGACCTCCGTGCATAGAATCGCGGCAGTGCCAGCAGACGACGCAGGATCGGCGCGATGAGCTCCTCGCAGGCGCCCAGCCTCTCGAAGGCCGAGGGGACCCGGAGGAAGCCGCGCCTCCGCTGGCTCCGCGAGCTCTGGGGCTCGACGATCGGCAAGAAGCTGATCGTCGGAATCACGGGCATGATCATGGCGATCTACGTGGTCCTGCACATGCTCGGGAATCTGAAGGGCGTGCAGGGCAACGGCGGTGGTGGCGAGGCCTCGATCGACAAGTACGCGGAATGGCTCCGGACCGTCGGTGAACCCGCGATCCCGCGCGAGGGCATCCTCTGGGCGGTCCGCGCGATCCTGCTGATCGCGCTGGTCGTCCACGTCGTCGGCATCTCGCAGCTGATCTCGCGCAACCGCGCCGCCCGGCCCGAGGGGCACCGCCGCGCCCGGCGCATCCAGCGCTCCGTGGCCTCCCGGACGATGGCCTGGAGCGGCTTTCTGCTGCTCGCGTTCATCGTCTTCCACGTGCTCCAGTTCACGACGCTGACCATCGATCCGACGCCGCTGGCCGAGGGCACGGTCTACGCGAATCTCTACGGCGCCTTCCAGGAGTGGTGGCTGGTCGCGATCTACGTGGCCGCTGTCGTGATCCTCGGCTTCCACCTGCGCCATGCTCTGTGGAGCGTGCTGCAGACCCACGGCGTCGACAAGCCCAACCGCAATCCGAGCATCCGGCGCATGGCGACCGGCACGGCCGTGCTCGTCACGGTCGGATTCGCAGCGATCCCGATCGCGTTCTTCACCGGGGCCCTGCCCGAGCCCGACGCCGTCGACGAGGTCGCCAGAGCGGCCGGCGGCGCAGGGGGCGGGCCATGAGCCTCGATCTCGACTCCGGGGTCCCCGAGGGACCGATCGACGAGAAGTGGCGTAACTGGCTCGACGCTCACAAGCTGGTCGGACCGCGCAACCGCGCCGACAACAAGGTGATCGTGGTCGGCACCGGGCTCGCGGGCGCCAGCGCCGCCGCCACGATGGCGGGGATGGGCTATACGGTCGAGACCTTCTGCTACCAGGACTCCGCCAGGCGAGCCCACTCGATTGCGGCCCAAGGTGGGATCAACGCAACCAAGGACTACGCCAACGAGGGCGACTCGATCCACCGCCTGTTCGTGGACACGATCAAGGGCGGCGACTTCCGCTCTCGCGAGGCGAACGTCTGGCGTCTCGCCGAGCTCTCGACCCAGATCATCGACCAGGCGGTCGCCCAGGGCGTGCCCTTCAACCGCGAGTACGGCGGCCTGCTCGCGACCCGCAGCTTCGGCGGGGTGCTCGTCGAGCGCACCTTCTACTGCCGCGGTCAGACCGGCCAGCAGCTCCTGCTCGGCGCCTACCAGTCGCTGCAGCAGCAGGTCTCCGACGGACGGGCCACCGTCAACGCGCGTCACGAGATGCTCGACCTCGTGATCGTCGACGGCCGGGCGCGCGGAATCATCGCCCGTGACCTCGTCACCGGCGAGCTGACGGCGCACGCGGCGGACGCGGTCGTGCTCGCCACCGGCGGCTACTGCAACGTCTACTACCTCTCCACCAACGCGATGGGCTGCAACGTGACCGCTACCTGGCGCGCGCACAAGCGCGGCGCCGGCTTTGCCAACCCGTGCTTCACCCAGATCCACCCGACCTGCATCCCGCAGTCGGGCGACTACCAGTCGAAGCTGACGCTGATGAGCGAGTCGCTTCGCAACGACGGCAGGATCTGGGTTCCCCGGGACGAGGGCGAGTCCCGCGACCCCTCCGATATCCCCGATGAGGAGCGTTACTACTACCTCGAGGAGCGCTACCCGCGGTTCGGAAATCTGGTTCCACGCGATGTGGCCTCGCGGGCGGCGAAGATCGTCTGCGACGACGGCCTCGGCGTCGGCCGGACGGGCCGCGGCGTCTACCTCGACTTCCGGGACGCGATCCGGGACAAGGGTGAGGAGACGATCGCCGGCCGCTACGGCAACCTCTTCGAGATGTACGAGCGGATCACCGGCGAGAGCCCCTGGGAGACCCCGATGAAGATCTACCCGGCCCCGCACTACTCGATGGGCGGCCTCTGGGTCGACTACGGGCTGCAGACGACGATTCCCGGGCTGTTCGCGATCGGCGAGGCGAACTTCTCCGACCATGGCGCGAACCGGCTCGGTGCCAGCGCGATGATGCAGTGCCTCGCCGACGGCTACTTCATCCTGCCGCACTGCGTCACCGACTACCTCGCCGGGATCGAGGACGACGTCGACGCGAGCCACGAGGAGTTCGGGCGGACCAGAGATCGCTGCAGCGACGGGGTCGACGAGCTGATGGGCATCGGCGGCAGCACCCCCGCGACGGTGTTCCACCGCGAGCTGGGCTCGGTGATGCTCGACCGCTGCGGGATCAGCCGCGACGCCGACGGGCTGCGCAGCGCGATCGACGACGTGCGCAGCATCCGCGAGCGATTCTGGTCGGACCTCCGCGTCGACGGCGAGGCCGGCGACAACCTCAACCAGAGCCTCGAGTACACAGGCCGGGTGGCCGACTTCCTCGAGTTCGCCGAGCTGATGTGCGTCGACGCGCTCGACCGCGACGAATCCGCCGGCTGCCACCTGAGGGCGGAGCATCAGTCGGAGGAGGGCGAGGCCGTGCGCGACGACGACAACTACGCCCACACATCGGTCTGGGAGTACACCGGCCCCGACTCCGCGCCCGAGCTGCACACCGAGCAGCTCGAGTTCGAGGTCGTGGAACCCTCGACGAGGAGCTACAAGTGAACTTCGTACTCGACGTCTGGCGCCAGACGGACGGCTCGGAGGCGGGCGCCTTCGAACGCCACGAGGTCGAGGACATCGATCCGGACGCCTCGATGCTGGAGATGCTCGACGTGCTCAACGAGCGGATCATCAGCGAGGGGGGATCGGCGATCGCCTTCGACTCGGACTGCAGGGAGGGAATCTGCGGGTCCTGCTCGCTGCTGATCGACGGCTATCCGCACGGCCCCCGGCAGGTGACCAGCTGCCAGGTCTTCATGCGCGACTTCCCGGACGGCTCCGGGATCAAGATCGAGCCCTTCCGCAGCAGCGCCTTCGGCGTGATCCGCGACCTCGTCGTCGACCGCAGCCCGCTGGACCGGATCGTCCAGGCGGGTGGCTACATCTCCGAGACATCGGGGCCGAAGCCGGAGCCGAACTCCAACCCGATCCATCCCGAGGTGCAGGAGGCGGCGATGGACGCCTCGATCTGCATCGGCTGCGGGGCCTGCGTCGCGGCCTGCCCGAACGGGTCGGCGATGCTCTTCACCGGCGCCAAGGTCTCGCACCTGAGCTCGCTCCCGCAGGGCGAGCCGGAGCGCAAGCATCGGGTTCGCAGCATGGTCCGCCGGCACGACGCCGAGGGCTTCGGCGGGTGCACCAACCACGGCGAATGTCAGGCCGCCTGCCCGCAAGAGATCTCGATCAAGGTGATCGGCGAGATGAACACCGAGTACCGGCACGCGATGCTCGAGAAGCTCCGCGCGCGCGACGGGTCGATCGAACCGCTCTGAATCGGCGGGCGGCCGGCACCAGGCGGAGGCGGCCGGGCGCCGCGGCGCGCGCCTACTCGATGTCGCGCTACGGCCGTCTGTCGGGCCGAGGGCCTCGCACGCCGGCCTCGGTCCCGGGCGAGACGGCAGCGGCGCGCGTCGGATGAATAGAATCCGCGCTCCCGCGGCTCGACAGCCTGTCGGACGCGGCTCGTATCAATGCCTGAGCACGACGTACTTGTCATCGGAGCCGGGCTCGCTGGTCAGCGGGCCGCGCTCGCTGCGGCCGAGGCCGGCGTCACCGTCGGGCTGATCAGCAAGGTCCACCCCGTCCGTTCTCACTCGAACGCCGCACAGGGCGGAATCAACGCCGCGCTGCACGAGGACGACAGCTGGGAATCGCACGCCTTCGACACGATCAAGGGCTCCGACTACCTCTCCGACCAGGACGCTGTCGAGATCATGTGCCGTGAGGCCCCGGAGGAGCTTCTCCACCTCGAGCACATCGGCGTCACCTTCCACCGCGCCGAGGACGGCACGCTCGGCACCCGCGCCTTCGGTGGCGCGTCCAAGGCCCGCACCTACTACGTCGCCGACATCACGGGCCAGGCGATCATGCACACGCTGTACGAGCAGCTGATGAAGTACGACGACCTGATCGACCGCTACGAGGAGTGGTTCACGACCGAGCTCGCGCTCGACGAGGACGGCAACTGCGCCGGAGCCGTGACCCGCAACATCCGCGACGGCTCGATGGAGATGTTCCGGGCGAAGACCGTGATCCTCGCATCCGGCGGCAACGGCCAGGTCTGGCAGCCGACGACGAACGCGCTGATCTGCACCGGCGACGGCATCGCCCAGGCCTACCGGGCCGGCGCGAAGCTGATGGACATGGAGATGATCCAGTACCACCCGACGACGCTGGCGGGCAAGGGCTTTCTGATCACCGAGGGCGCCCGCGGCGAGGGCGCCCACCTGCTCAACGCCAAGGGCGAGCGCTTCATGGAGCGGTACGCGCCAAACAAGATGGAGCTCGCCTCCAGAGATGTGGTGTCGAGAGCGGAGCAGACCGAGATCAACGAGGGGCGCGGCTTCCCCGACGGCACCGTGGCGCTCGACATCACCGTCGTCCCGAGGAAGCGGATCCACGAGGCATTGCGCGAGATCGTGCTCGTCGGCCGCGACTTCGCGGGCGTCGACATCACCCGCGAGCCGATCCACATCAAGCCGGGCAACCACTACACGATGGGCGGCGTCAAGACCGATATCTGGGGCCGCACCAACGTCCCGGGCCTCTACGCCGCCGGCGAGGTCGCCTGCGTCTCCGTCCACGGCGGCAACCGGCTCGGCGCCAACTCGCTGCTCGACACCCTGATCTTCGGGCGCCGCTCGGGCGAGCACGCCGCCGAGCGCGCCAAGGGCAGCAAGCTCACCAACCCGTCCCGCGCGGTGCTCCACGACGAGGAGGCGCGGGTAGAGGCGATCGTCGGGCGCGAGCACGACGGCCGCCGGGTCTCCGAGATCAAGGCGGAGCTCGGGGAGACGATGGACAAGCACGTCGCCGTCTTTCGCGACGAGGAGGGGATCGGCACCGCGCTCGAGGCCGTGCGGCGCCTCAAGCAGGAGGCCCGGAGCGCGTACATCGACGACCGCGGCACGATCTTCAACCAGGACGTGCTCGGGGCGCTCGAGCTCCAGAACATGCTCGACTGCGCCGAGTGCACCTGCCTCGCCGCGCTCGAGCGCAAGGAGAGCCGCGGCGCCCAGTACCGCACCGACTTCCCCGAGCGCAACGACACGGACTGGCTCAAGCACATCGACGTCTCCGTGAACGGCGACGGCCCGGAGTTGAGTGAGTCGCCAGTCACGATCACCCAATGGCAACCGCAGGAGAGGACCTACTAGATGGCCGAGTACACGCTCAAGGTCCGGCGCTACCAGCCGGAGCCCGACGACGGCAAGGCCGACGGCGCCTACTGGGAGAGCTTCGATGTCGAGCTCGACGAGACACTCTCGATTCTCGACGGGATCCTCCAGGCGAAGAACGATCAGGACGGCACTCTCGCCGTGCGCTGCTCCTGCCGGGCCGCGATCTGTGGGTCGTGCGGCGTCAAGGTCAACGGCCAGTCCACGCTCGCCTGCAAGACCAAGATCGGCGAGGCAGCCGACGAGGCAGCCCGGATCGCCGAGGCTTCCGAGACGAACGGGGACGGCGCCGCGGGCACGCGCGGAAGCGAAGCTGAGGACGTGGCCCGCCCTGAGATAGTCGTCGAGCCCATGGGGAACATGCCGGTGATCAAGGACCTCGTCACCGACATGGAGTCCACCCACTGGGAGAAGTACCGCCGGGTCTCCCCCTGGCTGATGCCGACCGGGCCCGAGCCCGAGCGCGAGCACATCGTCGAGCCGGAGGCCATGGTCGACGTGACGCAGTCGGTCGCCTGCATCCAGTGCGGCGCCTGCGTCTCCGCCTGTCTGTCGATGGAGGCCGATCCCGACTTCGTCGGCCCCGCCGCGCTCGCCAAGGCGTACCGGTTCATCGGTGATCCGCGTGACGGCCAGCAGGAGGAACGGCTCTACGACCTGGCCAACGATCCGCACGGGATCTACGACTGCACCCACTGCTTCAGCTGCATCGACGCGTGCCCGAAGGGCGTCGCCCCGATGAACCAGATCATGCGCCTGCGGCGAATCGCCGGCGACGTCCACGGCATCGAGGACGTCAACAACGGCCACAACCACGAGCTGGCCTTCGTCAAGAACATCGAGGACAAGGGCACGCTCGACGAGTCGCTGCTCCTGCAGGAGTCGTTCGCGCCCGGCATCAAGGGCAAGCTGATGCCGACCAAGCGCGCGATCAAGGGCCTGCTCGAGTCGATTCCCACCGCGATCCGCGGCATTCGCACCGGCAAGATGCGCTCGCTCCCCAAGCTGATCCCCGGCGTCCACAAGAAGCTGCCCGGCGACGCGCAGGACCAGGTCAAGCGCATCTACGAGCACGCCGAAGAGCACTCGACCGAACTCAACCTCTACATCATCGGCGAGGGCGGCGAGGAGGAGGGCGCGCCAGGCGGCGAGGACGTGCCCGCGGCCGAGATCGCCCCCGAGCCCGACGAGCCGAAGGAGCTGGCATGACGGAGAAAATCAAGGTGGCTTACTGGCCCGGCTGCGTCTCGCGCGGCTTCACGCCCGAGCTCCACGGCTCGATGGAGCTGGCCGCGGATGCCCTCGGCATCGAGATGGTCACGCTCGACCGCGCCAACTGCTCCGGCGCCGGCGTGATCGCCGAGCACAACCAGGAACTGGCGGACACGCTCAACGCTCGCACCTTCGCTCTCGCCCAGCAGACCGACCTGCCGATGATGAACATCTGCTCGACCTGCCAGGGCGCCCAGAGCGAGTGCCAGGAGCGCCTCGACGCGGATACCGCCTACCGGGACCACATCAACGAGACGATCAAGCCCGAGGGGATCGAATACGTCAAGGGCAAGGACGGCTGGACCAACAAGAACTTCCTCTGGCTGCTGGTCGAGGACTACGGCCTCGACAAGCTCGCGGAGCAGGTCAAGCGTCCGCTCAGCGGCCTCCGGGTCGGGCCCTTCTACGGCTGCTACGTCCTCCGCCCGAAGGGCCGCCTCGGCTACGACGAGCATCCCGACCGCGACCTCTACATGGAGCGCGTGATCCGGGCGCTGGGCGCGAAGGTCGTCGACTACGACGGCGCCAGGCGCTGCTGCGGCTTCCCGGTGATCACGATGAACCGGGAGACCTCGCTCCGGCAGGCCGGCACGCACGTCAGCGACGCGATCGACGCCGGCGCGGACTGCCTCGTCACCCCCTGCCCCCTCTGCCACCTGAACCTCGACATGCAGCAGCCGGAGGCCGCCAAGGTCGTCGGCCGCGACCTCGGCCTGGCGGTCCTCCACCTGCCGCAACTGGTCGGCCTCGCGCTCGGCTTCGAGCCCAAGCAGCTCGGCATGCCCAAGCACATCGCCTCGACCCTCACCGTCGAGGACCGCGTCTCCGCGCTCGCCTAGCGGCTCGCGTTCCTCCGGGGCGAGGCCCAAGGTAGGGTCAGGTCGATGATCAGCCTGCCACTCGCCGCCGAGAGCCCCGTGGCGGGGGTCATCGCCGATCTGGCGATCATTCTGTTCGCGGCGAAGCTCGGCGACGAACTGTTCAAGCGGCTTGGGCAGCCCGCGCTTGTCGGCGAGATCCTCGCGGGGCTGATCGTCGGCCCCTCGGTGCTCGGCATCGTCGAGCCCGGGGAGACGATCGAGGTCTTCGCCGAGCTCGGCGTGGTCTTCATCCTCTTCTGGGTCGGCCTGGAGACGAAGCTCTCCGAGATGCGGGCCGTCGGCAAGACGGCTGGGATCGTCGGGGTCGCTGGCGTGTTCGTCCCGTTCGTGGCGGGCGTCGGCGCCGGTCTGGTGTTCGGCGAGAGCACGGAGACGAGTCTGTTCATCGGCGCCGCGCTGGCGGCGACCAGCGTCGGGATCACGTCGGCGGTGTTCGCCGACCTCAAGATCCTGGCCACCAGGGCCGCTCGCACCGTGCTCGGCGCCGCGGTGATCGACGACATCCTCGCGCTGCTGCTCGTCGCGGTCGCGGTCGGCATCGCCGCCGAGGGCGGGGTCGACGCCGCCGGAATCCTGATCAGCGCCGGCCTTGCGTTCGGCTTTGTCGCCGTCTTCGCGCTCGGAGGCACGGCGGTGATGCGTCGCGCCCCCCAGCTGCTCCACGCGCCCCGCTTCGCCGATTCGCCGCTGCTGCCGGCGGTGATCCTCTGCCTGGGCATCGCCGCCTTCGCGGCCAAGATCGGCCTGGCCGCCGTGATCGGCGCCTTCCTCGCCGGGATGATCGTCGCCGAGACCAAGGAGCAGCATTCGATCGAGGATGAGGTCGCCCCGCTCTATGCCTTCTTCCCACCGTTCTTCTTCGCCTCGATCGGGCTCAACCTCGATCTCGACGTGCTGCTCGAGCCCGACACCCTGCTCCTGGTCGTCGGTCTCTCGGCGCTCGCGATCGTCAGCAAGCTTGCCGGCGCCTGGCCTGGCGCGCGGAGGCTCGGCGGCAGGGACGGGAAGATCGTCGCCCTCGGCATGGTTCCCCGAGGCGAGGTCGGGATCATCGTCGCGGGCATCGGCCAGGTCGAGGGCGTCCTGAGCACGGAGCTCTTCGCCGCGATCGTCGGCATGTCGATCGTCACGACCCTGGTCGTGCCGCCCTTCCTCCGCCGCCTGGCTGCGGAGCCGCCCGGGGCGAGCGGGCCCGGGCCTCCGGCGACTCCGGCGGCGGGCGCTTGATCTAGACTGCCGAGCCCGCCGCTCCGCCTGGGCCTGACGCCCAGTCCCGCGGCGCCAACCCCCCGATGGCTGTAGCAGTAATCGCATTCCTGGTCGCTCTCGCGATCATCGCCTCAGAGCGCGTCCACCGCACCAAGGTGGCGCTGATCGGCGCCGCAATCGTCGTGATCTTCACGGGCAGCGAGTACGACCAGGAACTGGCGATCGAGGCGATCGACTTCAACACGATCGGTCTGCTCGCGGGAATGATGATCCTCGTCCACCTGACCCAGGCGAGTGGCATCTACGACTGGGTCGCGATCAAGGCCGGGCAGATCTCGAAGGGACGGCCGGTGTGGGTCGTGCTCTCGCTCGCGGGGACCACCGCCCTGCTCTCGGCCTTCCTGGACAACCTGACCACGATCCTGCTGATCGTCCCGGTCACGTTCCTGCTGGCCGACGCGCTCGACCTGGACCCGATCCCGCTGATCGTGATCGAGATCATCGCCTCCAACATCGGTGGCACGGCGACGCTGATCGGCGACCCACCCAACATCATCATTGCCGGGGCCACCGATCTGAGCTTCAACGACTTCCTCGTCAATCTGGCGCCGGTGGTCTTCGTCACGTTCTTCGTCGTGATCGGGATCCTCTACACCATCTACCGGAAGCGGCTGCAGATCCCGGAGGAGAACCGGAGGTACATCATGGAGATGGACGCCTCCTCGTCGATCCGCGACTACGACGAGTTGCGCCGCACCCTCCCGGTCCTGATCGGCACGATCGTCTTCTTCTTCGCCCATCAGGCGCTGCACATCGAGCCAGCCACCGTCGCCTTGACCGGAGCCTCCGTGGCCCTGGTCGTAACCAGGCAGAAGCTCGAGGAGACCCTCGGTGGGATCGAGTGGAACACGCTCTTTTTCTTCCTCGCTCTCTTCGTGATGGTCGGGGCGCTCGAGGCCACCGGCGCGATCGACGAGATCACGAACGCGATCAAGGACGTCACCCAGGGCGATCGCACGGCGGAGTTGCTCGGAATCCTGTGGGTCGCCGGGATCGGGTCGGGCGTCGTGGACAACATCCCCTTCACGACGGCAATGGTGCCGGTGGTGGAGTCACTCAACGAGCAGAACGACCCCGCCTACTGGTGGTCGCTGGCGCTCGGAGCGGACTTCGGCGGCAACATGACGATCATCGCGGCGGCCGCCAACGTCGCCGCGTCGGGCCTCGCCGAGCGCGCCGGCAGGCCGATCGGCTTCATTCCCTTCCTCAAGGTCGGCGTGCCCGTGACCTTCGTCACCTTGGGAATTGCAACTGCGTATGTGACACTGAGGTACATCGCATGACGAGGAGGGTCTAGAGGTGCCGGATACAGTCGTTCAGGAAACGATCCGTGAGATCGAACCGCTGACTGCCGACGAGCCGGTCGGCTCCGCCGCCCGCAAGGTGCTCGCCTCGGGCCTGCCCGGTCTGCCGGCGGTCGATGAGGAGGGCAGGTTCGTCGGCATCTTCGGCGAGCGGGAGTTCATGGCGGCGCTCTTCCCCGGCTACATGAACGAGCTGCACTCCGCGGCGGTCGTCTCCCGGACGATCGACGAGACGATCGAGCGGCGCACCGGCTGCGCGGAGGAGTCGATTCGCGACTACCTGACGACCGACCACGTCGTGGTCGAGGACGAGCACTCCGACACCCAGCTCGCCGAGCTCTTCCTTCACCATCGCGTCCTGGTCATCCCGATCGCGACCTCGGGCAAGGTGCACGCCGTCGTCACGCGCAACGACTTCTTCCATGCGCTGGCCTCCCGGGTCGTCGACTCGATCGAGGACTACGGGGCCTAGGAGACGCGCCGGGCGACGCCCGGCGGCCCTCAGCCCGCGAGGATCTCCGCCGCGGCGCGCTCTCCCGAGCGGATCGCACCGTCCATGTAGCCGTTCCAGACAGGGCTGGTCTCGCTGCCCGCCCAGTGGACTCGTCCCTCGGGCCGGCGCAGCAGCGAGCCGTAGTGCGTCCAGACGCCGGGTCCCATGTGAGCGCCGTAGCCGCCCCGGATCCACTCCTCCTCGGCCCAGTCCTGCTCCACGTACTCGGCGACCTCACGCGCCTCGGGCCCGAAGTAGGTGGCGAACCCGTCGATCACGAGCGACCGGCGCCGCTCGGGATCGAGCGCTGCGGCACGGCGGCCGTGAACGCCCTCCAGAAAGCCGGTCAACACCCCGCAGCCGGCGACCTGCGGGGAGTTGTCGAAGACCAGGGCGAGCGGGTGCTCGACGCTTCCCGCCTGGCCGCTGAGGCCACGCTCCCGCCAGAACGGGCGCTCGTAGCGGGCGCTGCACTTGATCACGTACCCCGGCGGCATCTTCGCGTAGAGATGGCTGCGACGACCGCTCAGGGGAGGGTCGAACGCGATCCGCGGGATCACCGCGGGCGGCACCGCGACGACCGCGCGCTCGGCCTCCACGCTCCCCCACGCGCCCGAGAGCCGCAGGCCGTCGCCCACCTCCTCGATCGCGCGCACCGGGCTCGCCAATCGCACGACCTCGGCCCCGAGCCCGTCGGCGAGCCGAATCGAGATCTCCTGGGAGCCGCCGACGAAGCGCGACTCCTGGGCGCCCCCCGTCGTTCGGGTGAGCAGATCGATGCTCCCGCCTGAGTGCAGATAGAACAGGAAATGGAGCATCGAGATGTCCTCGGGCTCGGCCGAGAAGACGGCCTCCACGACGACTCGCATGGAGGTCCGGCCAAGCGGGGTGCGAACGTTGCGCCGGATCCAGGTCGCGACGGTCTCACCGTCGAGTCGCCCCGCCTTCGGCGCCGCCCACGGAGCCTCCAGGGGAACCGAGCCCGCGAGCCGGTCCAGGCGCCACTGGACCAGAGCCAGGTCGGCGGCCACATACAGTGGGAGGCCGAACGTCTCCCCCTCGTACCGCGTCAGCTCCCCGCCGCGGTGCAGGAGGTTCTCGCCCTCATCCCAGGTCGGGTAGTGAGCGACACCGAGCTCGGCCGCGAGCGCGTAGAGCCGGTCCTGGGTCGGCCCCACCCACTGGCCACCGGTCTCGACGACGGTGCCGTCGGAGAAGGTGTGGTTCAGGGTCCGCCCCCCGACCCGCTCCATCGCCTCGAGGACCACGACGCTGCGGCCCGCGGCGACGAGGCCCCTGGCGGCGCTCAACCCGGCCAATCCGGCCCCGACGACGGCGATGTCCACGCGTTCGCCGCTCACCGGGCCCGGTACCAGTCGACGTACTGCCCGCAGGCCTGACGCCGCTGGATGCGGCTGATCACGCCCTGGGGGGTAGCGGAAAGCGAGCCCAGGTGTGCCTCGTTGGGGACGCCGAGCAGGCGGCCGAAGGCGTTCGGCTCGGCGGGCGCGACGGTGAGCTCGGCCTCGGTGCGCCGGTCGACCTCGACCTCGCCGACCGGGAAGAAGGGCGTCGCGACCGCGTCCGTCACGCGGAAGTCGAGGTTGGCCGGCAGCTCTGCGTCGAACCCGAGCTCGGGCGCGCTCACCCGCAGCGGGCGGCGGCTGTCGTACTGGAGCGAGATCAGCCACCGGCCGCGTGGGAGCTCGAGCGTCTCGGCCGCGGGCTGCGAGTCGGTCGGGCTCGAGCTGGGTTCCCACTCCACCACGCCGGTTCCCGGGGTGGACCGCTCCGCCGGAGCGAGAACGATCGGCTCCTGTGACCAGACCTGCGCCGTGCCCTGGCCGCTGGCGACCTCTCGACCCTCGGGCCGATCGCAGTCGAGCACGGCGCCCGGGCTGATCCCCTCGTCGAGCGTCTTGCGGCGGCCGACATCCCCGGTGCGCTCGTAGAGCACGTAGTTCTCCGTCTCCACCACGGGGTCGAAGCGCGGTGGCGGCGAGGAGGTCGGTCCGCCCCTCGTCTCGAGGATGAACCGGAACTGGTCGAGCGTCCTCGGGAAGACCGCATCGATGTCGAACTTCTCACCCCCGCCCTCGCCGGCCTGGAAGCGCGGGCGAGCATCGGCCACCGAGTAGAAGTTGGTCACGATCCCCGTGATCTCGTCGGAGCCGGCGAGCTCGTAAGCGATGAAGTCATCGCGGCCCAAAAACAGCACCTCTTCGCCCTGGACGACCCCGCGGACCTCGGCGAGCTCGCTCGCGTGATCGTCCGGGCCGACGGCGGCCTGGCGCAGGGCGAGCAGGCTCGAGGCGCCCGCGAGGATCACCAGCACCACGGTGAGCCCGGCCGCCAGCGGCCCGCGCGAGCCGAGGAGCCCGCGGAGCGCGATCAGCATCACCAGGGGCGAGGCGATCGCGAGGGCCTTGGCAGCGATGTAGGGCGTGCTGAACAGCGCGGTCACCGCCCAGACGATGGCGACGGCCAGTAGCGCCGCCGGCAGCGCCCACAGATCACGGCGGCGTGCGTCGATCAGCCCGATTGCCAGCCCGACCAGCGCCACGGCCGCGCCAAGGTAGAAGGCGACCGCCGGCGGACCGGCGTCGGTCGCCGCGGTCCGGTAGTCGCCGGTCGGCCAGACCCCGAGCGCCTCAAGCGGAGAGATCGCCTGCTTGAGGTTGCCGAGATCCGATCCGAAGCGATCCGGATTCAACGCCTCCAGCCGGGCGAAGTCGGCGATCCGGCTCCATTCCTGAACCGTTGCGAGGACGACCACCAGGAGGCCCCCGATCAGGTAGGGCGCAAACCGCCAGCGCCAGTCGGGCGGCAGCTTCGGCCGAGGTCGCACCACCCAGAGCCGGGCGGCGAGCACCACCACGCCGACCGCGCCGATCCACAGCAGTCCCGGAAGGCTGTAGTTGAACACGCTGGCGGCGGCGAGCACGGCAAGCGGCATCACCCGCACGATCGGCCGCAGGCGCCTGAGGTCGCGGCGCTCGGGGTCGGCGGCGGTCCTGATCCCGACCAGCTGGGCGAGCAGGACTGCGAAGGCGATCAGGATCAGCGCCTGCAGCGGCTCCTTGAAGGCGCCCGACGAGATGAACGAGGCGGCCAGGTAGGGAAGCGCGACGAGGCTCGCGCCGACGATCCGCCGGATCCGGCCGATGTCCGCGCCGAGGAGCCCGAGGGCAAGCAGCCCGGTCAGCGGCGCCAGGGCCATGGTGAACCCGGCGAAGACGCTGACCAGGTCCGCGCCGAGCCCTTCCGAGAGCGCGACGACCACGGCGTGCGGGCCGGTCGGATATCCGCCGCGGATGAAGCTGGGCACGAACCCCTCCGGCTCGCGCACGTAGTCGGCGATCAACAGATGGGAGGCCATGTCGTCGTTGATCAGCCCCGCGCCGAGGACGCCGATGCCACCCGCGGCGAGGAACGGGATCGATGCGGCGAAGGTCGTGATCAGAACCACGGGCGCGGCAACCCTCATGGCCGCCCCGAGCTGCTTGAGCCGACCGCGCAGCCACCAGGCCGACGCGCCGGCGGCCACCAGGAGAGCGATCGCCGCGGTCCACCCGTGGCCGGGGAGCCGCGCGGTCACGCCGGCCAGTACGAGCATCGCGGCGAGCCCAACCACCGGCGCCAACCAGCTCGGTGCGATCGGCCCGCCGCGCCGCACGCCGAGCGAGACCGAGATCAGCGCCTGCCCGATCGCGAATGCGAACAGCAGCAGGATCAGGAGCGATGCGAAGGCGGCGAGCATCCCCGCGGCGGTCAGGCGTCGGCCGGGCTCAGACGGCCGCGGTCAGCCTCTGCTCCGGGACGCGGACGAGATCGCGCTCATCGAGCAGCTCGGCGAGCTGCACCGCGTTGGTTGCCGCGCCCTTGCGAAGGTTGTCGCCGACGATCCAGAGGTTCAGGCAGCGCTCGTGCGAGGGATCGCGCCGGATCCGTCCGACGAACACCTCATCCCGTCCGGTCGCGTCGGTCGCAAGCGGATAACTGCCGTCGGCGGGGTCGTCGACGACGATCAGGCCGGGCGCGTCAGCGAGCAACTCGCGACACTGCTCCGGCGAGAGCGCCTCGCGAGTCTGCACGTTGACGGACTCGGAGTGGGCGCCGAATACGGGCACGCGCGCGCAGGTCGCGGAGATCCCGAGCCCGGATTCCCCGGAGCCAAGGATCTTCCGTGTCTCGGCCATCATCTTGCGCTCCTCGGTCGTGTAGTCGTCGCCGTCCTTGAAGGTCTCGACCTGCGGAAGCACGTTGAACGCGATCGGGTGGGGGTAGACCTCGGCCTTCGCCTCCTCCCCCGCCAGCACCGCTCCCGACTGGGACCGCAGCTCCTCGATTGCGTGCTGCCCGGTGCCCGAGACCGACTGATAGGTGGAGATGACCAGGCGCTCGATCCCGGCCGCATCGAGGATCGGCTTCAGGGCCACGACCATCTGCATGGTCGAGCAGTTCGGGTTGGCCACCAGACCCCGGTGGGCCTCGATGTCGTCGGGGTTGACCTCGCTGACGACGAGCGGCACGTCCTCGTGCATCCGCCAGTAGCTGGTGTTGTCGACCACGACGGCGCCGGCCTCGATCATCCGTGGCGCCCACTCGGAGCTGATCGCCCCGCCCGCGCTCGAGATCACCAGATCGAGGCCCTCGATGGTGTCCGGCGACGGCACGACACACTCGGCCTCACCTCCGGCAAACGGAATCCGACGGCCCGCGGAGCGCTCGGACGCAAAGGGGACGAGCTCGGAAACGCCAAAGCGGCGCTCAGCGAGAACCTCGACGATCGTCGATCCGACGGCGCCCGTCGCGCCGAGCACGCCGACCCGATACTGGCTGGAGCTCATGCGGTCAGGGTAAGGGAAAGCGGCGCCGGAGCGGGGCGCACGGCCCCTGGCGGGACCCCAGTCGCAGGGACTACGAGACCGTCGGCCGGTGGTGGATCCCGGTCGGCTCCTCGGGGCGCACAGCGTCGGCTCCGAGCCCGAACGCGCGGTGGAGGACCTGAACCGCCTCGGCGACCTGATCCGCCCCGATCACGCAGCTGATCTTGATCGGCGAGGTCGAGATCATGTGGATGTTGATGCCCGCATCGCCGAGCACCGCGAACACCTTGGCCGCGACCCCGGGGTGACTGCGCATGCCGGCCCCGACGATCGAGACCTTGCCGATGCGCTCGTCGGTGAGCACCTCGCCGCCCTTGATCGCCAGCGCATCGATCGCCTCGATCGCGGCGGGGAGATCGTCCCGGGTCACGGTGAAGGAGAGGTCGGCGCCGTGCTCGCTGGAGACCGGCTCGTTCTGGATGATGACGTCGACGTTGACGTTCGCATCGGCGAGGCCGGTGAAGATCCGCCCCGCGATGCCGGGCTCGTTCTTGACCCCCGCCAGGGTCACGCGGGCCTCATCGCTGGAGTGGGTCACGGCGGTAACTAGCGGTCGTTCCATGGTCTCATCCTCCGAGATGACGAGGGTCCCGGGGCCGTCCTCGAATGAGGAGCGACAGTGGATCGGGATCCCGTAGTTGCGGGCGTACTCGACGCTGCGGAGCTGCAGCACCTTGGCTCCGGAGGCCGACATCTCGAGCATCTCCTCGAAGGAGACGACGCCGAGCTTGTGGGCCTCCGGCACGATTCTTGGGTCGGCGGTGAAGACTCCGGCCACATCGGTGTAGATCTCGCAGACCTCGGCACCGATCGCGGCCGCGATCGCGACGGCGGTCGTATCGGATCCACCACGGCCGAGCGTCGTGACGTCCTTGGAGTCGGTCGAGACGCCTTGGAAGCCGGCGACGAGGACGACGTTGTCGTCAGCGAGCGCGTTGCGGATGCGGTCGGCCCGGACATCGAGGATCCGCGCGCGGGTGTGGGAGGAGTCGGTGACGATCCCGGCCTGGGAGCCGGTCAGCGAGATCGCCTCGTGCCCCATGTCCCAGATTGCCATCGCACACAAGGCGCACGAGATCCGCTCCCCGGTCGAGAGCAGCATGTCCATCTCGCGCGGCGAGGGCCGATCCGAGATCTCCCGGGCGGCGGCAAGCAGGTCGTCGGTGGTCTTTCCCCGCGCCGAGAGCACCGCGACCACGCCCTTGCCCTGCTCCCGGGCGGCGACCATTCGTCGGGCGGCGCGCTTGATGTCCTCGGCGGTCGCCACGGAGGTCCCGCCGAACTTCATCACGACGAGATCCTTCTGCTGGCTGTCGGCGGCGGCCTCCACTGAAGCCGGGAGGATAGACCGCCCCGCCCGCAGGCCCGCCCGCCGCGAGCGCTGTGCCGCTCTGCTTTGATCGCGGGCTGATGAACGGCCGCCAGAGCCCCTCGATGCGGCGCACGATCCTTCGACGCCGCGCCGTCGCGGTCGCGGCGGCGGCGATCGCGACCCTGCTGCTCTGGCAGCTCCTGCCGGCTGGGGGCGAGGACGGCGGCGATGAACCGCCACCCCTGACGGCGGCGATCGTCAGCTCGGAGGCTGAGGAGCTGCTCGCCTCGCTGAGCGCTGAGGAGAAGGTGCGGGAGCTCGTGCTGGGCGCGATGCCGGCGGGCGAGCCCACAGCGGCGATCGGCGGCGCCGTTCTCGTCACCGGAGAGGCGTGGCCCGGTGACGGGGGCCCGGACTGGATCGACGCGATCCGCGAGCGGACCACAAGCCCGGTACCGCCGATCTTCGTCACCAGACAGGAGGGCGGTGTCTACCGCGAGCTCAGGGACCTGCCCCCCGGCGAGGACGAGCTCGAGATCGGCGAGCGGGGCTCGGCCGCGACCGCCCGCGGGTGGGCGCAGCGGGGGGCCGAGGCGCTCGCCGCGGCGGGGCTGAGGCTGAACCTCGCCCCCGTCGCCGACGTCGCGACGCTCGACAGCCCGATCGCCGATCGCGCCTTCAGCGACCAGGCGCCGGTTGTCGCCCGGCTGATCGCGGCCACGATGCGCGGATGCCGGGCGGGTGGCATCGCCTGCGCGCCGAGCCACTTCCCGGGTCTCGGCGGCGCCTCTCAGGACACCGACTCGGGGCCGGCCACGGTCAGCGTTGACGCGTCGACGCTGCTGACGCGCGACCTCGCTCCGTTCATCGCCGCCTTCGACCGTGGAGCGCCGGCCATCGTCGTCTCGCACGCCTTCTATGCCGCCCACGACCCGGTGACCCCCGGATCGCAGTCGCGAATGGTGCTCGACGAGTTGCTGCGCGGCGAACTCGGCTTCGAGGGGGCCGCCATCACCGACGACCTGCAGGCTGGCGCGATCAGGCTCGGCCAGCGCGTTCCCGAGGCCGCGGTCGCGGCGATCACCGCGGGCGCCGACCTCGTCCAGATCGGGGACCCGGACGCGGTCGAGCCGGCCCTGCGCGCCCTCGACTCGGCGGCCGACGCCGGGACGATTCCCCCGGAGCGACTGGACGCCGCCGCCGGCAGGGCGCTCGAGCTCAAGCTGCGGGCCGGCGTGATCGACGCTCAGGGCAAGCGATTCCGCGTGCGCTGAGCGCGCCGCCGCGCCCTCCGCCCGCCGCGGGCGGTAGGGTGCGCGCCATGTACGTATCTATTGGCGGACCCATATTCCTGATCGCGGTTGGCGCGATCCTCAACTACGCGACCGACTTCGACATCGCGAGCGTCGACATGAACACGGTCGGCGTGATTCTGATGGTCGCCGGCGCCGCAGCCCTGGTGCTCTCCCTCGCCTTGGCGCTGTTCAATCGTCCGAGCGCTCCGGACGACCCGCGCAACGACCCGCGCCGGTCCGACCGACCGCCTCCGCCCCCCCGGTAGAGCGCACCGCGCGCAGCGGGAGTCGGGACCGGCCCCCTACAGCGTGCGGCGCCCCGCGAGGGCGCGCCCGAGCGTGACCTCGTCGGCATGCTCGAGATCGGCGCCGACCGGTAGGCCGCTGGCGAGCCGCGTGAGCGTCGCCTGACCGCGCAGTCGCTCGGCGAGGTGGTGGGCGGTCGCCTCACCGGTCGTCGTCGGGTTCGTCGCAATCAGGACCTCCTCGACGTCCGTGCTCTCCACGCGGCGGACCAGCTCCTCGATCTTGAGGTCCTCCGGATCGACCCCGTCGATCGGTGAGAGCGCGCCGCCGAGCACGTGGTAGCGCCCCCGGTACTCCCCGGTGCGCTCGATCGGGATCACGTCCTGCGGCTCCTCGACCACGCAGATGATGCTCTCGCTGCGGCGGGTGTCGGCACAGACCTCACAGAGGCTGTCGATCTCGGCGAGGTTGAAACAGCGCTCGCACAGGCCGATCCGCTCCTTGACCTCGCGAATCGCGTCGGCGAGCGCGAACGCATCGGCATCGCTCTGCCGGAGCAGGTGGAAGGCGAGCCGCTGGGCGGTCCGGTTGCCGATGCCCGGCAGCTTGCCGAGCTCGGAGATCAGCCTCTCAACGGGAGCGGGATGCAAGCGCGCGCCGCGACCTACATCCCGGGCAGGCCGAGCCCGCCGAGCCCGCCGCTCGCGTCGCCGAGCTTGCTGTTCGCCCGCTCCTGGGCGGCACGGACCGCCTCGTTGACCGCCGCCAGCACCATGTCCTGGAGCATGTCGACGTCCTCCGGGTCAACGCCCTCGGGGTCGATCTCGACCGAGCGCAACTCGAGGTCGCCGCTCATGGTCACCTTGATCATCCCGCCCCCGGCGGAGGCCTCGACGATCTCGTCCTTGAGCTCCTCCTGCGCCTTCATCATGTCGGCCTGCATCTGCTGGACCTGCTTCATCATCGCGCCCATGTCCATGCCACCGGCGCCGCCCGGCATTCCACCGGGCATTCCACGTCCTCTGGCCATCAGCTCTCACCCTCCTCGGGGTCGCTCGCTTGCTCTGAACTCTCGCTGCCGGCACCGCCGGAGCCGTTGGCTCCAGGCGGCTGGGGCTCGGCCTCGTGATCGACGAACTCCTCAGCGTCGAACTCGGCCTTGAACCGCTCGATCAGCTCGCCCTCGTCCACGGGCGCCTCCGGCTGCTGCTTCTCCTCGGCCTCGGGCTCTGAGTCGAGCAGCACGTACTCGGCGCTCAGCCTGCGCCCGACGATCGTGCGCAGGGCGTCCGTGAACCGCTCGCGGTTCTCCTTGGCCTCCGCCTTGCGCTTGTTGAACGCGGCATCCGCCGGAAAGCCGATCTCGACGGTCGAGCGCTTGTCGTCGACGGCAACCGGGCGGGCGGCCTGAAAGGCGGCCGAGAGAAACTCCGAGCCGGACTGGCGAACCTGGTCCACCACGGCCGGCCAGAGCCCGCTGAGCCGATCGAGGTCGAGCGCCTCACCTGCCGCTTGGGCCGCGACCTCGACCTCGCCGCGTACCTCATCGGCCCGCGCCTCGACCTCGTCGCGGACCCCCTCGACGCGAGTCCGGACCTGCTCGGCGGTGGCGACCGCCCCCTGCGCGATCGCCTCGACCGGGCCCTCAGGCGTTGGTGCTCGCCCCGCGGCCTCGGCCGCCTGCGCGGCGGGACCGGGCTCGGCGGCCCCGGGCGCGGCCGCTTCCTCGGCGGTGGGCCCGGCCTCCGCGTCGGTCCGCTCGGCCTGCGCCGGCTGCCCTGCCGGTCCATCGCTCGCGGCTGCGCCGGGCGCGGCTGCCGAGGCCGGGACCTCCCCGCCGGCCAGGGCGCGTTCGACGCGCTCGAGCCGCTGGGCGAGCGCCGCCTTCGAGGGATCGATCTCCGGGCGGGCGCAGCGGAGCATCGCGAGCTCGACCGTCATCCGGGCGTCGTCCCCCTCGCGGACTGCCGCGAGCGCAGCGCTCAGCTCGTCGATCGCGCGCAGCAGCGCGACCTCGCCGAGCCGGCCCGCCTGCGCGGTGAGTCGCCCGGCGTGCTCGTCGGTGACGAAGAAGTGGTCGGGGACGTCGCCGAGGGTGCCGACAATCAGAAGCTGCCGGAGGTGGGCGACGAGGTCGGCCGCGAACCGGGCGGGGTCGCGACCGCTCCCCGCGAGCCCCGCGAGCAGCTCCAGCACCGCCCTGCCGTCCGCGGAAGCGAGCGCGTCGGCGGCGTCGAAGAGCAGGTCGGCATCAGCGAGACCGAGGACGGCGAGCACGTCCTCGGTCGCGATCTCGGGACCGCTGTAGGCGACGAGCTGATCGAGCGTGCCCAGGCCGTCCCGGAAGCTGCCGTTCGCGGCGCGGGCGATCGCCCCGATCGCCGCGTCGTCGACGGTGATCTGCTCCGTGTTTGCCACCCGGGAGATCACCTCGGCGATGTGCTCGGGGGCGGGCCGGCTGAAATCGAAGCGCTGGCAACGATCGACGATCGTCGGCATCACCTTGTGGGCCTCGGTCGTGGCGAGAACGAAGGCCGTGTTCGGGGGCGGCTCCTCGAGCGTCTTCAGGAAGGCGTTCCAGGCCTCGCGCGTGAGCATGTGCGCCTCATCGAGGATGTAGACCTTCCAGCGGCCGGCCGCCGGTGCGTAGCCGACCCGCTCGCGCAACTCGCGGATGTCGTCGACCGAGCGGTTCGAGGCGGCGTCCATCTCAATCACATCGAGCGAGGTCCCGGCGGCGATCGCACGGCAGGAGTCGCACTCGCCGCAGGGCGTGACGGTCGGCCCGTTGACGCAGTTCAGCGAGCGCGCGAGGATCTTGGCCATCGACGTCTTGCCCGTTCCGCGCGAGCCGACGAACAGGTACGCGTGGTGGATCCGGTCGCGCTCGATCGCGTTGCTGAGGGTGCGGACGACATGCTCCTGGCCCACGACCTGGTCGAAGGACTGCGGGCGATGTCGTCTGTACAGGGAGGTCTCCGCCACGGGCGCTGAGTGTAGATGGAGGATCGCCGGTGACCGTCTGCATCTAGGATCGCCCGATCGGAGGTCCCCGGAAAGAGCGCACATACGACGGCTTCGCGGTCGATCTCGACGGGGTCGTCTGGCTCGCCCGGGAGCCGATCGAGGGCGCCGCGGAGGCGATCGGGCGGCTGCGCGGCATGGGGTGCCCCCTGGTCTTCGTGACCAACGACCCGCGCAGCTCGCGTGCGGAGCTGGCCGCGCGACTGGGGGAGATCGGGGTGCCGACGGAGCCCGAGGCGATCCTGACGTCCGCGCGGATAGCGGCCGATGCCGCGGCGCGGGAAAGGGCGGGCGGGCGGGTCCTGGTGGCGGGCTCGGCGGCGCTGGCCGACGAGCACCGGGAGGCGGGGCTGGAGATCGCCGAGTTCACGCCGAGCGCCGAGGCGAGCGCGGTGATCGTCGGCGGGGGCTGGGATCTGAGCAGTGAGCAACTGGCGATCGCGGCCGGGGCCGTGCGGGCCGGGGCCGAGCTTTGGGCGACGAACACCGACCCCACCTACCCGACACCCGCGGGGCCGGCTCCGGGCACCGGCGCGCTGGTCGCCGCGCTCGAGGTCGCCTCAGGGACGCGGGCACGGGTCCTGGGAAAGCCGGAGCCGGCGATCTTCGAGGCCGCGCTCGAGCTCCTCGGCTGCGAGCGCCCGCTGATGGCCGGCGACAGCCTCCGCTCCGACATCGCCGGTGCTGCAGCCGCCGGCCTCTCGACCGCCCTGATTTTGACCGGCCACGACACCCGCGAGGGCGCCGAGGCCGCAGCAGTCCAGCCGGACCTGATCTACGAGACCCTGGCCGCGCTGGCGGAGGACCTGGCGTAGGCATCTTCCTGCCTGGCCCCCCTGTGGTGGGGCTGAGGCCGGAAGATGGTACGGGCAAGCCCCGATGACGCTGAAATGCGCAGCGCCACAGCGCGTCTGGACAGGACCGTGCAGCCCTCCTTTGAAAGAGAGCCACTGGGCGTGCCCGCCGTGGCGTGCTCGGGCCAGGCTGTTCCGCGGCACTCGCCGGCGATCGCTTAAGGCTGCTTCCTTCCGGACCTGACCTGATTCGCGGGCCTGCGTTGCGCGGGACCTGGCCTTCAACGCTGCCCGCGGCGTACTGGCCCCAACGGCCGGATCCTCGGGAGGGCGTTCAGCCCCGCTGGAGCGGATTGCGGGTGCAGGGCACCGCTAATTCCCCACTCAGCACGGTCCGCGAGCCATCCTAGAGCACTGGAGCGGCGCAAGACCGCTCCCAGGCCCCCGGCAACCGTTCAAGCCACGGGCGGAGAGGGTCGAATCTAGGTATAGGCCGGGACCAATGACACAAACCAGGAAACTCCTTCTCTCCCTTCTGGGCACCGCGCTCGTCGCGGCGATGATCGCCACCCTCGCCTCGGGCGCGATGCGCAGCCAGCGGATCGATTCCGGTGTCTGCAAGACGACCGGTGGTGGCCGCTTCGTCGGGATCCCGGGCTTCCCCGGCGAGAAGATCGACCGGCGCCTGCTGCGTGACGTCAAGCGGATCGTCCGCAAGTACAAGGTCTTCATCACCGACGGCTACTCGACCGACCCGGTCCACTCCGCGAAGGGCGAGCACCCGATCGGACTCGCGCTCGACATCGTCCCCAACCGTGCCGCCGGGGGGCGCTGGCGTGACGTCGGCAGGCTCGCCCGCTGGGCCGAGCCGCGCCAGAACCGACCCCGTGCCCCCTTCCGCTGGGTCGGCTACAACGGCGACGCCCATCACGGCCGCGGCCACCACCTCCACCTCTCCTGGGCCCACTCGCCGGCCAAGTTCGGGAAGCCCGCCCGCACCGTCTACAGCAGTCGCTGCCCGAGGCCCGGCTCCCCCCAGGGCAAGCCACCGGCGTCCGGCAAGCCCCCGAAGCAGGATCCGGCCAAGCAACAGCCCTCCGGCAAGGGCGGCATCTCCCCCGGCCGCTCGAAGAAGGGCGGCGGCGACCGCAGCGCCGGCGGCGTGAGCCTCCAGCGAGCAAAGCGCCAGATTCGCAGCCAGCAGCGCAGCGACACGAGCCGCGAGCGCGGCGGCGTCGGCCTCCGCTAGCCCGATCCCGACAGGATTGCGGCCGGGCGCCGCGAAGCACCGAGCATGGTCCTGAGCGTCCTGATCCGCTGGGCGTCCCTCACCCGGTCGATGGTCCGAAGCGCAGCCCGCGATGAGGAGTTCCGGGCGCTTCTTGCCTCGATCGGGGTGCTTCTCGTCGTCGGGACGGCCTTCTACGCCCTGCACGAAGGCTGGAGCGTGGTCGATTCCTTCTACTTCAGCGTGATGACGCTGACCACGATCGGCTACGGCGACCTGACGCCGACCACCGACCTTTCGAAGCTCTTCACCGTCGCCTTCGCCCTCTCGGGAATCGGCCTGCTCGTCGCCTTCGCGAGCGAGCTGGCCCGCCAGTCGATCGCTCGCCGCACCGCCCGCCGGCACCGAGGCGACGCGCCGGGCTAGCGACCACGCGCCCGCCCCGTTTCCCCCGCTCCTATCATCCGGCCCCCCGGCAATCCGGGCGCGTAGCTCAGTGGGAGAGCGTCCGCCTCACACGCGGAAGGTCGCTGGTTCGAAACCAGCCGCGCCCATCGAGGTTGGTAAGTTTCGCAATGTGAAAGGTCAGGGAGCCGGGGTACGCGTTGCGGGTGCGGTGGCAGCCTGGCTCATCTGCCTGCTCGCGGCCGGTCAGGCGCATGCAGCGATCGGGACCCCGCAGCGGGTCGCGGACATTCGCTCGGGGCCCGGCAACTCGGATCCGGGCAGCTTCGAGCAGCTGGGACGCTTCATCTATTTCGAGGCCTTCACCGATGACGCTGGGAACGAGGTCTGGCGCAGCGACGGCTCCGCGAACGGGACCCAGCGAATCTCCCAGATCCGCCCGGGCAGCCAGAGCGGCCTCCCCGGCAGCCTGACCCGCGCCGGCGGGCTGGTCTTCTTCAGCGCAAGCGACGGAGCCGGTGATGAGCTCTGGCGTACCAACGGCACCGCGGCCGGCACCTTCCGGGTACGAGACATCAGGCCGGGTGCGACCGGCTCGAACCCCCGGGGGTTAGCGCGCCTCGGATCGCAGGTCATCTTCCGCGCCGACAACGGAACCCATGGCAAGGAGCTCTTTCGCAGCAACGGAACCAACGCCGGCACCCAGCTGATCCGGGATCTCAACCCCGGCGCCGGGAACGGGGCAGGGAACTTCGCCTTCCCGACGACAATCGGCAACCACGTGTACTTCCGGGGGACCGAGCCGACGGTAGGGTCAGAGCTGTTCCGCACTGATGGCACCGACGCCGGCACGGAGCTGGTCGGGAACGTCGCCCTCGCCGGTAGCTCCGAACCGAGCCAGGTGACCGCCGTCGGCAATCAGATCTTCTTCACCGCGGACGGCAACGACGGCACCGGGCGAGAGCTCTGGGTCACAAGCGGGGAGCCGGGCTCGGCGAGCTTCGTTCGGGACATCGACGGCGCTGCGACCGACTCGGGAGTCACCGGGCTGACCGCGTTCAAGGGCTCCCTCTTCTTCTCGGCCGAGCATCCGACATACGGAAACGAGCTGTTGCGCTCCGGAGGGACTCTGGGGAGCACGGTCATTGCCGGCAACATCGCCCCGGGCGGAGCCGATGGCGACCCTGCCCATCTGACCCCGCTCGGAGACTGGCTCTACTTCGAGGCGCGCGGTGCCGGCGGTGACAGGGAGCTCTGGCGCAGCGACGGATTCACCGGCTTCGCGGTCTTCCAGCAGGTCGCCGACATCAACCCGGGCGGTAGCTCGCTATGCCTGTCTCCCGAGCTGACTCCCTTCGACGGCGAGATCTACTTCTGCGCCTCCGACGGCTCGACCGGGAACGAGCTCTACCGAACCACCGGCGGCGGCACCGGCGCGGAGCGGGTCGCGGACATCAATCCCAGCGGATCCTCGAATCCCAGTGAGTTCACGGTCGTCGGCGACACCCTCTACTTCCGGGCCGACGACGACAGCTCCGGGACCGAGCTCTGGGCGATCGACTCGGGCGCCCCGGACACCAACGTCCTCAGCGCCCCCGACCCCGGCGAGCACATCAAGGACCGGACCCCCGCGATCAAGCTCGGCTCCGGAGCGCTCGACCTCTCGCGATTCCAGTGCTCGACCGGCGCCGGGTTCAGCAACTGCGCGGGCCGCGACGGGAGCGGCTCAGCGCCGAAGATGAAGGACGGCCCTCAGACGCTGCGCATGCGGGCCGTCGACGTCCGCAACAACCCCGATCCCACCCCTGAGCAGGTGTCGTTCGTGGTCGACAAGACCGCGCCGAAGCTACGGATCAAGGGACGGCGCCTGCGGGTGAACCGCCGCGGCGTCGCGCGGGCAAGACTCAAGTGCCCCGCCTCCGAGCTGACCGGTCCCTGCAAGGGCAAGCTGGTGCTGAAGACGCGCAAGCGGGTTGAGCTTGCGAAGAAGAAAAAGAAGCTGAAGCTGGCCCGCAAGAAGTTCTCGCTCGAGCCGGGGACGAAGACCCGGGTGAAGCTCAAGATCGGCAAGCGCAAGTTGCGCGCCCTGCGCGGATCGAAGAAGGCGCGCAAGGTGAAGGCGAAGGCCAAGGTGCGCGACGGCCTTCGCAACAAGCGCACGGTCAAGAAGAAGCAGAAGCTGAAGCTCCGCCGCTGAGCCGTCCGAGCCGGCGACGACGCGAAGCGCAATGATCCTGACCGCAGTGACCCCGCCGCTCGTCATGACGGTCGCAAGCATCGGCTCCGCTTACGAGGAGGCGATCATCGACAGCGGCAACCAGCCGCTGTTTCTGATGCTGGTCGCCTTCGGGGTGACGTTCGGGCTCACGCGGTTCATCACCCACTCGATCCGGACCGAGCGGTTCAGCTGGCTCGGGAACGTCGAGGCCGGGGACACCCACATCCATCACCTGGTGTGGGGGATCGTGCTGTTGCTCCTCTCGGGAGTGCTCGCGGTGGTCGTGCAGCCGCCGCTCGAGGTCACCGGGATCGTGTTCGGGATCGGGGCCGCGCTGACGCTGGACGAGTTCGCGCTCTGGCTCCACCTCGAGGACGTCTACTGGTCCGAGCAGGGACGACAGTCGATCGACGCGGTGATCGTCTTCGCGGTGATCACCGGCTTCATGCTGCTGGGCGCCTACCCCGTGACGGTCGAATCGGCGGACGGGATCGAGGGCATCATCGGCGTGTTGATCGCCCAGGCGCTGCTGTGGACCTTCGTAGCGATCTGTTTCCTGAAGGGCAAGCTGATGTGGGGCGTGTTCGGGATCTACATCGGCCCGGTCGGCATCATCGGCGCCACGCGGCTCGCCAAGCCGGACTCGTGGTGGGCTCGCAACCGCTACGACGCGGAGAAGCTCGCCCGCTCGCGAGAGCGCTACGGGGCTGAGGAGAAGGTTCACAAACCGGCCGCGGCAGGGTGAATTGCACCGGGCGCTACGCGCCGAGCCCGACCGGTCCTCTGCATCTCGGCAACCTGCGCACCGCGCTGCTGGCCTGGCTGCTCGCGCGCTCCCAGGACGCTCCGTTCCTGATGCGAATCGAGGATCTCGACCGGCAGCGCTCCCGCGCCGCCCACGAGAGCGGACAGCTCGAGGACCTGCGCGCCCTGGGCCTGGACTGGGACGACGAAGGCTCGGAGATGCGACAGAGCGAGCGCGACGAGGCCTATGCCGGGGCGGTCGCCGGGCTCCGGGACGACGGGCTGATCTACGAGTGCTTCTGCACGCGCACCGAGATCAGACAGGCCGCCTCCGCGCCACACGGCGAGCTGCCGGAGGGCGCCTACCCGGGCACCTGCCGCGAGCTCTCCGCCGCCGAGCGCTCCGAGCGCGAGCGCTCGGGGAGGCCGGCTGCGCTACGGGTTCGCGCGGGCGCGCCGCGGGTCGGCTTCGAGGACCGGCTCTACGGTGACCACGCGGCGGTGGTCGACGACTTCGTCGTCCGGCGCAACGACGGCACCTACGGCTACAACCTCGCGGTCGTCGTCGACGACGCGGCGCAGGGAATCGGTGAGGTCGCCCGCGGCCGCGACCTGCTCGACTCCACCCCGCGCCAGATCTGGCTCGCCGAGCGGCTCGGGCTGCCGCCCATGGCATCCTGGGCGCATCTGCCGCTGGTGCTCGGGTCCGACGGGGAGCGGCTCGCCAAACGCCACGGCTCGGTCACCCTCGCCGACCAGCGGCGAGCCGGGCGGGAGCCGGCGGCGGTGCGCGCCGCACTCGCCGCCTCCGTCGGCCTCTGCGAGCCCGATGAGCGACCCGGCGCCGAGGCGCTCATCAGCCGGTTCGACCCCTCGGCGGTGCCGCTGCAGGACGGCCCCCTCCCCGGCATCGAAACGACGCCGCCGGCCGGGTAGGCTGGGACTCCGATGGAAGCCAACGGTCACCGCAACGGCAACGGGCGCCCCGTGCGGGTGGCGGTCGTCGGCGCCGGCTTCGGCGGGATCGGGATGGGGATCCGCCTCAAGCAGGAGGGCTTCTACGACTTCACGATCTTCGAGCGCGGCGAGAGCGTCGGCGGCGTGTGGCGGGCGAACACCTATCCGGGCGCCGAGTGCGACGTTCCCTCGCACCTGTATTCGTTCTCGTTCGCTCACGGCCATCGCTGGAGCAAGCGCTATGCCGTGCAGGAGGAGATCCTCTCCTACCTCGAGGAGATCACCGACAACTTCGGGCTCCGCCGGCACCTGCGCCTGCAGACCGAGGTCGAGCGTGCCGACTTCGACCCCGAGGACGGCAGCTGGGAGGTCGAGACCTCAACCGGGGAGATCGAGCGCTTCGACGCGCTGATCACCGCATGCGGCCAGCTCACGAACCCCGCGATCCCCGAAATCGAAGGAATGGAGGACTTCAGCGGGCGCAGCTTCCACTCCGCGGAGTGGGACCACGACTGCGACCTCAACGGCCTTCGCGTCGCCGTGATCGGCACCGGCGCCAGCGCGATCCAGTTCGTCCCCGAGGTCGCCAAGCGGGCCGGCAGCCTCGACGTCTATCAGCGCTCAGCGCCATGGATCCTGCCCAAGACCGACCGCGCCTATCCGGCCTGGGAGCGGGCGCTGATGCGCCGAGTCCCCGCCCGCGTCGCCGCCTCGCGACTCGGGCTGTTCAGCTTCTTCGAGGTCGCGACGCACGCGTTCACCGGGACCGACTGGCTGATGACCCCGTTCGCGAAGGCCGCGGACCGCTACCGCCGTAAGGAGCTCGGGGACGATCCGGACCTGCTCTCGAAGGCGACGCCCGACTACGAGGCCGGCTGCAAGCGGGTCCTGTTCACCAGCGACTGGTACCCGGCGCTCATGCGCGACGACGTCGACCTGCACCACGGCCCGGTCGAACGCATCACCCCCGACGGAGTCGTGGGTCCCGACGGGGTCGAGCGGCCCACGGACGTGATCATCTGGGGCACCGGCTTCCAGTCCCACGATTTCGTCGCCCCAATGAAGATTCACGGCCTCCACGGCCGCGAGCTCAACGAGGTCTGGCGGGACCGGCCCGAGGCCTACCTGGGAACCG
>DATFLZ010000002.1:0-2039 GCA_035267205.1 Solirubrobacterales bacterium | reverse complement strand
GAGCTCGGGTACAAGGTTGGAGCGATGCACGGCGTCGAGCGGGATCTCGTGGAGCCCCTGCTCGTCGGCGACGTTCACGCAGCGCTCATCGGCGGCTTCGAGCCTGCCGGTGAAGTTCTTACGCCCCTCGACGGCCTCACGGGTGCGGACGCGCACCCGCGAGCCGATGAAGCGGCGGTAGTGGTCGGGCTTGGTCAGCGGCCGATCGAGACCGGGCGAGGAGACCTCGAGCGCCCACTCGGCGCTGAGGTCGAGCAGCGCTTTGGTGACCTGCTCACAGCGCCCCAGATCGACCCCATCCGGGTGGTCGATATAGAGGCGCAGGGTCTCGCGACCCGCCTTGTCAAGCGCGATCAACTCGATCTGCGGGTCCAGCGCCGCGATCCTCTCTTCGATGTCAGCTCGTAGCTCTTCCACTCTTTTTCTCCCCTCTACGGTCGGCCTGAGGCGATAAAAAAGGCGGGCCGCCGGCCCACCTCTCGCGTCAGATCGGCTGCAAAGGTGAGCGCTGAGTATAGCTACGCACCCGAGCAGCGATCAAGCGCCGGAATCGACCTCGACCATCAGCGTCAGCGGCCCGTCGTTGGTGAGCGTCAGATTCATCCTCGCCCCGAATCTGCCGCGCTCCGCGCCGAGCGCGTCGCAGACGCTCTCGTACAGGGGCTCGGCCTGCTCGGGCGGCGCGGCTTCCGTGAAGCTCGGCCGGTTGCCCTTGCGGGTGCTCGCGTACAGCGTGAACTGGCTCACACACAGGATCCCCCGCTCCTCCCCGAGCGGCTCGTTGGTCCGACCCTCCGCGTCTTCGAAGATGCGCAGCCTCCGCAGCTTGCCGACGAGGCGCTCAGCGACCTCGGGCGTATCCGCCCGGGCGATACCCAGCAGCACCGCCATTCCCGGCCCGATGCTGCCGACCGTCTCGCCCCCCACCGTCACCGACGCGGAGCTGACCCGCTGAACGAGCGCGCGCATCGCCGCCGGCACGTCCTGCTAGCCCGCGAGCCGCTCGCGGTAGATGCGGTAGTCGCGGCGCTCGGGGCGCAGGTTCGACGCGATCGCCAGATGGCGCCGAGCGCGGTCCGAGCGCCCGCTCAGCGCCAACGCCCTGCCGAGGCAGAAATGGGCGAAGTCGTTGACCGGGTGCCGCTCGACCACCGCCTCGAACTCACGGGCGGCCTCCCGGTAGCGGCGGGCCCGGAAATAGGCGCGACCGAGCGCCTCCCGGACCGACGACTTCTCCGGCTCCCTCGCCGCCGCCCTCCCCAGGGGCACAGTCGCCGCGTCGTAGTCGCCGCGCTCGAGCAGCGACATCCCGCGCCGATACAGGTCATAGGTGGAGTCCGGCCCGTCTGGGCTGGGCCCCGGGTGCTCAACGGACTCGCTCATCGCCCAAGCGTATCCGGGCGATCAAGGGCCGATCAAGGGCCGGAGGATCAGCCGGAGCCCGGCGCCGCGTCGCGCTCCGCGCGGAGCTCAGCGACGCGATCGAGGATCCGTCCCGCGACGTCCCGCTTGCTACCGCGCGGCAGCGCGATCTCGCCGCCGGCCTCCACCAGCGTGACCTCGTTCTCCTCGCTCTCGAACCCGATCCGCGGGTCGGAGACATCGTTGACGACGACAGCGTCCAGGCCCTTGCGCTCGAGCTTGCCCCGCGCTCGCTCGACGAAGTCGCCACCGTGCTCGGCGGCGAACCCGATCAGGGTCTGACCGGCGGAGCGGCGAGCGGCAAGGCCGGCGAGGACGTCCTCGGTCGCCTCGAGGTCGAGCGCCATCCCGCCCGAGCCCTCGCGGACCAGCTTGCCCTCGGCGGACTCGCGTGGGCGAAAATCGGCGACGGCGGCCGTCATCAGAAGTACGTGGCAGTCGCCGTACGCCGCCCCCGTCGCCTCCGCCAACTCGGCGGCGCTCACGACGTCGATCCGCTCGACGCCCGGGGGCGTGGGCAGCCCGACGTTCGCCGCGATCAGCTTCACGGAGGCGCCGCGCTCGGCTGCGGCCTCGGCGAGGGCGAACCCCATCCGGCCGCTCGAGCGGTTGCCGAT
>DATFLZ010000001.1:0-6885 GCA_035267205.1 Solirubrobacterales bacterium | reverse complement strand
TCGCGCAGTTCACAATGATCGCCCCGCAGTTGCGGCAGCCTCGGAAAGCACCTCGTCCTATCGGGGGCCCTCAGGACGTCTGGGTGCGCCAGCCGAGCTCCTCGGCAAAGTCTCCGAAGCAGTTCGCGCAGACCCAGTAGTACCCGGGGCCTTTCGGGTGCTGGCCCGTCGTCGTGAAACCTTCGGTGAGGATTCTCGGATCGTTCGCGATCGCTTGACGGTGCTGGTCCGAGTAGTCGGGGTCCATGAACTTGGCCGCACAGAACTCGCAGTGCTCGTGCTCCCAGGTCTCGCTTTCAGCGCGGTATCGCTTGTGGACCCAGGTCGTGCCGGAGGGCAAGAACTTCTCCTGTCCCATTCGGCGCCAGTCGTCAGATGACACCGTCATGCGGACGATCGTACGGTGTTGGTCTTCGCGCCGTTCACCACCCCCGGGGCCTCGCTCGGTGAACATCGAAAGCAGTGCCCCTAGCCGAGGTAGGCGCGCCGGCTCCGTTGGCGGCCTGGCTAGCCTGGTGCGATGCGTTACCACGTGGACTTGCTCTCTCCCTCCGAGGGAACCGGCTGGCGGGACACATGGTCGTTCTCGGGCTCCGAAGCCACGGCCCTCCAGGCCGAGCTTGCGAAGCTGGAGGAGTTCAGAGTTCCGGACCCTCAGTGGCATTGGGATGCCAAGACCCACCAGGAAGTCTGCACGGCAGATGACCGCTGGCTGGCCGCGATGATCTTGTATCCCGGCGAGCGAAGCGAGTGGGCGGGCCTGCGAATACCGCCTGCGGAGGCGGCTTGGTCGTCGGCCGGAGCGCTTCGGCTTGCCAAGCTCCTCCCAGAGACCTTCGCTGACTTGAAGGGCGACATCTTGAAGCGATCCGAGCCTTGACACCCACGTTGCTGCGGTGAGTGTGGCTTCGCGCGCTTTTCACCACGGTCGGTGTTCGTAAGAATCGGGCCTCAAAAGAACTTCCCCCCGGCGCGGTACCCTGATTGCGATGGCTACGGCTAAGCAAGACGCCGAGAAGGTCCTCGCGGGCCTGCCCGAGGAGGCGAGCCTCGAGGACATCCAGTACCACCTCTACGTCCTGCAGCGGATCGAGCGCGGGCGTGAGGACGTCGCCGCCGGCAGGACTGTTCCCCAGGACGAGTTCGAGCGTCGGCTTCAGCGTTGGCTCGACGAGTAGCTTGGACCGAGGTCGCCTGGCGTGATCTCGAGCGCGTCGCCGACTACCTAGCCGAGGACTCGCCGGCCTACGCGGCGGCGCTGGTCCGCCGGGTCCGTGATGCCGCCCGCTCACTCACGGAGATGCCTAAGCGCGGACGGGTCGTGCCCGAGATGGACCACGAAGCGGTCCGCGAGTTGATCCTCAGCAGCTATCGCTTGATCTACGAGGTCCGGGGCGACGATGTCTACGTCCTGGCCCTCGTCCACGGCGCGCGCGACCTCGCCTCGCTGTTGAGGCTCGAGGAGCGCCGGCCGGACTAGCGGATCTCGCGCTGAGACACACGAACGCCGGCCCGGGCTCCCTGCAGTGAGGGAGGGGCAGCGGCTATCCGCAGCGGGGACACCAGATCTGGGGCGGTTCCGCGGAACCGCTGACGGGCGCGGCGCCGAGCGGTCACTTTCGGCCGGCAGGCGGGGCAGATTGACCGCTCGGCCACTGGACGAGGCAACCTCGCCGCGATCGGCGGGATGGTCACGCTCCCTCTATGCAACCGCTGCCGGCTCGCGGTCGGCGCCCTCGGCCGGACCCACGCTTTCGCATAAGAGCGCTAGTTCCCGAGGCTGCCGCCTTGCGCGAAGCGCAGGCGCGCTCGCCGTCCGCCAACTCGGCGGTTATGCGTATAGTATGCGCATATGGCAAGCGTGAACGTGTACCTGCCCGACGACCTCGCCGACGAGGTCAGGCGTGCCGAGCTCAACGTCTCCCGCATCACCCAGGAAGCGGTGCGGGCAGAGCTCGCAGCGGCGGGGGCGACCCGCTGGCTTCGTCAGGTCTCTTCGCTGCCACCCACCGAGGCTGGCCATGATCAGGCACTGGCGGCGGTCGAAGACGCTCGCGCCGAGCTCGGCGCCTGAGCGGTGGCCGACCCCGACCCCGCTCGCGGCATCGTCGTCGACGCCTCTGCGATCGTCGATCTGCTCTGCGGCACCGAGCTCGCGGAGGCGGTGCAGCAGCGGCTGAGCGATGAGCGGCTGCTCGCCCCCGCCCACATCGACGCTGAGGTCCTCTCGGCGCTTGGGCGACTGCAACGGGCGGGCAGGGTGACCGAGCCCGAGGTCGAAGAGCGCCTCGAGCTGCTTGCCGGGGCGCCGCTCGAGCGTCGGCCTCTTGCACCGCTGCTCTCCGGCGCCTGGGAGCGCCGGCACAACCTCCGACTCGTCGATGCTCTCTACGTCGAGCTGGCGAGTCAGCTCGAAGACTCCCCGCTGATCACCACCGATTCGGGGATGGCTTCCGCCCACGCCAGCGCCGAGCTGATTGGCGACTGAGGGCCGCGCGCTCCGGATGTCGCCTGAGGATCTGCCCGTCGAAGGGACGCGCAGGCGCGTGTGAGCCCTTCGGGAGAAGCCCGGTGTGGGAATTGAACCCACGACCCCTTCCTTACCATGGAAGTGCTCTACCGCTGAGCTAACCGGGCGGGAGAGCAGCACGATAGCGGCCGCACGGCCGCTGCGGCTAGGACGAGTCGTCGCCGTCCTCCACCGCCCACGCGGGAAGCCCGATGCGCTCGACGAGAAGCCTCCCGGGCCCGACTTGCGCTCGTAGCGAGTGGGCTTGAGCTGTGTCGGAGCGCCGCGGTCCATGGGGGAGGCAGGATTCGAACCTGCGAAGGACTGAGCCGGACGGTTTACAGCCGCCATCCGTTGACCGCTTGGATACTCCCCCGCGGGCGCGCAGTCTAGCTTCGATTCACGCTGATAGACGAACGACTCGAGCGGACGACCGCGGGTGATCTCGTACTCGGCGTACTTGGGTCCACCGAGGGTGATCGCGCTTCGCGCTTCGAGAGCGCCGGCGGGAATGAACCAGCGCCTGCCGTCGCCGGTGAGCGCAAAGACGTACTCGATCGCTGAGGGATCGATGAGCTTTCGCTTGCCGCTCCAGCTCTGATTTCCACCCGCCGTGGCCAGCGACACGGTGGCTCGCTTGTGACCGTCCGGCGTCACCACCTCCTGCGTGCTCCTTCACCTGAATCCTCAGGAGCTGGCCACCGAGCTCCGCGACGAGATCGAAGTTGGGGTTGTGGCCGAACGGGACCAGCACCGTCGCGCCCTGTCCGAGCAGCCACTCGAGCGCCTCGAGCACGGCGATCACGTCCTCCCGCTGCAGGTGCTCGTGCAGGTCCCGCACCTGCTCGGAGGTCACCTCCACCTCGCGCAGCGCGGCCGAGATCTGGCTGAAGGTGACGAAGCCCCGCTTCCGGCCCGAGGCGACCAGGGCCTTGAGCTCCTCGATCTCCTCGACCGCCCGCGAGGCGCGGCTGCCGCGGGAGGGAGCCGAGCCGAGCCCGGCGCCTCGTTAGCCTTCGCTGGGCGATGAACAGGCCTCCAGGAGTACTCACGCCCGCCATTCCCGACGTTCAGGCCGGCAGGCCGCGAACCGAGATCAGCCTGACGCGGGTCGGAGTGACCGGCGTCGAGAAGGTGATCCGCGTCGACGCCGGATCCGACGGCGCCGGCCCCCAGCTCTTCTTCGCGCAGATGGAGTGCTTCGTGGACCTCAACCCGCGGCAGGCCGGTGCCCACATGTCCCGGTTCGAGGAGGTCGTCAACGAGGCGATCGACGAGGTCGTGCTCAGCGAGAGCCTCAAGGCCGAGCGCCTGGCCGCCGCGATCGCCGAGCGGGTGCGCGATCGCCAGGACGGCGACCGGGCCGAGGTCTCCCTCGCCGCGCGCTATCCCGAGACCGTGCCGACCCCCGCGACGGGCAACGAGACTCAGGAGATCTACACGCTGTTCGGCACCGCGGTCGCCTCCGAGCGGGGCACCCGCACCCTGACCGGGGTGCAGGCCCAGGGCATGACCGCCTGCCCGTGCGCGCAGGAGCTGGTCGCCGCGGGCGCCCGGGACTCCCTCGCCGAGCTCGGCTACTCGCCGGAGCAGGTGGACGAGATCCTCGAAGCGGTGCCGGTCGCGACCCACAATCAGCGCGGCATCGGGACCCTCCACCTCGGCTGCCCCGAGGGGCGCACAGCCGATCTCGACGCCCGCGAGCTGCTGCGCATCGTCGAGACCTCGATGTCGTCCGAGATCTACGAGCTGATGAAACGCTCCGACGAGCGCGCCGTGGTCGAGAAGGCGCACGCCAACCCCCGCTTCGTCGAGGACTGCGTCCGGGAGATGGTCCGGCAGGTCGCCGCCGCCCATCCGGAGCTCGCGGACGGGGGCTTCGTCCTCGCCCGGCAGGAGAACCTCGAGACGATCCACCGCCACAACGTCGTCGCCGAGCGGGCCGGCCGCCTCGACGAGATCCTCGCCGAGCTCAACGCCGGCGAGCACTCCCGCCGCCACACGACGATGCGCGAGTGGCTCGAGGCCCCGGCGGCGACCTGAGGCTCAGGCCCCGGGGACGGCCTACCGCTCGACGGTCGTCGGCTCGCGATCCGCGGAGACGGCGGTCGAGCCCTCCTTGCCGGCCGCCGCATCGGCGAGCGTCCGCCGGAGGCTGAGGAAGTAGTCCGCCCCTGAGACGAGGGTGACGATGACGGCCGCGTAGACCAACAGGTCGACCCCGAGCGGCGAGGGATCGGCCGCGATCAGGGCGAAGATCGCGGCGATCTGCAGCGTCGTCTTCACCTTGCCCAGCCAGCTCGCGGCGATCACGACTCCCTGCTCCGCCGCCACCGAGCGGAGCCCGGTCACGGCCAGCTCCCGGGCGATGATCACCATCGCGATCCACGCCTCGAGCCGGCCCAGCGAGACGAGGCTGATCAGCGCGGCGACGATCAGCAGCTTGTCGGCCAGCGGGTCCATCAGCTTGCCGAAGTTCGTGATCTGCCCCCGCCGTCTGGCGATGTAGCCGTCGAGGCCGTCGGTCGCGGCCGCCAGCGCGAAGACGATCGCCGCGATCACATCCCCGTCCTGGATCTCGCCGAGCAGGAAGACGACGACAACCGGGACCGCGAGGATGCGCAGAAGGGTCAGGGAGTTGGGCAGGTTCAGCGGCACGGGTCAGCCCGCGATACTAGGCGCCCGCCCTCCGCCGGCTCGGCTCCGTCCACCTGCCCCCTCAATCGGACTGCGCCCGCGCCGCCGCTCCCTCCATACTGCCGCCGGATGGCCCTCGACTACGTCTTCCGCATCGACCAGCCCCACGTCCGGGGCCAGCTCGCCAAGATCTGCACGATGATCGCCGAGGGCGACGGGCTGATCGGCGACATCGTCACGATCAACATGGGGCGCGACCGCTCGGTCCGCGAGATCACGGTCGAGGTCGACGACTACGCAAACGCCGCCCGCGTCGCCGACTGCATCCAGGAGCTCGAGGGCGTGCGGGTGCTCTCCTTCTTCGACCGGGCCGTCAACGCCCACGAGGGCGGCAAGCTCGCGGTCAGCGCGCTCCGCCCGATGGAGACGCTCCAGCACATGCGCGACGTCTACACCCCGGGCGTCGCCCGCGTCTGCTCGGCGATCTCCGAGCAGCCCGCGCTGGCCTCCCGCTTCACGATGATCGGCCGCACGGTCGCGATCTGCACCAACGGCACGCGCGTTCTCGGCCTCGGTGACATCGGGCCGGTGGCGTCGATGCCGGTGATGGAGGGCAAGGCGCTGTTCTACTCCCAGATGGTCGGCCTCAGCGCGATGCCGATCCTGATCGACACCGACGACGTCGACGAGTTCATCGAGACCGTGGTCCGGATCTCGCCGGGGTTCGGCGCGATCCACCTCGAGGACATCCGGGTGCCCGACTGCTTCGAGATCGAGGCGCGCCTGATCGACGCCCTGGAGGAACCGGTGATGCACGACGACGTCCACGGCACCGGGGTCGCGACGCTCGCCGCGGCGCTCGCGGCCTGCGAGCAGGTGGGAATCGACTTCAACGAGGCCACGGTGGGGCAGATCGGGCTCGGCGCGGCCGGCTTCGGGATCGCCGACACCATGGTCGACGGCGGCGCCGCGCGGGTGCTCGCCTCCGATCCGGACGAGCGCTCCCACGAGCGCGCCCGCGCCGCCGGGGTCGAGATCGCCGACTTCGAGACGATCATGAGCGAGGCCGACCTGGTAGTCGCGACGACCGGCGTCTCGGGGCTGATCAAGCCGGAGATGGTGCGCGACGGCTCGGTGATCTTCGCGCTGACCAACCCCAGCCCGGAGATCTGGCCGGATGAGGCGCTGGCCGCGGGGGCCGCCTTCGCCGCCGACGGGACCAGCGTCAACAACGTGCTCGGCTTCCCCGGGATCTTCCGCGGCGCGCTCGCGTCCGGGGCGAGCGAGATCTCCACCGGGATGAAGCTCGCCGCCGCGCGCGCGATCGCCGGGCTGACCAGCGAGAGCGAGCTGGTTCCCGACGCGCTCGACCTCTCGGTCCACCGGGCGGTGTCCGAGGCCGTCGAGGAGGCCGCCCGCAGCGAGGGCCTCGCGCGGCCCGAGCGGGCGCCCGCCGGCCTCTAGCCGCTCTGGGAACCCTCGGCGGCGGCCAGCTCCCGCGCGCGGGCGAAGACCTCGTCGGTCATCGGCTCGGTGAGCCGCCCGGTGAAGGTGTTCTGCTGGGAGGGGTGGAAGCAGCCGAGCAGCCGGTAGGGGCCTGCCGTCGCCTCGGCGCCGTGGCCGAACTTTGGACGGGGCCTGGGGATCTCGTGCCCGGCCTCGGCGAGCACGGTCAGCGCGGCCGCCCAGCCGTAGCCGCCGAGGCAGACGAGCACGCGGGCGCGCTCCAGGAGCGCCAG